>CACYHZ010000019.1 GCA_902774345.1 uncultured Bacteroidia bacterium | reverse complement strand
AGTTCGTTGGCAAAAGCGATATTGACTGCACGGTAGGTATTCTCGACCACCTTGGTCATCTCTGCCGTGCGGATGTCGGTAACAACGATTTCGCCCTGACAGAAGGAGGCATAGTACTGCTTCACCTTCTCCCCTATCTCTTTGCTATCTGTACCGATCGTGCGGTTGTTATGGAGTAGCTCATACACCATATTGCCGGGGATAATGCGCTCCGGGGCGTGAACAAGGTTGATATCTACACCAATTTTGAAGCCGTTTGCCTCAATGACAGGGCGCACGAACTTGTCAATAGTCCCAGGGCTAACGGTGCTTTCAATCACCACCGTTGCTCCCTTTGGGCATACTTTCATCACATCCTTAACGGCGGCTACTACGTAACAAGCGTCCACCTTCTTGCTGAACTTGTCATAAGGAGTGGGAACTGAGACAATGTACATATCTGTCTTCTGATATTCCGTGGTAAACCTAATACCCGCCTTTACGGCAACTTGAAAAAGTTCATCCAGGCCATCTTCCTTAAAGGTGGTCTTGCCAGCATTAAGGGTAGCTACTAATTCTTTGTTGTAATCTGTACCAATTACCTCAACGCCATGCGACGCCATCATAAGGGCCGTCGGAAGGCCAATGTAGCCTAAGCCAATTACGTTAATCATATTATATTATTGTTTATCATCTTGTTAAATGCTAAACTTCATATCTATCAACGGCTTCGCCATTGAGGGCTCTTACAATACGTTCGCAGGCTTTGCCGTCACCGTATGGATTCACAGCCTTACTCATTCGCTCGTATGCGGCAGGATTATCAAGGAGTGTGCTCACTTCTTTCACGATGAGGTCGTGGTTGGTACCTACTAAATGAACTGTACCACTCTTAAGGGCTTCGGGACGCTCGGTAGTGTCGCGCATTACGAGCACCGGCTTTCCAAGTCCGGGGGCTTCCTCCTGGATGCCGCCAGAGTCGGTGAGCACGACGGTACTCTTCTCCATAAGATATACAAACTCCAGATACTGGAGGGGCTCGATGAAGAAGAAATTCGGGCGCGTCAAATCTTCACCAAACACCTCGTGGATAGGCTTACGCACATTCGGATTCAAGTGCATCGGATAAACGAAGTCCACATCGGGATACTTCTCGCTCAAATCCTTCATAGCCGTTACCATACTGATAAAGCCATCACCAAAATTCTCGCGGCGGTGACCGGTGATAAGAACCAGCTTCTTGCCGCCATCAAGGCGTGTCACATCGTAACCGGCCTTCTTCAGCACCGTGATTTGTTCATCAGCCAATGCCTTGTCGGTCTTCAATTTGTCCACAACCATATGGAGTGCATCAATAACCGTGTTGCCCGTTACAAAGATCTGTCCGTGAGCCTTTTCTTCCTGAAGGTTCTTTTCACTAAGCGGAGTAGGAGCAAAATCTGCTGCAGCAGTAGAGGTAGTGGTATCGCCGTGTACCAGCACCACATCCGGCATGCACTCTTTGAACACGCCACGCATTCCAGTAAGGACACGAGCGGTGACATCATACAGATCCTGCCCCTGCTTCATTATATTCAGGTCATAGTCAGGCACCACATTAAAAATATGCAGCACCTGGTCCAGCATTTTACGGTGCTGCCCGGTAACACAAACGATGGTCTCAAAGTCTTCCGGATATTTTTGGAACTCCTTCACCAGCGGGCACATCTTGATGGCCTCCGGCCTTGTCCCGAATACCAGCATTACTCTTTTCATAACCACACTTTCTTAACAAACACTACTTACTGAATCGGCCCATCATCATCCACGCCAGGAATTTCAGACGATAATACTCCCGTCGGTATCTCTGAGGCTGTTTTAGGAACCTGTACAGGAACTCCAGGTTATGCTTCTGCCACCACAGCGGAGCTCGCTTGACCCTTCCCGTATAAACATCGAAACTGCCGCCAAGTCCCTGATAGATTGCCGGATGCACCTTCATCATATCCGCCATCAGGAACTCTTGTAAAGGGGATCCCATAGCGACGAAAACCACATCAGGCTTCCTCGCCGCGACATCACGGATTAATTCTTCTCTCTCCTCTTGCGTCTGGATATAACCGTTTCTATAGCCCACAATGTTTATTCCTTCAAACTCTTCCTTAAGTTTAGAAACCGTCGCATCAATCACTTCCTGTCCATCGGCATAACCAATGTTCTCGTTCACTATAACTCTGGTCTCGTCTGTAGCTTTAGTCACTTTTTCAGCGTTAACGGCCACCAGAATTCCCTTGTTCCTATCCACATAGTGCAACAACTCCGTGGGAGAGCTGAAAGGGAAAACTTTCATACCGTTTAATTCTATCCTATCTTCTTTTTGCATCATCAATCGTCTGTATTAGGAAAGCTTACGAATTTACAACAATCCTAATTTATGGATGAACTCCTTAGTAATCACATTTGCCGCATCATACCGGCTCGCCTCGGCAAAGGCTTTCCGCGCCATTCCTTCTAAATCCAGCTGGCCGTCCATGCAGTCCGACATCGCATCCGAAAGAAGATCCAACCGATGAACAGGAACAATCACTCCCAATCTGCCATCGTCCAGAATTTCCCGATTATAGGCCCAGTCCGAAGCAATCACGGGAAGACCGGCTATGAAAGCGTCTATGAACACACCGGCAAAGCCCTCACTGGGATGAAATGTCGGGAACAAAAAGGCATGGTAGGAAGAGAGGACCTGATATCCGGCGCTATCCATCAGATTCAGCACCCCTTTATACGCCACATTGTCCAAGCTATTGACTTGCTCCATAAAACGCTCGCGATAATCATCATCGATTTCTCCATAGAAGTCAATGATGAACTTGTCACGATATCCCTGTTCTGCGAGTGTTGCCGCAGCCTGTAAAATATAGTCACATCCCTTGGCCGGATGGACTCGGCTCAAAAAAACGAATCTCGTCTTTCCCTGGGCATTTCGTTTTTCCAGGCATTTGTCTATGTCAGGTATAAATGTAATAGGCTTGAAGTTGTTTATATATTCCGCATTATGGACACCGGCCTCTTCCAATTGCGTAATCATCTTTCGGCTCTGCACTAAATTGATGTCCACGTAATTGAAAACATCTGCCTTAAACCGACCCGACTTCACCAACTGGCCGAATGCTCCACCAATTACCCAATGAATAATGTGCCGCTTGATGCCGAACGATTTCAGGATGCGCAGGATTACGTACACATTCTTCGCCGACGTGGAAAAGATTATATGAGCTTGGGGATAGCGGACAAACATCCACGCAGCTCTGAGATATACCCAAGGACGTTTTTTCCTATGATAGAAATCCAGGACTCTGACACGGCAGTACTTCTCCAGTTCCCTGATGATAAACTGGTTCTTTACAGTCTCGCCGACAAGAGGAATATTCCCCTGGTTGACCCATCCCACAAACAGTACTTCGCTCATACCTAATAACGGACCTTATAATTGTCAAAATAGTAAACACGCCGGCTTTTTTCTTCGCTACATTCCTCGATGTTTATCCAAGCGGATTTATAAATTCCAAATTTCAAATAATTATATGCCCCTTGCTTCCGTGGTTCATAATTATAGCAGTTGGGCAACCGGCTTTCAAACACTTTTTTTGAATCCAGCCAAACAACTGTCAACGGATTCATACTCTGCTGATACGCCTCCCGCAAGAAAACTTTCACATGATGCCATACGCCTTTTTCCAGGTAGGCAAGGCTGGTCAAATGCGTCCCGCCAGAGGGCACATTGCGCTTTTTCCACTGTCCTATTGGTATGTTATCACCTCTTAAGCGGCAAAAGAGTTCCCCTTTCCACATTCCCAAACAAAAAGCCGGCGAAATCGCGTCATCGCTTCCTTCATGCAACTGGGTTATAATCTCTTTATTCTCGGCATCATCCATGGTCTCCTCTGGGATCAGAAAATCGAACTCAATAATCCACTTCCCCATCAACGAAGAAGAGTGGACGCCCGAAATCTCACTCCTTGTTCTTTGTGTTTTCGACTTATCTTCCTCTGTTTTTGCGTCCTCAAAGCGGTACTCAAAACGCATTGAACGGGGGGAATGACAAGTGACATCAGCCGGGAAATTCAGACTATAGTCTTTGCCGATACTCTGGCTTGTGAAGAAAGACTTCATCTGCCTGAATACGCCATCATCAAACATCTCCCCATATTTGACATCTTTAAACTCGCATATCTCGTAACAGCAAAGGTAATCGTAGGAAAGGGTTCCATCGGCCTTCCATTTCACGCCGATGCGCTTCTTGGGATTCAGGTCCACCTTCACTTTCCCAGCCTTTTTGTCATCGACATAAACAATGAGCTTCCCGTTAATGTAATAAAATGACAGTTTATTGCCACCGCCAGCAGGCGCCCTAAAAGACCTGCCATCAATAACATATCTGCCATTCTTCATCGAAATACTCATTTCCTGGTCATCATTATAAACCAGAACCGATTTTTCGCCTTCTTGCGGCCCGGCAAGTTCCAGGACAAATGATTCAGGCAGATCTACTCCGATATAGACTACCGTATCCCTCAAAATTGGCTGGATAAAACTCTGATGATACAAGTAGCGGATATTGTATTCATCCGACCTCCCAGAAAGACGATACACCTTATCTTTTGCCTGGGACAAGGAAGAGCACAAAGAAAGAATTGCTACTATGAGGGCAAGAAGTCTATTCATTGTTCACAAATCGGATAATACGGGCAGGAACGCCGGCGACAACAGCATTGTCCGGGATATCCTTATTGACAACAGATCCGGCCCCAATGGTCACATTATTGCCGATAGTGAGCGGACCGAGAATGGTGGCACCCGTGCCGATATTACAATTTTCCCCGACAGTTATAGTCGCTTCTATACCGGGCTTCTTTTTGCCGAAAAGGACCATCGGCAATACAGAGCAGTTCTTCCCGATGTGGACATAAGACCCGGCACGGAAGAAACCCGCGTGCCTGGGGAAAAAACCAGCATCAGCAACATTCGGCGAAAGGAATAGTCCCGATTTATTCTTCAGGCGGCGATAGTTCCACCAATAGAAGAGATAAGGAATGATGTCAAACACATTCCGATTTTTATTCAAATAGTACTCATAATGACGGAGCACCACCATAAAAGCACGGATGGAATACTCATCGCTACAGGTTATCCACTTGACAAACAGACGATTAGATTTCCCATATGCGGCGCGATCCGCCTTTAAATATAACTTGAGGTCTTCTTTTGACTGTATCATCGTTTCTTCGAATTAATCACTTTTTCATACTCACGTGGGTTTTCTTAAACGTCCCCTCTACCGTCATTTATTCGCGGACTTATCTTCTCGATATATTCCATTTTTGTCGAGGACAGTGTCTTATAGTTCATACAGTAAGTAAATACTGTTTGAAGAAAAACGCCCAAACCATCGTGTTTAATGATTCTCATCCAATATCGAGGAATATCATACCTCCACTCAGGATAGCCAATGTACATTAGAAATGAGTTAGCTTTCATCATCCTATGTAGTGAACTTAGATATATCTCTTTATTCTTTCGACCGTGGGTAATTCCATCGGGATTATAAGTATAGACATACAATTGCTTGCTCTCGACGCTAATCTTTTTCGCGAAGGTGCCAACTTGATAAGTAAAAAAGACATCATTCCCTTTAGGAACCTCCTCAAATTGGATCTGATACTTTTCAATGAAATCCCGCCTGACCATTTTCCACCACGGAGCGTGGAGCTTGAATCTAATGGCATCCTCTGCTTTCTTGCTACCGTCATAACTGCTAAAATAATTGTTACGACTTCTTAAAAAGCCTGGCATAGGAGCCAAAGAGACTGTGTGCACAGCTTGAGCATTATAATATACTACCTCAATATCCAGATCCTTATATTTATCTAAGACATCCAAAAAACCGGGCACGAAATAATCATCGCAATCAGCGAAAACAAGCCACTTGCCAACGGCCTCTTTAACTCCATAATTCCTGGCTCTTCCGGCACCTTTCGAATGCAATTCATCAATGAAAATGATGCGTGTATCTTTCCTGCTTGCTTGAGCCCTGGACTCAATATCGCTATTGTCATCAATGATAATAATCTCAATATCGTCCCTATATGGAATGCTGTCCAGACAACGTTCAAGCAATCTGAGAGAGTTCCGATGAGGAATAATAAACGAATAGTTCACCATCATTTAACTTTGGATTCTACCCATTGGCTTCGGCGCAACATCAGGACTGCGAATAATGCCACACAAACAATATTGGGCTGAAAAGTAGATGCCGAAAACAACGATATAAAAAGATATGAATATACGGACATTCTAATTAGAGGGGCACAGTTTTCGATAGAATCCGCCCTCGGAATTTTGAGTATATTCCGAAAAGTTCCAAACCACAAATAAAACCCTAACAATCCAAATGTATATATAATTTCAAGATAACCACTATGAGCGTGTCCATATGGCGCCCCAGCCAATTCCATGTCAATAGCCACCCTACCCAGGCCAAAACCTTGTAGATAATGAAGCGGCGCCGATAAATAATTAACAATAAGTGCTCTCCACCAACCTGTACGTCCACTGCCGTAGTTCCCCTCATCATTGGCAACCAGCATATCCATAAAACGGTCTTGAATGATATACCAATAGTGAGTATAAATATAAAAGACAATTATCGATACGCCTATCAATAACAATATTGCGGTACCTTTCAAGGTCCTCCCTTTTTGCATATATTGAACAATGAACGGCAGGCAAAGCAAATAAGCCAATATAGCGGTGCGACGCAATGAAACAAGCACGACAATCAGGCCAAGAGAATATAGGAAGACACTGACCCGCCCTTTGAAAAAGTAAAAAAACAAAGGGACCAATAAGACCATGACATTCGCTAAACTTTGACCACCGGATGTTTCGCCCTCATTATCTATGGCAATTCCTAATCGGTTTTGTAAAATCGTAAGATAAACCACATTTAGAAAAGCCGAGATTATATAAAGGACAATAACTCTACGGTCAATTTTGAAAGAATTGTCAAATACATCTTCAAAAAAAACAAACGAGATGCATATCATGAACATCTTGATGTATTGACTCAACTCGAAAGTTACTTCAGAAGCATAAGCAAAAACAATATAAAATACTATGACGAAAGCCATATACTTCATTTTCGAGAAATAAAACGACGTCGTAGAAAACACCGACGGAAGCATAATGACAATTGCCAGTCCGTAAATGTACTTACTTAGGTCCTCAATTATACCCACTTGTCCCACAAGCCCCACGCCCTTGGGGAATACCATATTGATGATGTTCCCCAATATTAATAGAGCCATGATCAAATAAAACCTAAGCGCCTTCATAATAAATGTAGTTTCTTTGAAATCAAAACATTTATATGCTTTCTCTCATCGACTGTCATTCCAAGGAAATAAACAGAGACAGCCACATTAACGATGCATAAAATGAGAGAAAGAACAAATCTCCACCAGGATTGGGGCATGGAAAGGACCAAACACAAAGGGAGGACAAGGGATACTAAGGTGACTATCAATATCCTAATACAGACATCGCGCAGGAATGTTCCTATCGGGAAATCAAGCAGCCCTTTCATAACACCGAGCCTGACAATCTCCACAACTAAATTGACCACGATAAGGATAATATAAGTAGACTCTGACACCGCGCCTAATGAAAAGGCGATCCACGTCAGCGGGAAAGCCAACAAATAAACTGGTGTCACCCACAGGACATATCGGCGTATTTTTCCCGTAGCCATTGATGCCGTATGTCCGGGTTTGCCCACTATGCGTATCAGTGTAGCCACTATGGAAAGCCGAACAAAAATAGTGGTATGCTCAGGTACAGTTTTCAGCCAGATAGTAAGAATCTGGTCTGCCTCCATAAAGACAGGCAATGATAAAAACAGAAGAAGAAAATAAGAGTATTTTGCGCCACGACAAACCAGTTGAAACATCGAATCCTTGTCCCCGGCTGCATAACTCTTGGTAATCTGAGGATTAATTGCCATAGTAAAGCTATCGACCAGATGCCTGACAGCGTGTTCCACTTGTGAAGCAATGCCTCTGGCAGCATTTACTCCTACACCAAAGAATAAATTGATAAGAAGATTTATTCCTTGCGTGTTAAAGACATACGCCCCGTTAGTAAAAAAACTCCATCCGGAAAAGCCGGCCATCTCTTTAAACAAGTCGCGATCGTAAATAAAACGATAATGGCTTTCTTGAAAATGGCGATGGCAATATAAACCATATATCAGCCGAATGATAACAGCCACGCACAATAAAAGAACTGCATAACTAACAAGCCGGTCCCACGGTGAGATCACTATTAGAAAGCATACCGCAAGCTTTAGGACGGCTTCAAGAATACTGATATAAGCGAATGCCGTCATACGCTCGTGTGCAATTATGCAGGCATTGTAAGGAATGCTGATTAGATTGATGCAAAACGAGAGCAACGAGCATTGCAATACCCAATTGGCCGCAACAATACGACCATCAGGGATAACCATCTTGTGGTTTAAAAACCAAACGCCTACTATCTCACCGAGAATAATGATTATGAACGAAGTAATAAGCTGGATATTGACACTCGTTGAGAATACCCTACTCAATTTTTCACCATTGTCCTTCCCCAGCTCAAAAGTGATGAAACGGCTTATTGCGCCAGACAGGGCACCCGAAATGACGGCAAACATCCCCACCATACCACCCACGACATTGTATGTGCCATAATCATCTATCCCTAGCGAGTTAAGCACGACGCGACTGGTATAGAGCGAAATGGCCATTGTTACCAATGTCCGAAAATAAAGAACGACTGTGTTCTTGGCGATGCGCTTGCTGTTTATCTTATTCTCCATCGCCCGTCAATACGCTTTCTCGTCGCGTTTGATTCACCGCGGAAACCTGTCACCTGTGCCCAACCCGTAATGCCAGGTTTGACAAAATGCCGGACCATATACTTGCTGATCAGCCGGGAATACTGCTCGGTATGGGCCAGCATATGCGGACGCGGCCCTACGACGCTCATATCCCCCTTGAGGACGTTCCAGAACTGAGGCAGTTCGTCAATGTTAGACTTCCGCATAAAATTGCCGAAGGGATACTTGCGAGGATCGTCCAGCGTCGCCTGACGGGTATCGCTGTCGGCGTTCACATGCATGGAACGGAACTTATAGCACCAGAATTCGTGACCGCCCAGACCGGTACGCCGCTGACGGAAAAACAGCGGACCCGGACTCTGGATTTTGACGATTACGAAGATAAAGGGCAACAGAAGGGCTGTAAACAGCAGGGCTATAATAGCAATGATGATGTCGAAGAGACGCTTCGTCACCCTGTTCAAGGAATCATCCAGCGGACTGGTGTACGTGGTGAACAGTTCCATCTCCCCTACCATCACAGGTTCCAGGTTCAGCATTTCCTCGTCCGGCTGAACATAGAAGAACTTCACCATCCGGTTGCCACACAGGAGCGCCGTACGACTGATGAGATCCCGCTCCTGGCGCGATACCGACAGGTACAGTTCGTCCCCCAGGCGGAGGTTCTCAGGGTTATCCAGCAGAGAAACAAACTCCGAAATCTGGTCATAGTCACCCCGGACACGATAGCCCAGGGTGGGATTTTGCAGCAGTTTCTCACGGAGATGCTGAACAGCAGTCCCGTTTCCCACAATGGTAACATAGCGGGTATTGAAACCTTTGCTCCGCATATACTTCAGCAGCCATCTTTCAAAAAAACGCAGCGATAGAAGTATTACCAAAAGCCCCAATCCGATAAAAAGCAGGCGCCATCCCATACGGGACGGGAACCTAATGGCCCTCAGGAGCAGATAAGTACCCAGCGTCTGAATGAGTACCAGCATCGTGGTACGCCGAAGGATCTGATTGGCCCCCACCTGCCGTTCGTGAATGGTGGAAGAGAACCGCCACTCGGACAGCATCATGGCCACTGTCTCTACCAGCCAGAAGACACTCAACTTATCGGAATCCCAGCGTTCAAAGGCGGGAAAGGATTCGAGGACAATGTACAACGTAACCCATAGTGAAATGAAATCCAAAGCGATTACACACCACTTAATGAGACGGTTAGATTGATTGTTATTCCTCATTGGCGGAAAAGGGCAATAGTCTTTTCTGGTATATTTTGCAAATGTATCGAAAAACCATGAGAAACCCAAATGAACCCGTGTCCGCTTAAACCTTGATCAAGGCCCTGCCTGCGCGGCCGTCCACGCAGACGGTGAGCGGGGCGTCCAGGCGCACGTGCCGAAGGAAGGCCGTTTCGTGCACGGCGGGCAGGGCGTCCAGGGACGTCAGGTCCAGCGCGTCGTCGCGGCGGGAATAGGGATCCACGTTCACGTAACCGGCGTTGAAGGAGGTCAGGTTCTGGAAGAAATGCGTACCCTGGCTGGGGTCCACGCGGAAGTCCGGTAAAGAGCACTCTACCAGTACTTTAGCCTCCGAGATATCGCTCCAGACCACCGGCACGCCCAGGCTGGGGATGCTGGAGCCCCAGCGGCCGTAGCCGATGAGCACATACTGCCGCCCTTCGGCGCGGAAGACGGCGTTCAGCTCCTTCAGCTGGGCGGCCATTTCCTCCGTTTTCATCTTGTCGAAGGCGTCCGGCTTCAGATACACCACGTCGTGCAAATCCTGGATCCAGCCGGTCCCCAGCGCGCTTTCCGAGCGCACGATGGCGCCCTCGGTGTCAATCCCCCGCCAGTCCACTTCGGCATAGAGGCTGTCGGCCGAGATGGGCCGGATCTGCAGGGCGTTGAACAGGCCCGTTGTCAGTTCCGCGGCAAATTCCAGCTCCACACTGCACTGCATTTCCTTGGCGCAGATGGTCAGCAATTCCTGGACGATGGGTGCCAGCGGGAAGGTGCCGTAGCGCAGCACATGGGCGAAGGTGACCGCCTTGGGTCCCTTGGCCAGCGGCGAATCCACCATCCGCTGATTCTCGTAGTCGTAGGTGGACACCACCCGGGCGAAGGAAGGGAACGGCTCGCAGTCCACGATGGGAACCCGGCGCAGGTTCACGGCGTCGTCCACCGAAGTCTTGAATTTATCGGCCTGCAAATCAAGCGCATACATCACCTGCTGGGTTTCCCGCATACAAAGGTCGGGGGTCGAAGTCTGGAGCACGTGCTTGGGATAGGCCGGGCTGAAACGCAGCACCTGTTCTCCATCCACCACGGCCTTGCCCAGGCCATAGGCCAGCTTCACGATGCCTTCTTCGGCCTTTTCGTAGCCGATGGGATAGAAGTTCACGCTGCGCGCCACGCCGGAGAGCGTCGGGAAGAAGCAGCCCTGCTGCTCGGTGCCGCAGATCTCCTGCAGGATGATGGCCATCTTCTCTTCCGAAATCACATTGGCCGTGGCCGTGATATAGCCACGCGAAGCCGCGAAATACACCGAAGCATACACGCTCTTGATGGCCTTGGACAGCAGGCGCAACTGCTGGTCCTCGTTCTCCACCGCCGGAATCATGTAGGTGGAATAGACCCCCGCAAACGGCTGATAATAAGAGTCTTCCAGTTTGGAAGAAGAGCGCACGGCCAGCGGGGTGCGCACCACCCGGATAAAGGAACGGAGGGCCTCCACCAGCTCCAGGGGCAGGTTGGAAGACACGAATTCCGACAGGATTTCCGCATCCGAAATATCCGCATTGATCACGTAATGCAAGCCGTTTTCCAGGATGAAACGGTCGAAATATTCCGTGGCGATCACCAGCGTCCGGGGCACGGTCACGTGCACGTCCTCCCACTTGTCGTACAGCCGGTGCTCATACAGGATGTGGTTCAGGAAGGCCAGGCCGCGGGCCTTTCCGCCCAGGGAGCCTTCGCCGAAGCGGGCGAACCAGATAGCGTCGTTATACGTGGCCGGGTCGAAGCGGGCCACCACGCCCAGGCTCTGACGCACCCGGTAGTTGTGGATGAGGGGAATGGCCATCGCACGGAACTCGGCGGCCGTCGGGAGCATGCTGCTCTTGATGGTGTTGCCTTCCTGGAAAATACCCCGGGCCAGCAGCCAGCGGGAGATATAGTTCTTGCTGCGGAGCTTGTCCAGTACCTTATCCGGCAGGGTCCCCAGCAGGTCTTCCACCCCTTGGAGGTCCGTGGCGCGGGCAATTTCCCGCCCGCGGTCGTTCGTCGCCACAAAATCGCCGAAGCCGAATTCCCGGCCGATGTATTCGGTCAGTTCGTGGGTCAGGGTTTTGGAGCGCTTCATCAGGAAGCCGGCATGCAGGCCTTCGGCCACGGAACGCATGCTTTCCTGGGAACTCTGCATCAGGATGGGCATACGGGGCGCATCGCTGCGGATGAATTTGCAAAGGTCCACGCCGGCATCCAGCTTTTCTTCGGACTGCCTGTCGCCGCGATGCATCACAAAGCCGATGTCGGAAATGACGCCCAGCAGGTTCTCCTTGTAGGTGTTGTACAAGTGGACGGCATCGTCGAAGTTAGTGGCCATCAGAATTTTGGGCCGGGCCCGCTTGCGGAAAATCTGCTGCTCCTCGTTCAGGGCATCCTTCACCGCCGCGAAGTTTTGCTGCAGCACCAGTTTGTACAGCAGCGGAAGGTAGGAAGAATAGTATCGGACCGAATCTTCAATGAGCAGAATGCACTGCACGCCGCTCTGCAGGATGTCCTCCGGGGCATTGAGGCTGTCTTCCAGCAGTTTGATGATGGCAATGATCAGGTCCGTGGAACCGTTCCAGTTGAACACATAGTCGATACAGCTGCGGTCCTTGCTTTCCAGCTGCCGGTACACTTCCTTGGAGAAGGAAGTGAGCAGCACCACCGGGGTATCGGGCGACAGGGCCTTCAGGCTGGCGGCAAAGCTGAACACGTCCAGCTCCCCTGCGCTGTACATCGTGATCACCAGGTCCCAGCGATAGCCTTCCCGGGCCATATCCAAGGCCTGACGGGTGGTGGCCACGCGCTCGAACACGGGCGGATTGCTCAGGTTCAGTTCCGAGTACTCCCGGGCAATGCGCATATCCAGGCGCCCGTCCTCTTCCAGCGAAAAATTGTCGTAGTTGTTACAGACCAACAGAATCCGCCGGATCCGTCTGGCCATCAGTGCCCCTGTTTCCATTCTATACCAGTCCTTGGTCCACCATTGCGCCGGCCACCTTGATGAAACCGGCCAGGTTGGCGCCTTTTACGTAATTGACGTTTCCATCCTCCTCTGTGCCGTATTTGACACAGGCGGCATGGATATCCTGCATGATGCGGCGCAGGTACTGGTCCACTTCTTCGGCGGTCCAGTGCTGCCGCATGGAATTCTGACTCATTTCCAGGCCCGATGTGGCCACGCCGCCGGCATTGGACGCCTTGCCCGGGGAATAGAGCAGGCCGGCTCCCTGGATGATGCGGATGGCATCCGGCGTGGTGGGCATGTTGGCCCCTTCGGCCACGCAGATGGCACCGCCCTTTACGATGTTTTCAGCATCGGCGGCCTCAATTTCGTTCTGGGTGGCACAAGGCAGGGCGATGTCGCAGGGAATCCCCCAGGGACGCTCCCCGGGATAGTAGCTAGCCTGCGGATACTTCTGGGCATACTCCTTGATGCGGCCACGGCGGATATTCTTGAGTTCCAGCACATAAGCCATCTTTTCCTCATTCAGCCCTTCCGGATCATAGACGAAGCCGTCGGAGTCCGAGAGGGTCTGGACGATGGCACCCAGGCGCATGGCCTTCTGGGCCGCATACTGGGCCACGTTGCCGGCGCCGGAGATGTTCACCTTCTTGCCTTCGAAGCTCTGGCCACGGGTCTCCAGCATCTGCTGGGCGAAATAGCACAGGCCATAGCCGGTGGCTTCTGGACGCAGCAGGGAGCCGCCCCAGTTGAGGCCCTTGCCGGTCAGACTGCCGGTAAACTCGTCCCGCAGGCGCTTGTACTGGCCGAAGAGATAGCCGATTTCGCGGCCGCCCACGCCGATGTCGCCGGCGGGAACGTCCGTATCGGCCCCGATGTGACGGGACAGTTCGGTCATGAAACTCTGGCAGAAACGCATGACTTCCGCGTCGGACTTGCCGCGGGGATTGAAGTCGCTGCCGCCCTTGGCGCCGCCCATCGGCAGGGTGGTCAGGGCATTCTTGAAGGTCTGTTCGAAGGCCAGGAACTTCATGATGCTCAGGTTCACGCTGGGATGGAAACGGATGCCGCCCTTATACGGGCCGATGGCGCTGTTGCACTGCACGCGGAAGCCGCGGTTGATGTGCACCTCGCCGCGGTCGTCCATCCAGGGAACGCGGAAGATGATGATCCGTTCCGGCTCCACGATGCGTTCCAGCACCTTCTGGTCCATCAAATGGGGATAAGCGGTCACATAGGGAGCCACGCTCTCCACCACTTCACGAACTGCCTGGTGAAATTCGGCTTCTCCGGGGTTGCGGGCAATCACGTCGCCCATGAAACCCTCCACATATTTGCGCGTAAAATTATCCATTACTCTATGATTTATACACTACTAATCCGCAAATTTAGGAAAAAATCGTAAATTTGTAGGAACTATGGTTCCGGAACTTGTCGATAAATATATCTTCCTGGTGCAGTCTTTTGCCGAAGCCGGCGACAGGGGGCTCTCCTGGAGAGAGGTGCAGGCGCGCTGGGAGCAGCGCTATGGCGGCAGTTATCCGCGCCGCAGTTTCGGGAACCACCGCTCCGCCATCGAAGAGGTTTTCGGTATCGCCATCACCTGCGACCGTTCCACCAACCGCTACCGCATCGACCGCAGTGAAAGTGCAATAGACAAACGGGAAGCCGTTGATTACCTGATTGATACATTCACCGTAAACAGCCTCCTGACCCTGGGAAAGGAGCGCCTCGGCGGGCGGGTGGCCGTGGAGGACATCCCCTCCGGACACGCCTATCTGACCGTGGTGATGCAGGCGATGCTGGACAACGCCGTCCTTGAGATTAGCTATCGGAAATACATGAGTGCCGAAGCCGAGCATCGCACCATCCTCCCCTACGCCGTCAAAGAATTTGCGAAGCGCTGGTATGTGGTGGCCTTCAGCCGGGAGGCCGATGCCCTCCGGGTCTATGCAATGGACCGGATTGTGGCGCTGAGCCGCACCGGAGAGCATTTCCGGATGCCCGCCGGCTTCGACGTCCAGGAAATTTTTTCCGCCAGTTACGGCATCTACCTGCCGGAAGGGCAGCAGCCCGTGCTGGTGAAACTGCGTACGACCCTGCGGGAAGCCGCCTATCTGCAGGACCTCCCCTTGCACCCCTCCCAGGTCTTCCTGGGCCAGGAGGGAGACCACGCCCTTTTCGCCCTTCGCGTCGTTCCCAATCCCAACCTGGTGATGGAACTGTGCAAACGCGGGGACCGGCTGGAAGTACTGGAGCCGGAGAGCCTTCGGCAGGAGGTAAAGGAATCCTTGAAAAAAGCCATTCAACTATATGAACATTAGATCTTTAACCATCGCAGCCGCCAGCCTTCTGCTGCTGGCCGCCTGCAGCAACGACAACGAAATGAAACCCAAGCAAGGTTACATCGGCCCGGCCCAACTGGAGATTCCCGACGGGCATATGACCCCCGAAGTCCTTCTGTCCCTGGGACGGCTGAGCGACCCGCAACTCTCCCCCGACGGAAAGACCATCCTGTATGGCGTCAGCTATACCAGCATCGCGGACAACCGCAGCGTCCGCAACCTGTTCACCATCCCCGTGGAGGGCGGCAATCCTACGCAACTCACCATGGACGGGAAGAGCATTGCATCGGCCCGATGGAGCCCTGACGGCAGCGCCATCTTCTTCCTGCAGGAAGGCCAGCTGTTCAAGGCCCCGTATCAAAACGGGAAGCTGGGCAAACGGGAACAGCTGACCAAGGTCGAAAAAGGCATCGACGACTACCTGCTGTCGCCGGACGCCGCGCAGGTACTGTATGTTTCCACCGTGCACAGCGCCGTGGAAGTGCCTTCGGACACCGACCCGCTGCTGGACAAGGCCGAAGCCTACGCCACCGAGGACCTGATGTACCGCCACTGGGACCACTGGCGCACGGACATCAACCATACCTTCCTGGCCACGCTGGGAAACGGCCTCATCACCGAGGGGATGGACCTGCTGGGAGACGAGCTGTTTGAGCTGCCCAACGGCCCCTTCGGAGACATCGCCGACCTTTGCTGGAGCCCCGACGGCCGTTACATTGCCTACGCCTGTAAGAAACTGACTGGCAAGCAGTACGCCTTCTCCACCAACACCTGTATCTACCTGTATTGCCCGCTCACGGGCGAGACCACCCAGGTCACCTTCGAGGGCGGCTACGACACCCATCCCATCTGGAGCCCCGACGGCAGTCATCTGGCCTGGCTTTCGATGGAACGCGACGGCTACGAGGCCGACAAGGTGCGCCTGATGATGGCCGATGTGTGCTACGAACCCGAAGGGGAAGGCCAGTGCGCCAACCCGGAAGTTACCAATATCCGGGACCTCACCGCCGATTTCAAATACAATGTGGACAGCCCCGTTTGGGCGGCCGATGGCCATTCCGTGTATTTTGCAGCCCTGGCCGAAGGAATCCAGGGCATCTTCGACGTGGTGCCGGACCCCGCCCCCGTCTTCTTCCGCCTGACCGCGGACACCCTTTGGTTCGACTTCGGGGCCCCCTTCGCCGTGCTGCAGGACGGAACCCTCCTGACCACCTATGCCTCCATGGACTTCCCCACCGAACTGGTGGCTGTGAACGACAAGTCCATCCGGCAGATTACCTTCGAGAACGAACACATCCTGTCCCAGCTGGACAAGCACGAGACCGAAGCCCGCTGGCTGGATACCGTGGACGGGCAGAAGATGCTTACCTGGGTGCTGTTCCCGCCGCAGTTTGACCCGGCCAAGACTTATCCCGCCATTGAAATCACGCTGGGCGGCCCTCAGGGCACGCTTTCCCAGGGTTGGAGCTACCGCTGGAACTACCTGCTGATGTGCCATCAGGGATATGTGGTGGTGCTGCCCAACCGCCGCGGAACCACGGCCTTCGGCCAGCCCTGGTGCGAGCAGATTTCGGGCGACTACATCGGCCTGAACATGCAGGACTACCTGACGGCGGCGCGCCATATCAAGGCCGAGCCGTACGTGAGCGGCGTTGCGGCCTGCGGCGCCTCCTACGGCGGCTACAGCGTATACTATCTGGCTGGTATCCACCAGGATGTGTACGACTGCTTCATCGCCCACGCCGGCATCTTCAACGAGCTGCACATGTACCTGACCACCGAGGAAATGTGGTTCCCCAACTGGGACAATGGCGGCACGCCCCTNNNNTGGAGCGACAAACCCGAGGCCCGGCGCCACTACGAACATTCCCCGCACAAGCTGGTGACGAACTGGCACACGCCTATCCTGTGCATCCACGGCGGCAGCGACTTCCGCGTGCCTGTGGACGAAGGCATGGCCGCCTTCAATGCCGCCCAGCTGATGGGCGTTCCGTCCAAACTGATTGTTTTCCCGAACGAGAACCACTGGATCCTGAAGCCGCAGAACGCCCTGTACTGGCACCGCAGCTACTTCGACTGGCTGGACCGCTGGATGAAATAAACTGTCATCCCGAGCGAAGCGAGAGGATCTCAGGAAATCTGGGAGTAGTCTTTACTTACATACTTATCTTTTCGAAGCTCGGCTGCCAGAACGGCATTGCCGGGCTTTTCCAATGTAGGATCCAGCTCCAGAATGTGCTGGGCGTATCCGCGGGCATCACTCAGAATGAGCCCGTCCTTGGCCAGGGAGGCGATATTCAGGGAAATCGGGAGACCGCTCTGCTGGGTGCCTTCCAGGTCCCCGGGGCCGCGCATCTTCATGTCCTCTTCGGCCAGTTCAAAGCCGTTTTCCGTGGCACACAGCAGGTCCAGACGCTTTCTGGACTCCTTGGAAACCTTGGTACCGTGCATCAGGATGCAGTATGAGCGCTCGGCGCCCCGGCCCACGCGGCCGCGCAGCTGGTGCAGCTGGCTCAGGCCGAATCGTTCGGCGCTCTCGATCACCATCACGGAAGCATTGGGCACGTCCACGCCCACCTCGATCACCGTGGTGGACACCAGGATATGCGCCCGGCCCGCCACGAAGGCATCCATATTGAACGCCTTTTCCTGGGAGGTCTGCTGTCCGTGGACGATGGCCACCTTGTAATCCGGCAGCGGGAAGGTCCTGACGATTTCCTCATACCCCAGTTCCAGGTTCTTGTAGTCCAGTTTTTCACTCTCGAAGATGAGCGGATACACGATGAATGCCTGGCGGCCTTTGGCAATCTCGTCACGGATGAAGTTGTGCATCGCGTGGCGCTTTTCCTCCCCCACGCAGAGGGTGGTAACCGGCTTTCGGCCCGGCGGCATTTCGTCGATGACGGAGACATCCAGGTCCCCGTACAGGGTCATCGCCAGGGTGCGCGGGATGGGCGTTGCCGTCATCACCAGCACATGCGGCGGCACCCCCTGCCAGCCTTTGTTCCAGAGCCGGGCGCGCTGGTCCACGCCGAAACGGTGCTGCTCGTCCACGATGGCCAGGCCCAGCGCCTTGAACTGCACGGTGTCTTCAATCAGTGCATGGGTGCCGATGAGTACGCCGATGCTTCCGTCCTGCAGGCCGGCATGGATTTCCCGCCGGTCCTTGACGCCGGTGGAGCCCGTCAGGAGCGCCACCCGGACACCGGTGGGCTTCAAGTATTTGGAAACGTTCGCAAAATGCTGATTGGCAAGTACTTCCGTAGGGGCCATCAGGCAGGCCTGGTAGCCGTTTCCCACAGCGATGAGGGCACTGAGCACCGCCACCATCGTCTTCCCGGATCCCACGTCTCCCTGCAGCAGCCGGTTCATCTGATGGCCGCTGCGCATGTCCTCCCGGATTTCCCGGATCACGCGTTTCTGGGCCCCCGTGAGCTCATACGGAAGCGCATGATAGCAGGCATTGAAGGCTTCGCCCACCGCCGGCATATTCAGCCCCACCGTATTGTGGCTGCGGACGTATTTCTGCTTCAGCAGAGACAGTTGCAGGAGGAACAGTTCCTCGAATTTCAGGCGGTACGAAGCCTTGGCCAGGGCATCCTGGTCCGTGGGGAAATGGATCTGGCGCAGCGCATAGGTCAGCGGAACCAGGCCCTTTTCCCGCAGCACATAGTCCGGCAGAGTTTCCTGGAGGACGGGCAGGATCTCCTGCAGGGCCGTCCCGACCAGTTTGAGCATCACCTTACCCGTGATGCCGGCGTTCTTGAGTTTTTCCGTCGAGGGATACACGCCGGTCAGGACGCCCGTGGTTCCGCTGTCCGGCGCATCCACTTCCGGATGCACCATGTTCAGGCGGTTGTTGAAGACGGAGGGCTTGCCGAAGAAGATAAAAGTGGAACCGGGCACCAGGCGGCTGTGCATCCACTTCACGCCCTTGAAAAAGACCATCTCCATCTCGCCGCTGTCATCGGCCACCAGGGCACTCAGGCGGTTCACCATATTGTACTTCAGCTGGTCCGGAGGCAGTTCGGCGCCATTTTTGGCATAGAGCCTGACCTTGAGGACGGTCGCTCGCACCTGCACCTGCGCCAGGTCCGGATGGACATCGGCGATGCGGACGATGCTGCTGCGGTCAATGTAGCGGAAGGGATACAGCCGGATCAGGTCGCCCACCGTAGCGACGCCCAGTTCGGATTGCAGGAGCTGCGCCCGCTTGGGCCCCACTCCCGGCAAATACTGTATGCCCGTTTCCAATACCATAGCTGCACAAATATATGCAAAACAATCGGCAAAAAAAAAGCACCGGCGCTTTTGCCGGTGCCAATTGAACGATTACTGCTCGTCCGGACCCTGGTCCTGAGGGCCCTGAGGGCCGCCGTTAAAAGGGCCCTGGGGACCGCCCTGGAAAGGACCCTGAGGGCCTCCCTGGGGACCGCCGGCCTGCTGGCCAGCCTGGTACATCTTCTCGAAAGCCTTGTTCAGGGCTTCGGAGTAGCGGTCGATATCGGCCAGATTCTGTGCCTTCACGGCCTCTTTCAGCAGGTTGCAGTTGGATTCCACCTCGGACTTAACGTCAGCGGGAACCTTGTCGCCATTCTCCTTCAGGAACTTCTCGGCCTGGAAGGTCAGGGCGTCGGCGCCGTTGATCTTGTCGATGCGCTCTTTTTCGGCCTTGTCGGCGGCTTCGTTGGCCTTGGCCTCGTCCCGCATGCGCTGGATTTCGGCGTCGGAAAGGCCGCTGGAGGCCTCGATGCGGATGTGCTGCTCCTTGCCGGTAGCCTTATCCACGGCGCTGACGTTCAGGATACCGTCGGCGTTGATATCGAAGGTAACCTCGATCTGAGGGATGCCACGGGGGGCCGGGGCGATGCCGTCCAGATGGAAAATGCCGATCTGCTTGTTGTCCTTGGCCATCGGGCGCTCGCCCTGCAGCACGCGGATTTCCACGCCGGGCTGGTTGTCGGCCGCAGTGGAGAAGATCTGGCTCTTCTTGGCCGGGATGGTGGTGTTGGACTCGATCAGCTTGGTCATCACGCCGCCCAGGGTTTCGATACCCAGGCTCAGCGGAGTAACATCCAGCAGCAGCACGTCCTTCACGTCACCGGCGAGCACACCGCCCTGGATGGAGGCACCGATGGCCACCACTTCGTCGGGGTTCACGCTCTTGTTGGGTTCCTTGCCGAAGAAGTTCTTCACCAGTTCCTGTACGTACGGGATACGGGTGGAACCGCCTACCAGCAGGACCTCGTCGATATCGGAGGGGTTCAGGTGCGCATCGGCCAGAGCCTGGCGGCAAGGGGCGATGGAACGCTGGAACAGGGCATCCGACAGCTGCTCGAACTTGGCCCGGGTCAGGGTCTTGGCAAGGTGCTTGGGCACGCCGTCCACCGGCATGATGTACGGCAGGTTGATCTCCGTGGAAGTCTGGCTGGAGAGTTCGATCTTGGCCTTTTCGGCGGCCTCCTTCAGACGCTGCAGGGCCATCGGATCCTTCTTCAGGTCGATGCCACCGTTCTCGGCGGCGAATTCGGCGGCCAGCCAGTCGATGATGACCTGGTCGAAGTCGTCACCGCCCAGGTGGGTGTCACCGTTGGTGGAGAGCACTTCGAACACGCCGTCGCCAAGCTGCAGGATACTGATATCGAAGGTACCGCCACCCAGGTCGTACACAGCCACCTTCATATCCTTGTCCTTCTTGTCCAGGCCATAGGCCAGGGCGGCTGCGGTGGGTTCATTGATGATACGCTTCACATCCAGGCCCGCGATGCGGCCGGCCTCCTTGGTGGCCTGACGCTGGGAGTCGGAGAAGTAAGCGGGAACGGTAATCACAGCTTCCGTAACCTCCTGACGCAGATACTCTTCGGCGGTCTTCTTCATCTTCTGGAGAATCATGGCCGAAATCTCCTGCGGCGTATAGAACTTGCCGCTGATGTCCACGCGGGGGGTGTTGTTCTCGCCACGGACCACCTTGTAGGGAACGCGGGCCACTTCGGCGCTCACCTGGTCGAAAGTCTCGCCCATGAAGCGCTTGATGGAGAACACGGTGTTGTGAGGGTTGGTGATGGCCTGGCGCTTGGCCGGAGAGCCGATCTTACGCTCGCCACCGTCGGTAAAAGCGACCACGGAAGGGGTGGTGCGCTGGCCTTCATTGTTGATGATGACGGTAGGCTGGTTGCCTTCCATCACAGCGACGCAGGAATTGGTGGTTCCCAGGTCGATACCAATAATTTTACCCATAGTATAGTTTCCTTTTTAATTGTTTTACCTTCTTGTTGCCGGCCCGAAAAAAGGGCGGCGCCGCTGCTGCGAGCGACGCCTCCCATCTATCGAACTTCGTGCCAGTGAAAAAAGGCTGACAAAATGGCAGAAAACCCGCCGTCAGAAGCGCCAGCCAATGGTGAACATGGCATCCACCAGGATGGATTTGACCGCAATTTCAGGGGTCAGGAAACTCTCATCCACTACCTTATTGTAGAACTGTGCGGGGTTGGGCGCGTAGTAATACTCGTACGGGATGTAGTATTCCACGGGGACGAAACGGGTACGGACGGCCACATCGGCAAAGAAAGAACCGCTGGTCCAGCCTACGCCAAAGGAGGCAGTGTGCTTGGCTTTGGCAGCCTTCTGCGCATCGGACAGGGGCTGCAGATTGTTGCCGTTGAAATAGGCCACTTCCCCGGAGGTGAGGTAGTTGTAACCGGCCCGAAGGGCCAGCCAGGAAACGGGTTTCACTTCCAGACCCACCCGGACCTGATGGCTCAGGTCCATCAGGTCGCGGATATCCTGATTGACGCCGGAGAAGTTGGGATCGGACAGGGGGTCATAGGTATAATCCATCGAGCGGAAACGCGCGGCGCCGTAATCGGCCATTTCATAATCCGCGCTCAGGATGACGTACTGGCCGAAGGAATAGGCCAGGCCGGCATTGACCCGGAAGGGTGTAGACAGCTTGTAGCCCCAATCATTTTCCGGACTGGAAGCCGTAGGCAGGTAGCGGCCGGTGGCATGGACCTCGGCGTCGTACCAATAGCGTTCCCGGAGGGTGATCACAGTCGGGGTCTGGATAGCGGCGCCCAGGCGGAGACCCGCTACGGGACGCAGCAGGATACCGGCCTTAAAATACACGCCGGCGCCGCTGAGGCGCAGGTTTTCCTGCATCCGCAGGTAATCCAGACGGGCCGATGACCCGTCGGCATAGTTGGCGGCAGGATAATCGTCCGGATTGTCCGGCATCTCCTGGAAAAACTGGGAACGGTTGTAACGGAGCCAGGTAATGCCCAGGTTGGCGCCCAGATACAGGATGTCATTGTAGTTGGCGGCGTAGTTGATCAGGAAGTCGTGCTTGCCGCCGGTAGTCTCCACATTGAAAACCTGCTGCAGGGGCTCGCCCATATAGACCTTTCCGTCTTCGCCCACCACTTCCGTGATGGCCACATAGCCACCGGGACGGCCCGTGATGCCGTTGAACATCCCGGCACGATAGCCGGCCATATCGGCCCAGGCAGGCCTGAGGGCAGGATTGTCGCCATTGTAGAACCAGTCTCCGGAGCCCAGGACGTCGGCCTGGAAACCATCGGCCGAAGAGGCCAGCGACGCGGCATAGCTGGTGGTGGAATTCAGGCCGGAAGCCCGGAAGCGGGAGGTATAATCGGCGGTGGAATTGACCACAAAGCTGAAAGCCGAACGTTTCCAGCCGCTGCGCCTGCCTTTGTCCAGATTCAGGATAAAGCCGACGCTGGGCAGTTTCATACGCACCCTTCCGGTACTCTCCTGATTGCCAAGGCCCACCGGATCCGTCCCGCCTTCGGGAATGGTGATTCCCTTCGCGCTGAGCACGGAAACCGACAGACCGGGGGTGATAAAGAATTGAGTATAGGCCGATACCGCCGAACCGGCAGGATTCAGGGTCAGGGAAGCGGGATCCCCGCCGACAGCCGTCAGGGCATTGCCCATGGCCATGCCGCGGGCCGTTCCGCCATATTGGTTTTCCGACAGGAGCTGTGCGTCCTGCCAATTCTGCGCCCCGGCGGAGACGGCTACGCCGATGCCGAGGAGTACGCTTATGATTCTTTTCATCGCTTCAAATCGTTAAGAAGGGACCTATCGGCGGCCGCCTGAAGAACGGGAACCGCCGCCACCACCGCCGGAAGAGCGGCTGGAACCGCCACCGGAATAACTACCGGAGGAACGGCTGGCGCCCCCGCCGGAATAGCTGCCCGACGAGCGGGTGCTGCTCCCTGTGGAATAGCCGCCGGAAGAACGCGTGGAGCTACCGGAGTAGCTGCCGGAGGAACGGCTGCTGCTACCGCTGGAAGAACGCATGGTGCTGCTGCCGGAAGTGGAGGAGCTGGAACGGACGTTGCCGGAGCTGCCGGCTGCCCGGTAATTGCTGGAAGCGCGGCTGGTGCTGCTGGAGCTGGAACGGACGGCCGCGCCGCCGGAACGAGTGCTGGCCGAAGCGGATACGCCGCTGCGGCTGCCGGTGCCGGTGGTGCTACCGGCGGTTCGCACGGCACTGCCGGCGGAGCGGGATGTGGTGGAAGCAGCGCGGGAAACGGCTGTGGTCCGGGCCGGACTGCTGAAGCCCGAAGTGCGGGATACGCCGCCCCGGAGACCACTATTGTGTTCCCGTTCCATACGGCTGGTAAAAGCCTGGTGCGGCTGACGGTGACCGCCTGCATAGACAAAGCCGGGGCCGTAGCCATAGTGATGACGCCAGTACCAGGGGTCGTACGGACCGTACCAGGAACTGTAGTACCAGGAGTTGTAGTACCAGGGGCTGTAATAGCCGTAATAGCGCCAGGGACTGCCGTGGTAATACCAGGGATCATAGTACCAGCGATCATAATACCAGGCATCGCCCCAGTACCAGGAATAGGGCCGACGGTACCAGGAGCTGTAATACCAGGGGCTGTAATAGCCGTACGGATACCAGGGATAGTTCCAGGCCCAATAGGGCGTGTCCACCACGATGACGGTGCTTTCCCTGGAGAAAAGGACGGGTTGGGGCTGATCGGGCAGGGATTCATCCCCCTGGTTCAGGATATAGGCCGGGGACTGACGGCTTTCGGCCAGCAGGTTGTCCACCTCCTGGTCCGAAACCACAGCCACCTGCTGGGTGACGGGACGCTGGTACATCCCGTCGTCGTACACTTGTGTCTGGATCTGGCTCATGGAAGAGCAGGAAAGGGCGGCAAAGGCCGCAGCGGCATAGGCCAATCTCTTTTTCATTGTCAGAACCTCCTACTTTAATTAAAAAATAGTATCTTTGTGCCCGAACAAAGCGGGCCGACAGGAATCACAGCAAGATTTGTACCTGCGTCCCCTGTTTCAAAAGACAATATTAAGCACAAAAACAAAAAAATCAAATAGCATTATGGCAAAAGAGGTAACCAAAAGGTCCGATAATTACTCCCAATGGTACAATGACCTGGTAGTAAAAGCCGACCTGGCCGAACAATCCGCCGTGCGCGGCTGCATGGTCATCAAACCTTACGGCTATGCCATCTGGGAGAAAATGCAGCACATCCTGGACGGCATGTTCAAGGAAACCGGCGTAAAGAACGCCTACTTCCCCCTGTTCATTCCCAAGTCTTTCTTCAGCCGTGAGGCCGAGCACGTGGCCGGCTTCGCCAAGGAGTGCGCCGTGGTCACCCACCACCGGCTCATGAACGATCCCAACGGAAACGGCATCGTGGTGGATCCGGAGGCCAGGCTGGAAGAAGAACTCATCGTCCGGCCCACCTCGGAAACCATCATCTGGAACACTTATAAGAACTGGGTACACAGCTGGCGGGACCTGCCCATCCTGTGCAACCAGTGGTGCAACGTGGTCCGCTGGGAAATGCGCACCCGCCTGTTCCTGCGCACCGCCGAATTCCTGTGGCAGGAAGGCCATACCGCCCATGCCACCGCCGAGGAAGCCGAGGCCGAAAAGACCCGCATGGTGAACGTGTACGCCAAATTCGCCCGTGAGGTGATGGCCCTGCCCGTGGTGGTGGGTCACAAGAGCCCCGGCGAGCGATTTGCCGGCGCCCTGGACACGATGACCATCGAAGCCCTGATGCAGGACGGAAAGGCCCTGCAGGCCGGTACCTCCCACTTCCTGGGCCAGAACTTCGCCAAGAGCTTCGATGTCACCTTTACCAATAAGGAAGGCAAGCTGGACTATGTCTGGGCCACTTCCTGGGGCGTGAGCACCCGTCTGATGGGCGCCCTGATCATGGCCCACGGAGACGACAACGGCCTGGTCCTCCCCCCTGCCCTGGCCCCCATCCAAGTGGTCATGGTGCCCATCTACAAGAGCGAGGAAGAGCGGAGCGCCGTGCTGGACAAGATGTATGAACTGAAGAAAGCCCTGGAGGCCAAGGGCCATAGCGTGGAGGTCGATGACCGCGACACCCTGCGTCCTGGTTTCAAATTCGCCGAATGGGAGCTCAAGGGCGTTCCTGTGCGCCTGGCGATGGGCCCGCGGGACCTGCAGAACGGGACCGTGGAAGTAGCCCGCCGCGACACACTGGAGAAGATCTCCGAGCCGCTGGAAGGCCTGGACGAAAGGATCATCGGCCTTTTGGACGACATTCAGCAGAACATTTACAACAAAGCCCTGGCTTTCCGCGATGCCTCCATCCGCAAGGTCGATACCTGGGAGGAATTCAAGGAAGAGATCGAGAAGGGCGGCTTCCTCCTGTGCCATTGGGACGGCACCGCCGAGACCGAGGCCAAGATCCAGGAAGAGACCAAAGCCACCATCCGCTGCATCCCTGTGGACAGCACCGTCGTCATGGAAGAAGGCAAGTGCATCTACACAGGCAAGCCTTCCCATCAGCGTGTTTTATTTGCAAGATCCTATTAGATTATGAAAAGAACGTTTATCCTTTCCCTGGCCCTTATGGCCGCCACGGCAGCCTGGGCCCAGAATCCGCAGGAAGTAGTGGCCGATGCTGCCGCCGCCCTGACGGCCGCCGACGATGTGCCCGTGGTGCAGGAAAAACCCAAGTACTGGACCAGCACCCTGCTGACCAATATCAACTTCGGCCAGACCTGGCTGTCCCAGTGGGTGGCCGGCGGTTATAACAGCGTCTCCCTGGCCGGCAACGTAGATGCCAGCGCCAACTACGCCAAGGACAAGATGATATGGAACAACCGGCTTCAGCTGGATTACGGCTTCCTGTATTCGGCCGACAAACCCATCCCGCAGAAGAACAAGGATCGCATCTACCTCGAATCCAAGTGGGGCTACCAGTCCGGCGTCAAGAATCTGTCGTACTCCGCCTCCTTCGACTTCAAGACCCAGTTCGGCAACAACTACAAGTACAATACGCCGGCCACTTCCACGGACGCGGAAGGCAAGGTGATCGAGCCCAGCCGCGAAGACTGGCTGGCCGCCCGCGAGCTGAAATCCGGCTTCTTCGCCCCCGCTTACCTGAATCTGGGTATCGGTGCCCTGTGGACGCCGGCGCCCTGGTTCTCCCTGAACGTCGCGCCCCTGTCCGGCGGCGGTGTGTTCGTGAGCATTCCCGAATTGCGGAAGACCTACGGTATGGAAGCCACCAAGTGGGACGAAGCGGGACAGCCCATCGAATGGAAGAGCGTCCGTATGGAATTCGGTGCCCAGATCAAGGCCGATGCCTCCTGGGTCATCAATGATACTTTCTCCTACACCACGCAGTTCACGGCTTTCTACAACTACCTGACGCCCAAGGTGGAGCCCCGTCTTACCTGGGACAACAAGATTTTCTGGAAACTGCGCAAGTTCTTCGCCCTTACCCTGTCCACCAACCTGATTTACGATCCGATGGTGATTGTCCGCGACAGCGACAAAGACGGCGTTGCCGATACCAAGGGCGTACAGTTCAAGGAGTTCCTGGAGTTCGGCTTCACCTACAGCATCTCCCACAAGCACTAGGCTATGCTGCTGCTGGCAGTCAGCGGAGGCATCGACTCCATGTGCCTGGCACAGAAGGTCCGTCTGGAAGGCGGACCTTTCGCCATTGCCCACTGCAACTTCGGCCTGCGCGGCGCTGATTCCGACGGCGATGAAGCCTTCATCCGCTCCTGGGCGGCCGCTTGCGGCGTTCCCTGCCACGTCAAACGATTCGATACGAAAGCGTTTGCATCGGCCCAGGGAATTAGCGTGGAGATGGCCGCACGGCGCCTGCGCTACCATTGGTTCGGGCAGCTATGCCGGGAATATGGCTACGAGGCCGTGGCCGTGGCGCACAATGCCAATGACAACGCAGAAACGCTGATGCTGAATTTGTTACGCGGAACGGGGCTGCGTGGTCTGGTGGGGATGAAAGCCTCCGGCTTCTTGCCGGACCCCGACTTCGGGGACATTCCCCTGCTGCGTCCCCTGCTCGGAATGACAAGGGAGCAGATTGAAGCTTTTGCCCGCGAGGAGGGACTTTCCTGGCGCGAGGACGCCACCAACGCCCAGAACGACTACAAGCGCAACAAGATCCGCAATCTGGTCTTCCCTGTTTTCCGGGAAATCAACCCTCGCTTCATCGAGACGCTGAACCGGGACATGGAGCGTTTTGCTGATGAGCTTTCTGCGGCGGCACAGGCGCCGGAATCTTTCGTGCCGGGCCCTTCTTCTGTCATACCGAGCGCCTCTTCTGTCATACCGAGCGTCTGCACCAAGGAGCCGTGGGACGGAACGGAGAGCGTGATGCAGCCGAAGGGGATGCTGATTCTGGATGCGGACAAGGCCGGGGAGTTTATCGAAGGACGGTGGGAAAGCGGCGACTGGATTCGGCCGCTGGGCGCTCCCGGAAAGAAAAAGATGCAGGACTGGTTCACGGACCATCATATTCCGGCCGATGAAAAACCTTTCATCCCCCTCCTGAAATCGGCAGCCGACCCGCACCACGTGCTGGCCGTCATCGGCCACTGTATCGACCACAGCGTCCGTGTCACCAAGTCCACACGCCAAATCCTTCGGATTTCCGTAAAAAATGATTAACTTTGTGAGATTTAAAATGTCATATCGAATTTAATTATTGTCAAACCGAGGCCCGAAGGGCCGAGTGTATCTCCGAAGATTCTCTCGCTACGCTCGGAATGACAGGAACGCTAATAATAACAACAAGCATATGAACAGAAAAGTACTTCTCATGATTCTGGATGGTTGGGGCGAAGGCAGCCACGACTATTCCAACGCTATCTGGACCCAGGGAACACCCAACATCGACGCCCTCCGGGCCAAGTATCCTTTTGGCCACCTGCAGGCCTGTGGCGAATATGTGGGCCTTCCGGACGGCCAGATGGGCAACTCCGAGGTGGGACACATGAACCTGGGCGCCGGCCGCGTGGTGTATCAGGACCTGGTGAAGATCAACATCGCCTGCCGCGAGCATAAGCTCCTGGAAAACAAAGAGATCAAAGCCGCCTACGACTATGTAAAGCAGAGCGGGAAAAAGCTGCACCTGATGGGCCTCACCTCCCACGGCGGCGTGCACAGCTCCCTGGATCACGTGTATGAATTCCTGCGCGTGGCCAAAGAGGTCGGGCTGGACAAAGTGTATGTCCACGCCTTCATGGACGGCCGTGACACCGATCCCCGCAGCGGTCTGGGCTTCGTGAAGGAGCTGGAAGAGAAGATGGCCGAAACCACCGGCAAGGTGGCCTCCGTCTGCGGCCGCTTCTATGCGATGGACCGTGACAAGCGCTGGAACCGGGTGAAGGAAGCCTACGACCTGCTGGTGGAAGGCAAGGGTGCCGCTTTCGAGAGCGCCCAGGCCGGTATCCAGGCCAGCTATGACGCCGACGTCACCGACGAGTTCATCAAGCCCATCGTGGTCACCGAAAACGGCAAGCCCGTGGCCACCATCGAGGAAGGCGACGCCATCATCTTCTACAACTTCCGCAACGACCGCGCCCGCGAGCTCACCGCGGTGCTCACCCAGAAGGACATGCCGGAGGAAGGCATGCACACCATTCCGTTGTACTACTGCTGCCTCACCCCCTATGACGCCTCCTTCACCGGCGTACACATCCTCTTCGACAAGGAACTGGTGCAGGACACCCTGGGAGAGACCGTCTCCAAGGCCGGCAAACGCCAGCTGCGCATCGCCGAAACGGAGAAATATGCCCACGTGACCTTCTTCTTCAACGGCGGCCGCGAGACCGTGTTCGAGAACGAAGACCGCATCCTGGTGAATTCTCCCAAGGTGCCCACTTACGACCTCCTGCCCCAGATGAGCGCACCGGAAGTGGCCGAAAAACTCATCGCCGAGATCCGCTCCGGCAAGCAGGACATGATCATCCTGAACTTCGCCAACGGCGACATGGTGGGCCATACCGGCATCTACAACTCCATCACCACTGCCGTCTCCTGCATCGACAAGCTGGTGGGCAAGGTGGTGGAAGAAGCCATCGCGAAGGATTATGTGGTGCTCCTGACCGCCGACCACGGCAACGCCGACTTCGCCGTGAATCCGGACGGTACCCCCAACACTGCCCATTCCCTGAACACCGTGCAGTTCATCGTGATCAACGCCGGGCAGGAAGTGAAGGCCGTGAAGGACGGCGCCCTGTGCAACGTGGCCCCCACCATCCTGAAGCTGATGGGCATCCCGCAGCCTGCGGCCATGACGGCAGAACCGTTAATCTAAGCGTATGGAATTAACAGCCAAATTCTTAGCCCAATACCTGAACGGGACCGTCGAAGGCGATCCCGAGGCCAAGGCGTCCAAGTTCGCCAAGATCGAACACGCCAAACCGGGTTCGCTGTGTTTCTTCGCCAACCCCAAGTACGAGGAATACGTGTACACCAATCAGGCGTCCATCATCCTGGTAAACAAGGACTTTGTGCCCAAGAAGCCCGTAGCGCCCACGATGGTCCGGGTGGAAAACGCCTATACGGCCGTTTCCCAGCTGCTGAAGTATGTCAGCGACCAGAAGAAACAGTACCGGCGGCACCGCAGCCTGCGCTCCATCTGGCATCCGCTCACGTCCAAATACGGGAAGCGGGTCTATATCGGGGCCTTCAGCCGGATCGGCCGGCACGTGACGGTGGGTGACAACACCATCATCCACGGCAACGTGACCATCGGCGACGGCTGCACCATCGGCAAGAACTGCATCATCTATCCCGGCGTGCACATCTATCCCGGGATGGTCATCGGGGACCGGGTCATCATCCACAGCGGCGCCGTGATCGGGGCCGACGGCTTCGGCAATGCCCCGCAGCCCGACGGGACCTGGCAGAAAATCGAGCACCTGGGGAACGTGGTCATCGGCAACGACGTCGAAATCGGCGCCAACACCACCATTGACCGCGCCCAGATGGAATCCACCATCATCGAGGACGGCGTCAAGATTGACAACCTGTGCATGATAGCGCACAATGTGATCATCGGACGGAATACCGCCATGGCGGCGATGACCGGCATTGCAGGGTCCACCAAGATCGGCAAGAACTGCATCTTCGGCGGACAGGTGGGCATTGCCGGGCACCTGAATGTGCCCGACAACACCACGGCAGGTGCCCAGACGGGTATTTTTGGCAATATCCGGAAAAGCGGCGAGATGCTGCTGGGTTCACCGGCCATCCCGGCCAAACAGTTCTGGCGCGCCATGGTCAAATTCAAGCAAAGCGGCGAAGAATAGTCTGACTGAATTTTTTTTCCTATATTTGCAAACTTTTTGAGTTGAATTCAGACTAGAACGCGCATGCGAAGCAATCAGCATACTGTAAAGAAAACCTATTACTTCCAAGGAAAGGGTTTACATACAGGCACTTATGCACATATGAAACTGATGCCGGCCCCGGCCGGGCACGGCATTAAGTTCCGCCGTACGGACCTCCGTTCCAAACCGGTCATCGAGGCCCTGGCAGAAAATGTGAGCAATACCGCCCGCAGCACCACCATCACCCGGAACGAGGCTGTGGCCGTGACCATCGAACACATCATGTCGGCCCTTACCGGCCTGGGCGTGGACAACGCCATCATCGAGCTGGACAACATCGAGGTGCCCATTCTGGACGGTAGCGCCCGCCCTTATGTGGAAGCTATTCTGAAGGACGGCCTGCAGGACCAGGAAGTTCCCCGGGAGTACATCAACATCCCCGAATCCCTGGAAATCCGCGACGACCGCAGCGGCTCATGGATCCGCATCGAACCTGCCGCCGCCCCTTCGGCAGACATCACCGTCGATTTCAACTCCAAAATCCTGGGCATCCAGAGCGCCCACTGGGACGAACACACCGACTACGCCTCCGAAATCGGCGTCTGCCGCACCTTCGTGTTCTTCCACGAAATTGAATACCTGTTCCGCAACAACCTGATCAAGGGCGGCGACGTGGACAATGCCATCGTCATCGTGGAAAATCCCGTGAACGAAGAACAGCTCAGCTCCATTGCCAACCTGTTCAACCTGCCCGGCATCAAGATTACGGACGAAGGCTACCTGAACAACCTGCAGCTGCACTTCCCCGATGAATGTGGCCGGCACAAACTGCTGGACCTGATGGGCGACCTTCGCCTTGCCGGCGGCTACCTGAACGCCCGCATCACGGCCTACAAACCGGGCCACTCCATCAACACCAAGGCTGCCAAGGCCCTCCGGGCCCTGCTTAAATAAGTACGAAATGAACAAGATCCACCCCCTGGCCTTCGTAAGTCCAGACGCCAAGTTGGGCGATAACATTGAAGTAGGCCCCTTCGCCTTCATCGACGCGCAGACTGAGATTGGCGACGGCTGTCATATCCTGAACCATGCCACTGTCTTCAACCACGTGAAGATCGGAAAGGACTGCACGGTATTTCCCGGCGCCGTGGTGGGAGCCATCCCGCAGGACCTGAAATTCGAGGGCGAGGATTCCTGGGTGGAGATCGGTGACCGCGTGAACATCCGCGAGTGCGCCACCATCAACCGGGGCACCAAGGCCAGCGGCAAAGGCGTTACCCGGATCGGCAGCGATACCCTGATCATGTCCTATGCCCACATCGCCCACGACTGCCAGATCGGCAACCACTGCATTATCGTCAGTTATGTGGGCCTGGCCGGCGAAACCGACGTGGACGACTGGGGCGTGATTGCCGGTAAATCCGGTTCACATCAGTTCACGAAAGTGGGCACCCACGCCTTCGTGGCCGCCAATACCAAGATCTTCAAAGATGTTCCGCCCTATGTGCTCGCCGGTCGCGAGCCCATCTCTTTCGAGGGGGTCAACCGCGTAGGTCTGCTGCGCCGCGGCTTCTCCGAGCCGGAGGTGAACGAGATCAAGGACATGTACGACGCCATCTATTTCCAGGGGATGAATGTGAGCCAGGCGATGGAGTTCATCGAGGCCAACTTCCCGGCTTCGGCACACCGGGACACCATCCTGAACTTCATCCGCAGTTCCAAGCGCGGCATCATTCCCAAGCCCCGCATCAGCAGATAGTGCTCCTATCCACCGCATATTTTCCGCCGGTGGCCTGGTTCGCCCTGACGGCACGCGATATGACCCTGTCTCCCGACAGGGTTTTGCCGTCCCATGTGCAGCTGGAAGCCTGTGAGCGCTACCAGAAGCAGAGTTACCGCAACCGCTGCTATATCCTCTCCGGCGACGGTGTGCAGATGCTCCAGGTTCCGGTGGTGCACGGTGATGATATGGGCATTGGCCAGGTTCGGGTAGATTATTCCACGCCGTGGCTGCTGCGGACCCAGCGCGCCCTGGATACGGCCTACGAGACGGCCGCCTATTATGCCTACTACCGGGATTCCCTGTTTGCGCTGATGGAAACCCGTCCGGAAACGCTCTGGGAATGGAATCTGGGGCTGATCCGCTGGTGCCTGCGGGAGACGCGGATCGCCTGCGAACTCTCCCCCACCACCGCCTTTACCGTTCCCGACTCCCAGGCCGATGACTTCCGCTACACCATTCATCCCAAACGCCCCTGCCCGGTGCTGCAGGAGCTGGGACTGGACCGGCCGTACTACCAGGTGTTCCGCGATCGTAGAGGTTCCTTCACTCCCGGTCTCAGTATCCTGGACCTCCTTTTCAACGAAGGTCCCGACAGTATTCTTTGGCTGAAAAACTTGTAAAAAATATTTGGCGTTTTCGTCGGGAATTACTACCTTTGCAGTCCTTACGCGAATTATATAAAAAAGACATATTATGAAAAGAACATTCCAACCCTCCCGCCGCAAGCGCGTGAACAAGCACGGCTTCCGCGCCCGTATGGCTTCCGCCAACGGCCGCCGCGTCCTGAGCGCCCGCCGTCGTCACGCCCGTAAGAAACTCACCGTTTCTGACGAAGACCGCTGGTAGTAGAACAGCAATTGACGAAAAACCGTCCCTCAACACTCGGGGGACGGTTTTCTTTTATACTTTAGCGCTTGGCGGCATCCTGGAGCACCAGGCCGGCGAGGGTGTGGCCAAAGATGGCCGTGATGTGGCAGAGGGTGCCGTTGGTGACTGCTTTGTGGAAGAGGGTCTCTTCCAGGTCCGGATCGGGCGCCGGACCCTGGTTCTCCAGCAGTTCGTCGGAGAAAACGCAGAGGAAGCGCTTGCCGGGCGAGCGGCCCTCTTTGTGGAACTTTTTGCGGAGCGCGCGGGCCAGCGGGTCACCATAGACATCCCAGAATTCGGCCACCCGGATGCGTGAGGGATCCATTTTCAGCGCAGCCCCCATCGAGGAAAAGAAGACGGCCGGGGTGCGCGTAGCCTGTTCGATCAGCAGGAGTTTGTCTTTCAGGGAGTCGATGCAGTCGATGATGTAGTCATAGCTTTCCAGCGGGAAGGAGGCAGCCGTCTCGGCGCAATAGACTTCCTGACGCACCTCAATGACGGCGTCGGGATTGATTTCCAGCAGCCGCTCGCGCAAGACCTCCACCTTGGGGCGGCCGATGGTGCGGGTGGTGGCCATCAGCTGGCGGTTCACGTTGGAGGCGTTCACGCAGTCGGCGTCCACCAGGGTCAGGTGGCCGATGCCGGAACGCACCAGGCTCTCCGCACACCAGGAACCCACCCCGCCGGTCCCGAAGAGGATCACCCGGCAGGAAGCGAAGCGGCGGAGGGTATCGTCCCCCACCAGCAGGCGCACACGCGCAAAGATGTCGCTTTCATTCATCGTTGCAAAGATAAGGGAAAGCTTGGGTTAAAGCACTATTTTTTTTATCTTTGTATGATATCGATAACCTTTACACTAAATATAACACCATGGGAGCATTTCACGCATATGACATCCGAGGCATCTACAACGTTGACTTCGACAAGGACATCGCTTATAAGGTAGGGTATTTCCTTCCCGAACTGTTAAAAGCCGACAAGGTACTGGTGGGCCGCGACTGCCGCCTGTCCGGACAGGAGATTCACGACTACCTGATCAAGGGCATCACCGACGCAGGCGCCGACGTGGATGACATCGGCCTCAGCAGCACGCCGCTGGTGTATTTCGGCACGGCCAATTATGGCTACAAGGCCTCCGTCCAGATTACCGCAAGCCACAACCCCCGCGAATATAACGGAATGAAAGTGAGCCGTGAAAATGCCCTCCCCGTGGGGCTGGACACCGGTTTGGGCCAAATCAAGCAGTGGATTGACGAAGGCCGTCCCACCCCGAAGGCCGCCAAGCCCGGCAAGGTCAACGAAATTGACATCAAGCCGGACTATATCGCCTTCCTGCAGAAATATAAAGGCGACTATTCCAACCTGAAGATCGCCTTCGATCTGTCCAACGGCATGAGCTGCCTCTTCGCCAAGGAAATCTACAAGGGCGAAGACGCCACCTTCCTCTTCGACGAAATGGACGGCAGCTTCCCCAACCACGAGCCCAATCCGCTGGTGGCCAAGAATGTAGAGCCGCTGAAGGCGCTGGTTGCCCGGACCAAGGCCGATATCGGCGTCATTTACGACGGCGACGCCGACCGCGTGATGTTCGTGGACGACAAGGCACGCTTCGTGGCCCCCGACCTGGTGGTGGCCCTAATGGCCCGCTATTTCTGCGACGAGCGCGGTGAAAAGAATCCGCGTGTGCTCCAGGAAATCCGCTCTTCCCTGGCCGTTGCCGAATACCTGAAAGAGAATTACAACGCCGAGGTGCATACCTGGCGTGTCGGCCGCGCCTTTGCCGCGCCCAAGCTCCGTGAGATCGACGGCCTCTGGGGCGGTGAACTGGCCGGTCACTACTACTTCAAGGACTTCTTCTACAGCGACAGCGGCATGCTTTCGTCCATCATCGTCCTCCGGATCGTGAGCGCCCTCAAGCGGCAGGGCATCAAGCTGTCCGAGGAAATGGACCGCCTCACCCGCTACCAGAATTCCGGCGAGATCAACTTCAAGGTGGAAGACAAGAAAGGCGCCATGGACGCCGTGAAAGCCCACTTCGAGGCTAAGGAGACCCCCACCAAGGTGATGGACTTCGACGGCTATCGCCTGGAATTCCCGCAGTGGTGGTTCAACATCCGTCCTTCCAACACGGAACCCTACCTCCGCTTCATCTGCGAAGCCACTTCCCAGGAACTCCTGCATGAAAAGATTGCCGAGGCCGATGACATCATCGTCAATCGCTTTGGCGGCAAACGCTAACGATGAAAAGATTATTCCTGACAGCCCTGACCCTGCTGGGCGCTACAGCAGCCCTGATGGCCCAGGAAGAGGACCGCTCGGCCGATTCCCTGCGCCATGCCTTTGGCCGCCAGCCGGTTGAGCCCACCACCCAGCGGGCCTCCCGCTACGCCGATACCCTGGATACCGGCAACCCCGCCGTAAAGGTGGTCCTGTACGACAACGGCACCTACCGATATGTGAAAGACGTCAGCCAGATGCAGGCCGACAGCGTTTTCACCGAATGCTGGGACACCCGCGCGGTGAACCCCTACCGGGAAAAGCCCGACGACCTGCCGGACCGTTTCTCCATCTGGGTGGTAGACACGCTGGACTCCTACGTGTGTCCCTACGTGGTGCACCCGCGCTCCCTTTTCGGCTACCGGCACGGACGCCGGCACCAGGGCATCGACCTGCCTTATCCCAAGGGGACGCCCGTAGCCGTGGCCTTTGACGGCAAGGTGCGCATTTCGGACTATATCGGCGGCTACGGCAACCTGGTGGTGGTGCGCCACGCCAATGGCCTGGAGACCTTCTATGCCCATCTGTCCGAACGCAAAGTGAATTCCGGAGACTGGGTCAGCGCCGGGGATATCATCGGCCTGGGCGGCTCTACGGGCCGTTCCTCCGGACCTCACCTGCACTTCGAGACGCGGTACCGGGGCGCAGCCTTCGACCCGGCCTGGCTCATCGACTTCGAGACCGGCACCCTGCGCCACCGTCTGCTGAAAGTGCGCAGCTGGTACTTCAATCCCAACCAGCGTTATGTGCAGAATGTCGATGACGAAGACGAAATCTTCCGCACCGACGAGGAGGACCGCCTGCTGGCCGAAGAACAGGCCAAAAAGGAGGCCGCCGCCCGCGCTGCCGCCGAAGCCGCGGCGATGAAGTATCATACCATAAAAAGTGGCGACACCCTTTCGGGCATCGCCAAGAAGTATCACACCAGCGTCAAGGCCATCTGTCAGCTTAACGGCATCAAAGAAACGACCGTGCTGCAGGTAGGGAAACGCATCCGGGTGCGCTAGAAAGTAAATTTCGTCATACAGATCAGACGGTGGTTCATGATCCATTCGGGCGTTCCATCGTACATGCCGCGAAGGTTGCGGCTGCCACGGCCGAAAGCGGCTGCGGTCAGGTCATACTCCAGGGACACAGTGAACTTGCCGATGTTCCAGGCCACGGTGGGCGTCACGCGGAAGGCCTGCTGGATCTTGGTGTCTGCAGCCGTGTTGATCCACAGCAGTTTGGCGGGATCCACCAGATCCTTGGTGGTGCCTAACTGCTTGAAATAGGCGAAGGTGGACATCACCTGCACCTTCTTTCCATATTGGAAGGAAAGGAAGGAGGCCAGATCCTGCATGGGCGTGTAGGTGTACACGTAGTTCACATCGTCCAGCGAGGCCACACCGTAACCGGAGAGGAGGTTCATGTGCTCGCCGCTCTGGGCCAGGATGGCCTTGGCGCGAAGTTGGAACAGGCCCTTGGTGTACTGGAAGAACACAAACGGAGACACGGCGGTCAGGATGCCGCTGGCCTTGGAAACTTTCTTATCCATGGTATAGCCCCGCACCAGCTTGGTCTCGTCATAAGTGCCATCGCTATTCTTGTTGTAACCCACATAACCGATGGGTTTGCTGTTCACGATATCCACACCGGCTTTGGCCACGACTGCACCTTTCTTGAAGGTCACGCCCAGGTAGGCTTCCGGGAAGCCATACTTGTAGTAAACCGTACTCTTTCCATCCGGGCCGGTAGGCAGGAAGTGGTTCAGGTACAGCATGCTGGCGGTGAAGGTGAAGTCCCCGGCTTTGCAGTCCAGGGTAAGCTGGGGGCTGCGGTTGAAGGGATTGAACGGTGCACCGGATTCCAGGTTGGTGATGTGCGGAAGGTCCGCGCCCATCGGGTGCCAGGCCTGGCCCAGGGTAAG
>CACYHZ010000018.1 GCA_902774345.1 uncultured Bacteroidia bacterium | reverse complement strand
ATGTGGTTCAACTATCGCAAACCGCGTCCGCAAAAGCGCGGGGCCTTCCTCTTCGCCGCCCAATACGGGGTGCCGGTGGTCCCCACCTTCGTGGAGCTACAGGACCTGCCGGAACAGGTAGCGCCCGGTTTCCACGACGTAAAGATGATCCTGCACGTGCTGGACCCGATTTACCCCGACCCAGCCAAAAGCATCCGCGAAAACAGTTTCGCCATGTGCGAAGCTGACTACGCCGCCAAGGTAGCCTGCTATCAGCGCTGTTACGGCAAGCCCCTGACCTACGATTTTTCGCCGGAGGATATCGCCGGCTGGATGCAGTCCTAAGGCCATTGTAACCCTTAATCTACACTGAGATTGTCAGATGCGACGGTCTCAGTCATTTTATTATTTCATTTTTAATGAAAAAATGCTAAATTTGCATGTTTACGGCATTGAAAAATTAAAAATCATTATAAACTAATCTTAATTCAAATGGCAGACATTAAAAAAAGAGTCTATCGTTTTGGCGGCAAGCACGCCGAAGGCGATGGCAAAATGAGGGAACTTCTGGGCGGCAAAGGTGCCAACCTGGCTGAAATGAACCTTTTGGGCATGCCCGTTCCCGCTGGTTTTACCATTACTACTGAATGCTGCACCGAGTACTATCGTCTCGGTGGTGGCTATACCCCGGAGCTGAAGGCCGAAGTTGCCGCCGCCCTGGAGGCCACCGAGCAGATCATGGGCAAGAAATTCGGTGACGAGAACGACCCGCTCCTCGTGAGCTGCCGTTCCGGTGCCCGCAGCTCCATGCCGGGCATGATGGACACCATCCTCAATATCGGCCTGTGCTCCAAGACCATTCCCGGAATGATCAAGAAGACCGGCAACCCCCGTTTCGTGTATGACGCCTATCGTCGTCTGATCATGATGTACTCCGACGTCGTGATGGAGAAGGCCGAAGGCATCGAACCCGCCGACGGTATGGGTATCCGCCAGCAGCTGGACCGTATGATGGACGATGTGAAGAAAGCCAACGGCTACAAGAGCGACACCGAGCTCACCGCCGAGCAGCTGAAAGACCTGGCCGAAGCCTTCAAGGTCCGCATCAAGGAAGTTCTGGGCGTTGAATTCCCGGACGATGCAAAAGCCCAGCTTTGGGGTTCCATCGGCGGCGTGTTCAAGAGCTGGAACGGCAAGCGCGCCATCCGTTATCGTCAGATCGAGCATATTCCGGACGATTGGGGCACGGCTGTGAACGTGCAGTCCATGGTGTTCGGTAACATGGGTGACACCTCCGCTACCGGTGTGGCCTTCTCCCGTAACCCCGCCAACGGTGACAACAAGTTCTACGGCGAATGGCTCATCAATGCCCAGGGTGAAGACGTGGTGGCCGGTATCCGCACCCCGAACCCCCTGAACGAGGCCACGAAGAGCGAGAAGAACAAGAACCTGGCATCCCTGGAAAAGGCCATGCCGGCTGTTTATAAGGAACTGGACGATATCCGCAAACACCTCGAAGACCACTTCCAGGATATGCAGGACATCGAATTCACCATCCAGGAAGGCAAGCTGTGGATGCTGCAGTGCCGTATCGGCAAGCGCACCGGCCTGGCCGCCCTGCAGATGGCCGTGGATATGGTGGACGAAGGCCTCATCGACGAAAAGACCGCCGTCCTGCGCGTAGCTCCCGCCCAGCTGGACGAGGTGCTGCACCCGATCCTGGATCCTACTTCTGAGAAGAAGGCTTCCGTCCTGGCACAGGGTCTGCCCGCTTCTCCGGGTGGTGCCGTCGGCCAGATCGTCTTCACCTCCGAGGATGCCATCGAATATGCCAAGGCTGGCAAGAAGTGCATCCTGGTCCGTGAAGAGACCTCTCCTGAAGACATCGACGGTATGCACGCCTCCGTGGGTATCCTCACCGAGCGCGGTGGCATGACCTCCCACGCCGCCCTGGTGGCCCGTGGTTGGGGTAAGTGCTGCATCGTGGGTTGCGACGCCCTCAAGATCAACTTCAAGGACAAGACCGTCACCTTCGCCGGCATCGACAAGAAGTTCCACGAAGGCGAGTGGCTGTCCCTGAACGGCGCCAAGGGTCTGGTGTACGAAGGCTCCATCGAAACGATGGACGCTTCCGAGAACCCGCTCTTCGCCAAGTTCATGGCCATGTGCGACAAGTTCCGCAAGCTGGACGTCCGCACCAATGCCGATACGCCCGAAGATGCTGCCCGCGCCCTTAAGTTCGGTGCCCAGGGTATCGGTCTGTTCCGTATCGAGCACATGTTCTATGGCAAGAACTCCGAACAGCCTCTGTCCAAGCTCCGCAAGATGATCCTCTGTAACACCGACGAGGAGCGCAAGGCCGCCCTGGCCGAGCTGGAGCCTTACATGAAGGCCGCCGTGAAGGAGACCCTCCGCGTGATGGACGGCAAGCCCGTGGTATTCCGTCTGCTGGATCCGCCGCTGCATGAGTTCGTTCCGCAGGGCGAAGAAAAGAAGAAGGAACTGGCTGCCGACCTTCACATCTCCGTCAAGGAAGTGGAGAAGCGTGGTGAGAGCCTGCACGAGGTGAACCCGATGATGGGTCACCGTGGCGTACGTCTGCACGTGAGCTTCCCGCTCATCGCTGAGACCCAGTACCGTGCCATCTTCACCGCTACCGCCGAACTCCAGAAGGAAGGCCTGCACCCGCACCCGGAAATCATGATCCCCGTCACCATTTCCGCCCGTGAGCTCAGCTTCCAGAAGGTGATTTGCGACCGCATCAAGGCCGAAGTCGAGGCCCACACCGCTCAGATGATCGACTACCAGTTCGGTACCATGATTGAAATCCCGCGCGCAGCCCTCACCGCCGACCGCATGGCCCGCGCCGCCGAATTCTTCAGCTTCGGTACCAACGACCTCACCCAGATGACCTTCGGCTTCAGCCGCGACGACATCGGTACCTTCATGGGTGACTACCTGGGTAACAAGATCCTGGATTCCGATCCGTTCCAGACCATCGACACCAAGGCCGTCGGCCAGCTGGTGAAACTGGGTGTGGAGCGTGGCCGCAGCAAGCGCGCAAACCTCCAGTGCGGTATCTGCGGCGAACACGGTGGCGATCCCAAGTCCATCGAGTTCTTCAACACCATCGGTATCGACTACGTGAGCTGCTCGCCGTTCCGCGTGCCCATCGCCCGCCTCGCCGCAGCCCAGGCCCAGATCAAGCAGGCCTAGTCCTCGCTGTCGTGATAAAAAATCGCCCCGCAAATGCTGCGGGGCGGTTTTTTTAGTATCCCTGAACTATCGGGCGCTGGGCTCCAGAGGAGGCAGGGCCTCGGAATTGGCACGGTAGTGGGGTGCGTACAGGGACTCAATCACGGTGACGGGCGCGGAGAACTTACCGGCCTGGGTCACGAAGAAGCTTTCCGTGAGCTCGGTATTCTCCTCCGGGTAAGAGTCGAAGTAATACTCCGTTACATCGGCCTTTACGTTCCGATAACCCTGCGGGACGAAGCCCCAGCTGATGCCGTTCCGTAAGGGGTGGATGATGCTCCAGCCCAGGTAGCCGGACAGCTGCTGCTCGGGCCGGAGGGTGGCTTCGCGGCCGGCGGTGAGTTTCACGAAGGAACGGTTCTCGGCGTTCCAGATCCAGTATTTCACCACAATTTTGTCGCCCACCTGCACGGAATCGCCAGGCTGGAGTTCTTCCAGCGCACCCGCTGCGCCTTCACGGAAGCACTTGCGCTGGACGGTGAAACCGTTACCGGCAGCCTTCACATCCAGGAACGGGGCGCGGTACGTGGCCGAGAGTGCCAGCACGCGGGTGTTCAGCATGGCCTCGGAACCGTCTAGAATGCTGGTAATGGCGTCGATGTAGGCCGGCTCGCTGTCCCACTCCTGGGTCTCTTTCTGGAGCATGAGCCAGAGGCGGATACCGTCAGCGATGGCTGCAGTCTTGTCACCCGAGACGGTCCAGAGCAAGTCGCAGAGGAGGCTGTGCGCGTAGGCTTCGCTTTCCAGGAGGCCCCGCCAGGGCATCACGGCATTGGGGTAATACCAGCCGCCGTCACGGTGCTCTACGGCATATTCCACCAGCGAGGCAACGTCCGCCTTCAGGGACTTTTTCAATTTGGCGGTCGAAACATCCACGCCCCAGGCCTTTGCCAGGGCGATTCCGCCTTCGCGGGAGATCAGGTCGTTCAGCGTGAGGAGCCTGCGGGCCTTGGCCAGAATCTGGCCCTTGAGGCCGCGGCCATCCTTTTTGGACGGAGTCAGGTAATCCTTGGCCCACTTGCGGAATTCCGTCATCCGCTTTTCATCGGCCTTGGTCACGGTGCTCACCTGGAAGGCGACTTCCGGATACATCGCGCGCACGCGAAGGTATTGGGCGTCCGACAGCCAGCCGCGCCACAGCGGCAGGGTGGTACTGAACTGTGTGCGGTCCAGATAGCGTACGCTGGAAGCCATGGGAGGCACTTCAAAGCCCCGGTCGCGGAGTTTGGCAAAGCGCTCCAGCAGCACGGCCGTCATCATGGGCGAGGAACTCATCCCCTCGAACCAGGCAAAGCCGCCGTCGGCGTTCCGGCAGGCGAGGATCTTGTCCAGCAGCTCGGCGCTGTCAGCGGCCTCAGCCGGCATGGACAGCCTGCCGGCCATCAGGCGCACGTACCAGGCTTCGGAGAGCGAAAGGACATCGTTCCCGTCCGGATCCACGTGCGTGGGAATGGCGTCACGGACCATATCCAGGACCGTGATTTCCTTCAGCTGGGCCTCGGCGGCCGGCACGTTTACAAAGCGGGAACGAAGGTCGGCCAAGAGGGCCTCGCGGTCGGCCCCGTCCAGCAGGACGGCCGAGTGTGCCTCCGTCAGTTCCTGCGTGGCCGGATAGACCGGAACGGTCACCTGCACGGCATCGGAGAATGCGTCGGCCTTGAAGAAAGCCGTCAGCGTCAGGTCTCCGGCGGCGGAAACCGGCACCAGGAAGCGGTGGGTGGCCGTCTCGCCCGGATTCACCGTCAGCGGCAACTGCTGCTCATTGGAACTGCCGATCCTCAGGCCCAGGATGCCCGAAACCGGGACGTCGGTCATCGAAGACACCGTCAGGGCCGCTTCGTACACATCGCCTTCGTACAGATAGCGCGGCTCCAGCAGCGATACTTTCACCGGCAGGGACACCACCATCAGGTCCTCCACCAGGGCATTGCGCATGTCCACGTCGTGCGCATACACGCGTACATAATAGGTGGACAGCTTGTCGGAGGTGCGGAAACTGAATTGCAGCGTGCCGTCGGCTGCAGATACCAGATGCGGCTGGAAGGTCAGGGCACTGGAGAAATCGGAGCGGATGGACACATCGTCCAGCAGGTCGGCCGAATCGTCCGAGGCCTCTTCCGCTTCGGCCACATCGGCCACGGCGTTGGCCCGGAGCATCGGAGCGGCCTCCATCAGCACATCGCCGCCTTTCATTCGGGCGCCATAGACCATCGGGACATAGTCTCCACGGCCGAATTCGTCGGCGACATAGCCGTTTGCGGCATTGATGTCCACATAGCGCACGCTGTAATCCCGCATGGAAACCTCCGGCCAGTGATTCATGGCGATGGCATCCATGCTCTTGTCCCAGGCGGCGGCCAGGGCCTCGACCCCGGCGCCGGTCTGCAGCGTAAAGGTGTATTCCGTTCCCGGATAGGCATTGTTGTGGAAGCGCGTGAACTGCAGCGGCAGGGTATAGCGCGTCTTGGCCCGCCGGAACTCCCGGTCGTACATTTCGCAGCCTCCGTTCCGGAAGTAGAAAATCTGCAGGCGCACGGCGTCGGGCCAGGTGATCTTGTAAGGAATGGAAAGATCGGCAAGCTTTTCATTGGCGCTGTTTAAACGCTTGGTTTCCAGCACCTCACCGTCTTTTCCAAACACCGTAATCACGGTATAGGCCGTTCCTGCGGCCGATCCCAGGCGGGCCTTAATGGGCATGCCCGCTTCCACGGTCTGCGGTCCAGAGATGAAAAGACGCGTGGCCGAAGGCTTCAGCGCCTTGCAATCGGCGGGTGCGCAGTAGATCCGGCAATCGCTCTCGCCCTTGACGCTGTGCTCCCGGGGGCCCAGAACCTCCGCCTCGCTGTGCAGCAGGTACAGCCCGTCCTCCGGCAGGGTCAGCTCCACTTTTTCGCCGGAATTCGCCTGGCCCTTGGCGACGATGGTCCCATCGGCAGCGGTCAGGACATAGTCCACCGGCAGCGCCACGGGCCGCGACTGGGCGTCCTGGGCCTGCAGGGTGAAGCTAAGCTTCTGGTCCTGAATGACATACTTGGGCTTGCGCCTGTAATAGAAGCGCCCGTCATCCTTGTCATCGGGCAGGTCCAGTTCAGCGTCGGCGGTATTGTCCACCGTCAGTTGCACGCGGATGGTGTTGCTGATATAATAGGTATTGTCGAAGCTGAGGGTTTCGCCGGTGGCGTCGGTCACCGTGACGGTGGCGCCATAATAGCCGGAATTAGCTACGGGCACCGTAAACAGGAAGCTGTTGTCGTCGGCCACTTCTTCTTCGGCCTCAAAGACTACCAGGCTGTTACTCACCACCTTAATGGCGATGCGGGCGCCGGTGAGCTTGTGCCCGGAGTAGCTGGTGAGCCGGCCCGAAATGGGAACCTCATCCCCGGGCAGGTACAGTTTTTCCCACTTGTCGAAGCTCAGGTCAAAGCTGGGAAGCACAAACTCGTCCACCCGGAAATACTTGCTGGTGTAACCCTCCACCGACAGGCGGAACATGCCGTTCCGAAGCCCCTTGGGCTGCACGAAGGAACCCGAAACAGAACCGAATGTGCTGGTCCTCTTTCCCAGACTTTCCAGCTCGTTTCCTTCCGAGTCGAAGAGTTTGATTTTCAGTTTTTTATCCGCGCATACGCCCAGTTTCAGCATGGGGTCGCCTTCGTACATGACGGCTTTGAACTGCAGGGTGTCGCCGGGATTGTAGGCGCCCCGGTCCAGGTACAGGTTGCAATGGGGACCGGTATCCGGATCCGTGCTCCAGTACTCGTCAATCCCGACCCACGGGGACAGGCGGTTCCCGGATTCGGCAACCAATTGATAATAAACGTCATCTTTCTTCAGGTACTTGGCCAGCGACTTGGGCAGGGGAGTAAAGCCGTCCAGGTTCATCTTGGCCGAAGCCACCTTCTTGTCCCCCTTTTTCAGGACGATGGTAGCGCTGCTCAGAGGTTTTCCGCTGGCGTAATCGGCCACATAGACGCAGTGCCCGCGGCTGTCCAGGCGGGTAGCCAGTGACAGGGTGAGCTGGGTATAACCGGCCTGGTCCGACAACTTGCCGTTCACGGCTTCATAGATGTATTCGCCGTCGGCGAGCTGCGGCTTTTTGATCCGGACGCTGTCCTTCACGTAGAAGCTGCAGGTCTTATTGACGATTTCTTTGGTATTCAGCGCCTTATCGCCCTTTCGGAGGGTAACGGAAGCCTTGTCCAGGTTGCGGAAAATGACGAAGATGTCCCCGTCTTCTACCTCAATTTCCAAGCCGCTGGCAGTGAGCTGCTCGCAAAGGTTTTTGGGGTAAGCAGTTCCCTGGGCCAGGATGGCTTCTTCGCCCTTATAGGCCTGGCGCTCTTTTTCCAGCTTCTTCGCGTCCGCATACAGGGCGCGGAAATCATCGGACGAAGCTTTTTTCTCCTCCATCAGGGTCTTGCGAAGAGAAAGGACGGTGCTTTGCGGGAACACGGAAATGGCCTTGCCGGCGTAACGCTCCGCCAGGGCCGAAAAATCGGCCATCTTCTGATCCCGCTTGCTGTCGGGATAATAGCGGTTGGAAAGGGCCACATATTCCAGGGCCGCTTCATTGGGGTAACGGCCGGCCACTTCGTCCTTCAGCGCCTGGTAAATCTCGCTATTGTCAAGGCTTTGGTAGTTGCGCCGGGGCAGGAGGCGCCACAGCACGTATTCTTTATCCGTGCCCATGAAATGCTGCAGGGCGCCGCCCAGATAGTTGTCCACGTTCCGGTGCAGGGCCGGATGATTGCCCTGGAAACCGTCCAGGTGCTGCTGGACATAGCTCCAGACGCGCTCTGAAGAGGCGTTGATCTGATCCTGCATCCACAGGAAGGTGACGATGGGTTCGTCGAAGGTTTTCACCTCCTGCTCCAGGTCGCTGCGCAGTTTGTCGCGCTGCTTCCAGTCCCGCCGCTGCACGCAGGCGACATAGGCCGTGGCGGCATCATAAAAATCCACCGGCAGGTGCTGCGCAATGGCTTCCTGCTTGATTTTGGACAGGATATCGGCCTCCTGTTGGGGTAAATCGGCCTTGGAAGCTGCTTCGTACTGTTTCCAGAGGCTGGTTAATACGTGACCGTCGGGCATAGAATCGGCAAAAATCGGGGCTCCGGCCATGAGGGCCAGCAGCCAGGTTATCAACAAGCGTTTCATGGCAATTATTTTTCGCACCCGCCAAAGGGTGCAAGTATCGTGCTATTACAGAAGTTTGGCGGCGACCTCCGACAGTTGCGAGCGTTCGCCCTTCCTGAGGAAAACGTGCTGGAACAGGGCCTGTCCCTTCATTTTCTCGTTCAGGTGCGTGAGGCCGTTGGACCACTGGTCCAGGTAGGGCTGGTCGATCTGCATCACATCGCCGGTGAAGACCATCTTGGTGCCTTCGCCGGCACGGGTGATGATGGTCTTTACCTCGTGCGGCGTCAGGTTTTGTGCCTCATCCACAATGAAATATACCTTTCCCAGGGAACGGCCGCGGATATAGGCCAGGGGCGAGATCAGGAGCTTCTCCTCCTTGAGCATCGCGTCTATTTTCAGGGCCTGTTTGCTGCCGGGCTTGAAGCAGCGGCGGATTACGTTCAGGTTGTCCATCAGGGGCTGTACGTAGGGGCCCATCTTGCTCTTCTGGTCTCCGGGCAAAAAGCCGATGTCCTGGCCACCCAGCACCACTGTGGGCCGCGAAAGGATGATCTGGTCGTAGTCTTCGGCCTGCTCAAGGGCGGCGGCCAGGGCCAGCAGGGTTTTTCCGGTACCGGCGCCGCCGGTCAGGGATACCAGCGGGATGGACGGGTTCAGGCAGGCGTCCAGGGCGAATTTCTGTTCGTCGTTGCGGGGGCGGATGCCGTAGGCATGCTGGGTCCGGACCAGGCCGATGACCCCGCGTGCGGCATCGTAGCGGGCGCAAACGGTTTCCCCGCCCAGGTCGAATTTGTATAACTGATTGGGCTTGGGCTCTTTCGCCTGCACTTCTTTCCAGGGAAGGCAGTTGTCCTGCCCGTAGGCCAGGCGCTGGATGGCCTGCGAAGGGGCATCGACCGGAATCACCTCGCGCTCCAGATTCTCCATCACTTCGTCGTCCATCCGGTCCTTCAGGTAGTCCTGGGCCTCCATTCCGGCCGCCTTGGCCTTCAGGCGCAGGTTGATGTCCTTGGTGACCAGGGCCACGAAGCGGTCCGGATGCTGGTCCCGCACCCACATGGCCGTGGCTAGGATCCGGTGGTCCTGGATATCGTCCTTGAACAGGTCCCGGAATTCGGGCGCGAAGGGGTGATTGGGCTCTATCTTGATGTAACCCAGTTTCTTACCCAGCGGAACGCCGCGCGGTCCAAAGGTTTTGTTCTCCGTGAGGCGGTTGATTTCCCGCATGAAGGCGCGGGCGTTGAAACTGAGGGCGTCGTTGCCTTTCTTGAACTTGTCCAGTTCTTCGATCACGGCTACGGGGACCACGATGTCGTTGTCCTGGAACTGCTTTACGCTCTTGTAGTCGTGCAGGATAATATTGGTGTCCAGTACGTAGATTTTGGCCATAACTCAGTCTTCTCCTTCCATGGTATTTAACAGGGATTCAAGGATTTGCGGAATTTCCACCTTCTCCGTAATCTGCACGCCGGGGTGCCCCGGAACGGGGTGGCCGATGGGGAAGTACACCACGTCCTGCAGGATGAGTTCGGCATCCAGGTAGTCGTAGTCGATGTCGGCTACCTGCAGCACCACGCCGGGCACTTCACCAAAGAGGATGCGCACGGGGTTTTCCTCTCCGTAGGCCTTGCAGATGTCCCGGATGCAGATTTCGGCACCCGTTCCGCCGGCCGTCATGCTGCGGAGGGCGGTCAGCAGGCCGCCACTGCCCACGGTGGCGCCGGCTTTGACGATGCCGTCTTCCACCAGCTCGCGCACCACTTCGTAGCAGTCAATGAAATAGTCGGCGTCGTTCACCTCCGGTGCGGTGGCGGGGCTGGCGCCCACGGCATCGGCCAGGGCCGATCCGCCCAAGCGGAAGTCGCAGGGGTCGAAGGGGATGAATATGAGCCAGTCGCCCGCTTCGGGCAACAGGGAAAGCGGGGCTTTCCGCCGGCGGGAAATCCGCGGATTGGCGGTGCGGTAGGGGAGTTCGCGGAACAGGCTCTCTTCTTCGTCCAGGGCGTCTTCTTCGTCCACAGTGGTGGCCTTGAAGATGACCGAAGGCTGCCCGTTGGTCAGGCTATAGCGCTCGATTTTTACGCCCAGGGCATCAATGTAGGAGCAGGCGGCTTCCACCGAGGCGTAAAAGGCGGCGGCCTGGCCGATAGCTTTGTCGTTCCATCTCCAGTCCGCGCGGAGGCTCAGGTCCCCCAGGCGGAAATGACCGGCCATCCAAATGGCATCCAGCAGCGCCAGGGCCACTTTTCCGGCGGTGACGGGGCCGGCGAAAGCCAGGGGAAAGTTGCGTTTTCCCAGGGCGGCCACGGCCTCGGCGTACTGTGCCACGGCCGCTTCCGAGAAGCAGTAGTTGTCCGGGGTGGGGTCCAGGTGCTCGTCGACGATGGTTTCCGGATCTCCGTCGGGCTCCATGGGAGCTTCGGTGGAACATTCGCGCAGCATCCGGCCCGGAGAGAGGGCCAGCTGCACACCATCGATGATATAATGACTGTCCAGTAATGATGCCATGCTTCAAAAGTAGTGATTTTTTGGAAGAATGACAACCCTTTTGCGCGAATGTGACGCCGACCGTTTTCCGGGATTTTTTAATAACTTTGTGCCGAATATGGATACGGCCTATACAGAGGCGGGCTACGAGGCCCTGCTGCAGGATATTTTCCAGCGTTTTCCCTCCGTGCAGAAGGAGGGTTTCACCGCCGGTGCCTATAAACCCGGTCTGGAGCGGATGCTCTCATTCGACCAGGCGCTGGGCTGCCCTTCCAAGGCCTTCAAGGCCGTCCATATCGCCGGAACCAATGGGAAGGGCTCCGTCTCGTCTTTGCTGGCATCGGCCCTGTCGGCCTGCGGATTGCAGGTGGGGCTGTTTACTTCGCCGCATCTGCTCGATTTTCGCGAGCGCATGCGCATGGGCGGGTCGATGGTTCCCAAAGAGTACGTTTTTACCTTCCTGACCCGCTGGATGCCCTGGATTCAGGAGCATCAGCTGTCGTTTTTCGAGATTACTACCGGCTTGGCTTTCCAATGGTTCGCCGATGCTGGTGCCCAGGTTGCGGTGATCGAAACGGGCCTGGGCGGGCGTCTGGACTCGACCAATATCCTGCAGCCGGTCCTCTCGGTGGTCACGACCATCGGCCTGGACCACTGTGCGCTGCTGGGCGATACGCTGCCGCAGATCGCAGCAGAAAAAGCCGGGATTTTCAAGGCCGGCGTCCCTGCGGTGGTGGGGGAGTATGACCCCGAAACCGCCCCGGTCTTCGACGAAAAGGCCAGTGGCTTCTGCCCCCTGACCTATGCCGATCAGGTTCTTCCTTCCCTATGGGACCGCCGGAAGGCCCTTTTGGAGCAGATGGACCTGCAGGCCGATGTCCAGGAGAAGAATCTTCGGACCGTCTTTGCTTGTCTGGACATTCTTCGGCAAAATCCTGATTTTCAAGTGCTTGCTGACGAAACAGCGGTCATTCCCGGCATCGTCCATGCGGCGCGTAATACCGCCTTCCATGGCCGATGGGAGCGTTTGTCGGAGAATCCGTACGTCCTTTGCGACATCGGGCACAACGCCCATGCCCTTCGGCATAATTTTGCGCAGCTGGAGCGGATGATGGCCTCCGGACGCTTCGGAGCCCTGTATATAATATATGGTATTATGGCCGATAAGGACTTGGACGCCATCCTGCCCCTGATGCCGATGGATGCCACGTACTGTTTTGTGGCGCCTGACACGCCCCGCGCCCTTCCTGCGCCCGATATTTTACGGCGCTTTGAGGCGTATCGCAGCGGCGCCGGGCGGGCTTTTACGGCTTCGAGTGTCCGCGGAGGGGTGCAGCAGGTGCTGGAACTGGCGGGGGAGGCATCGGAGAAGCCTCTTATCTATATCGGCGGCAGCACTTTCGTGGTGGCTGAAGCCCTTCCGCTGTTTAGCGTTACATTGTAAATGACCAGAGAAAAAGAAATAGCGAAAGTGACCCTGGCGGGCAGCGTGGTGAATCTGCTGCTGCTGGTCTTGAAGGCTGTGGCGGGCATCGCCGGGCACAGTGCGGCCATGATTTCCGACGCCGTGCACTCGCTGTCGGACTTTATCACGGATATCGTGGTGCTGGTCTTTGTCCGCATCAGCGCCCAGCCCCGGGACGAGGGACACGACTACGGCCATGGCAAATTCGAAACCATGGCGACGCTGCTGATCGGCCTGGCTTTGGTGGCGGCCGCCATCGGCATTGTGGTGTCCGGTGCTGCCAAACTGGCCCGCTGGATGCAGGGGGAGGACCTTCCGAGCCCTGGTCTCATGGCACTCTGGGCGGCGCTCATTTCCATTGTGGCTAAAGAAGCGTTGTACCAATATACGCGAATCAAGGGCCGGAAACTGGAGTCTTCGGCGCTGGAGGCCAATGCCTGGCATCACCGCTCGGATGCCCTCAGTTCTATTGGCGCTGCGATCGGCATCGGCGGTGCTATCCTGCTGGGGGACCGCTGGACGGTGCTGGATCCGCTGGCCTCGATTGTGGTGGGTCTGATGCTTGTAAAAGTGGCCTGGGACCTGCTGGGACCCAGTTTTGGGGAACTCACGGACAGCTCGCTGCCCAAAGAAACTGAGGCCGAAATGCTGGAAATGTTTAGCGGAATCGATGGCGTCCACGACCCGCATAATCTCCGTACCCGTCGCGTGGGAAACCGCATTGTGGCCGAAGTCCACATCCGCTTGGACGGACGCCAGACCCTGGCCGAAGCCCACGAAAAAGCCACCGAAGTGGAGCGCCGCTTCAAAGCCCGCTTCGGCCCCCACTCCCACATCGTCGTCCACATGGAGCCGGTGAAGTAAGAGGGCTAGCCCGGGAGCCGCGGGGTGCTCGAGGGGCTGCCCCTCGTTAGATAAGGTAGTGGGCGGTACTGGATTCGAACCAGTGACCCCCTGCTTGTAAGGCAGGTGCTCTGAACCAACTGAGCTAACCGCCCGAAAGGGAATGCAAAGGTAGGAAAAATAATTCAAATTGCAAGAACTTGCCGGAACAAAAAGCATGATTACCCTTTCAGGGACTGGCGGAACTCGGTGGGGGTGAGGTGCATGATGTCCTTGAAGTTGCGCCAGGCGGTGGCGCGGGAGCGGTAACCGGCGTTGAAGAAGGCTTCCTGAATGTCCATGTCGGGGTTCTTCTGGAGTTGGGCCACTACGCAGGCGATGCGTTTGCCGTTGATCAGCTCTTTAAAGCTTTTGCCGGTTTCTTCGCGGAGGATGCGGTTGAGGTAGGTGACGTTGGTACCGCAGTCGCGGGCCAGGGAAATGAGGGTGAGATCGGGATTCCGCCACACTTCTTCCTGGTTGATCATGCTCTTCACGCGGGTCCAGAGGCCGAATTCGGGCGTCAGATCCTCTTCCTCCAGACCCGGCTCCTGCGCCAGGTCTTCGGACGCGACAGGCATAACTGCCTTGCTGGGGCGCAGACGGTCGCGTAACTCATACTCGGTGGAGCGCAGGTAGAAGGTGGCGGCCAGCAGGGGCAGGGCGATGAGCAGCGCCGGGTGATAGGTGAGCATCAGCACGATGTGGGTCCCGCAGAGGAGCGATAATCCCAGGCAATATTGGATAATCCACCAGATGGAGGCACTGCTCTCCCGCCGGTTATACGGAAGCCAGAGCAGGATGAGGCAGTAGGGTACCATCACAAAGAGGGTGGCCAGCCGCACGATGACATCGGGCCGAAGGATGTTTTCCCAGATAGCCTGCGGCGTTTCCAGCGGCGTCCATCGGCCAATGAAAAAAAGGCAGCAGATGGAAAAGAACGCAACCGGCAGGAAGAGGAGGAAATAACGCAGGGGAGTCAGCCAGTCCGAGCGGACCACCGTGATGGGGTACAGCGTCATCACGATGTGCATGGACATAAAAATGAGCCCTGGCCAAGGGGAAAGTAACTGGGTGGACACGGGTGCCGGATCCGCGACCAGACTACCGATCACGGCAGCGGTCGCGAGCAGCCCGCCGAGCAGCGAACCCAGTGCCAGCAACCAGCGCGAACTGTCCTTGACCTCTGCGCGAGCACGCCACAATTGGCGCGCGCAGATGAGGCAGGTATTCATTTCGACGGCGGTAGCCAGCAAAGCTGTCAGATAGGCGTTCATCATTCCCTCGGAATTAAATATGTTTCAAAAATAATCAAAATTTCTGAAAAATACACGGATTTTTTCTGTTTTGAAACACCCTCTCGTGAGCACGTGCATCTATATCTTAAGGTTTTGGCGTATCTTTGTGTTTCGAAAAAATTAGAATGACCTATCGTAAACTGGTAATACTTCTCCCTCTGTGCATCGCCCTCTTCACGGCCCCGCGTTCTGCGTTTGCGGCCGAGGTGCAGCGTGACAGTACCGCCCGGCAACCCATCAACCTGTCCGTCCGTACGAACCTGTTGTGGGACGCCCTGTCGGAACCGAACATCGGAGTAGAGTATCCCCTGAGCAAACACTGGTCCCTGGGTGTGGACGCCGGCATCAAGGTATGGCCGCGCTATCTGGCCTGGGACTGGGATTATGTGAACCCCAAGCACTGGCGCAACTTCGCCGTGGTGCCCGAAGCCCGCTTCTATTTCGACCAGGTCTATGACGGCTGGTTCATCGGTGCGGATCTCCTATACACCCATTTCAATGTGGGCGCCGTGAAATTCCCGCTGGGTCTGTATCCGGAATACGCCGAGTACCGCCTCCAGGGCGATTATTTCGGCCTGGGCCTGTTCGGCGGCCATAGCTGGTGGCTGGGTGAGCACTGGCGCCTGGAAGCCGAAGCCGGCGCCGCCCTGGGCTATCGGAAGGCCGACAAATTCGAATGTGCCCACTGCGGTGAGCAGGTAGGGGAGGCCAAGGGCCTGGTGGTGATGCCCAAGATGGGCGTGAACATCGCCTATAACGTGAGGAAGCGTACGCAGGAGCTGATTGACGAGATCCTGATTCCGATGCCCGATACACTGCTTCCGCCCATCGAAGTTCCGGAACCCGCGCCGCTGGAGATTCATCCGCCCGTGGTGCAGGAATGGAAGGGGGTGGCCGGGCAGCTGGCCCCGAAGCATCCGGTGCTGCGTCCCTCTTACGAATATAAGCCCTACACGCCGGCCCGCATCCTGCGCAAGGAAGAAGGCGCGCTGTACGTGTTCTTCGAACTGGATCAGTCCCAGCTCAAGCGCAGTTTCACCGAGCCGGGCCGAAGCCGTGACAACGGTCCCGTGCTGGACGAAATCATCGACATTACTGCCAGCATCCTGAAAGATACCACCAGCCGCGTTTCCTGCATCCAGATCATCGGTCTGGCTTCCGTGGAAGGTCCGCAGGCCCGTAACCAGCGCCTGGCCAACGAACGTGCCCGCGCCCTGCAGGCCTACATCCAGGACCGTCTGCCGGTGCCTGACCAGCTGTTCGAGACCATCGGGGTGGGCGAAGCCTGGAATGAATTCCGGGACGAAGTGAACGATATGGCTTCTGCCGGCGGCGGTGCCGGGCTCAGCCGGGAGCAGCTGCAGAAGGTACTGGAGATTATGGACGATGAGCCCAATCCGGATGTGCGGGAACGCAAACTGAAAGCTCTGGAAGGCGGTAGTGTTTACATCCAGCTGCGTGACAACGTGCTGGGCGACCAGCGTAATTCCGGTTACATCCGCGTGTATTTCGACTATGTGCCGGACCAGAACGCCCTGAAGGTGAATGCGGCCATCGACGCCCTCGAGGCCGACGACCCTGCCGAGGCGCTTCGGCAGCTGGAGGCCATGAAGGAGGAACCTCGCAGCCGCGCCGCCCGTGCCAGTGCCCTGTTCCGCCTGGGCCGTTCGGAAGAAGCCCTGGCCCTGCTGAAGGAAGCTGCGGCCGACGGCGATCCGGATGCCCGCGCCCTGCTGCGCCAATGGGAGGAGCACGAACGTGCTACCCATGCTTATGAGCAGTACCTGCAAGACTTAAATGAGTATAACAACTTAATAATCAACTAACAAAATCATTAGTGCCTATGAAACACTTATCCAAATTTGTCCTTTTGGGAGCTGTTGCCCTGATGGCTGCGGCTTGCCAGCGCGAGGTTGCAGAAGAGGTGAATAACCCCAACTTCAACAGCGAAACCAATGAGGTGAAGACCAACTTCATCTTCAACATTGCCACCCAGGCAAAAACCAAACAGTCCTCTGGTGCTGCCCAGGCGCACACCACCGATCAGTTCCGCGGCATCGAAGACGCGAAACTCTTTACCTACCAGATTCCTACTGCTTCTTACAAGCAAATCCTTCCTGCTGACGCCACTTCACCCAAGGTGTTTGAGCTGGCCAAGGTGGCATCGGCTACTCAGATTTCGGCTGAGGAGAACCGTCGTGTCCTGGAACTCTCCCTGCCTCTGAAGACCAACGTCCTGCTCTTCTACGGCCGGGCTCCCTTAGGCGACTCTTACGGTGGCTACGCCAACCTGTACGACTGCTATGGTCATCTGGACTCCTATACGATTGGAACCGAGGCCGGTTCTACCGTGTTCACGGCCGGTTGCCGTCTTGCCGATGCAGATTATGTCAAATTCGTCACGATTGAAAAAATGTTCGCCGGCATCCAGACCTTGCTGCTGAACCATTCCATCGCTGCTGGCACCACCATCAGCGCAACGGATGGCCCGGACGGTGTTGCCAGCAAGTACGGTTTTGACGCGACCATTCCTGCGGGCGGCATCAACTGGAAAATGTATGCCACTGCTAACGGTAAGAGTCCCTACACTCCTACGGCAGACCGTTACGCTCTGGAAACGAAACTGGCCCACCTTTACAGGCAGTTGACGACCATCCATACAGGCCAAGGCGAACTCCGTGCCGGTACCGGTGAGGCCACGCTGCGTATGGCTCAGGACCTGTTCACCGTGTTGAACGAAATCCGTTGCGCTACTCCTCTTTGCGTTGAGGAAGCCGTGGCCAAGTATTTTGCCAACCAGGTGTACACGCGTATGATGAAGTACTTCACCGCCGCCACCAACAATACGGGAGCACCTATCACCGGCGTTGCCTTCGTCAACACGGCCAGCATTGCTACTGCATTCCTCAGCGATGAAGAAAAGGCTTTCCGTCCTACGGCCATTGCAAACGATCCCAAGATCTGGCCTTCTGCGGAGGAGTGTGCTGCAGTAGCTGCTTATGATCCGGCCGAGTTCCCCTTCAACTTCAATCTGCCCCGTGGTGGTACCCATATCGACTTCAAGGAAACGGAAGAATTTACCCAAGGCGTGGAAACGGAAGTTAACTACTTCTATTATCCGCAGGAGTTCAATGTATCTGGCATGACGGGTCTTCCCGGTTCGGGTGACGTCTATAACGCCAAGAGCTATTTCTATCCTTCGGAGCTCCTGTATTTTGCCAACAGCCCCATCCGTACCACTGCTGCGGATAAGGCCCAGAGCGATTATCCCAAGGGTTCCGGCGCTGGAGACGATGAGTGGATGAATGAAGGTAGCTGGGGCGCCGAATGGAATGATAACGTTGTGAAGGCAAACACCCGTGCCGTTGCCATGAAGTACAACATCAACTATGGCGTGGCACTGTTGGAAACCAAGGTGAAATTTGCCGATGATGTTTTCGACGCTCCGGACGCTGGCTATATCTATGACAACAACCACAATGTCCAGGTCGAGAACAACAATGTGGGTCCGGACGAAGAGCCGGATAACATGATTCAAGTTACTCCCGGGATGTTCAAGGTGACCGGTATCATTATCGGCGGTCAGCCCAAGGCCATTGGTTGGGATCACCTGCCCGTGAAGGTCGATGTGGGAGGTGGAGATATGCAGTACAAGTATGGTTTCGTGTATGACAAGGCCATCCCTGCCGCTGCGCAGCCCGTTCCTGGTGCGGCCGGCCTGACCAGCTCGCCCAACTATACCCTGGTATTCGACAACTTCCACGCTTCCAGTCAGGTGGATGGCATCTATGTGCCTGAAGCAACCCAGGACAACGTGTCCGTGGCCATCGAATTCCGCAACGATACCGGTAAGGATATCTATGGTAACCACAATATGATTCGTAACGGCGGTTACTTCTACCTGATCGGTCAGCTGAATCTGAACAGCGCTACCAACAACATTACCTGGCCCACCGACCACGTGGTTCCTCCGTACGCGGCCGACGGTACTTCCCAGGAGGTCAAGCGTATCTTCATCCAGGACTTCATGACCACCGCTACCTTCAAGATTGGCAAGACGTCCCTGCACAATGCCTACCTGACCGTTCCGGATCTGCGTTCCGCTTCCATGACCCTGGGTCTTTCCGTGGACCTGAACTGGGAGACTGGTCTGAACTTCGATGACGTTCCGCTGGGTTAATATCTTTCCATGCGCACAGGACTGCGACATATCCTTCCGTTCCTCATGGCTGCAGCCTTCACCGGCTGCGGCCTTGTGGACGAGGATTTGAGCGTCTGTGTGAAAGACTGTACACTCGACTATGAGCTCCGGCTGGCCACTTCCCTGGCCGCGGAGCTCGATAGCGAGTTGTCACTGCCGCAGGACCAGCCCGTCTGGGAGGCCCTGGATGGCTATTTCCGGAAGGTGTTCACGGACTATGCCCAGGACGTGGACCTGAGTTTTTATGCGGCGAAGCCCGACACGCAGGATTCCCTGCGCCTGTACCACGAGACATGGGTGATGAATGCGGCCCGGGCCAGCTACCCCCTGCGTCTGCGCATCCGGAAGTACCAGCACCTGGCCGTTGCGAATGTGGCGGAGAATGGAATTGTACGCCTGGACGCGGATGAAAAGTGCCACGCTTCCCGCCTGGTGCAGCCGGACCGCGATACCCTGGACTGTCAGCAGACCGGCCTCTTCACTGCCCGCCTGCCGATGGAAGTGGTGGAAGCCGAGAATCAGCATTTCGAGGCCCACTTATATATGGTCAACAGCGCTACGGCGCTGGTGGTCGATACCCTCGGCAGCCACGTCCGCGATTTGCAGGCCTATGCCACCGGCTTTGCAAAAGAATTCCGGATTTGCGACAGCACGTATTACTTCCGGTCCTACCCTAAGCATGACCCGGTGATCCGTACTGCGCGTGTGGACGCCCCGGCATCCACCAACCTCTGTTTCGCCACCGTGAACTTCCCCAGCCATCCGGCCGCGGAGGCCAAGGCGGAAATCGGGACGGACGATCCAGAAGGTACAGCCTCCTGGCAGTATCATCTTTATACACTGATGCCGGACGGCTCGGTAACCCGTTCGGTATTAAGCATTTTCGAGCCTTTAGAGGCCGGTGAATTGAAAATTATCCGTGCCAAGGTGCTGGAGAACGGCGCCGTACAGCCCGACGATCCTTCCGTGGGCGTGAGCATCGAACTGGAATGGGGAAGCGGCTGGGATTTCAACACAGATTTATAGATTAGATGCGGAACTGCACGATCATAAGGCTTTTGCTCCTTGGGCTGCTGGCAGCAGTTTCCTGTTCCCGGGAACAACTGGGAACGGGGGCTGATGGCAGCCGTGAGGAGATTCCTGTGCAGTTCTCGCTTGCTTTGGAAAATAAGCAGAATAACACCAAGGCCAGTGTTACCACCCTGACGGAACTGGCCAATACTACAACGGCTACGGGAAACTTCCGCGGGATGGACAATATCCGCGTTCTTCCTTTCTCCCATCAGCGCGCCATCCAGGACGGGGATGTCACCGTGGGGCGGCTTCGTCCCCTTCCAGACATCTCTTCCGCCATCGACGAGGCTGCTTTTACCGGCAGTACCTATCATCAGGGACTGGTGCGGAATATCAGGGCCCATCTTTACCCTAACGCCTATGCCATGTTCCCGGTTGGAACCGGGTCCCTTATGGTCTATGGCCGCGCCGTTCAGGAATCCCAAAGCCTGAGCCAAGCCAACAAGCATTTGTACGGATCCCTGATTGAAGAAGGTTTTGACGAAGAGGAGGTCAACCTTCCGGTAGATGGCATCTCTTTCTCGCCCGACCCCATCTATACGGGCACCATCTCTCCGGTGGCCAGCAGCATGGCCGACATCCTCTCCGAGATCGCTACGGCCGTGAGCTACACGCAGGTGTACTATTATTATTTTAACGGAGCCTGGCGCGAAGGACGCATCGCCGTTTCCTGGAACGAAAACGTGGCTGATGCCAGCTTGAAGCAGTATTACCGCTGGTTCACCGGCGACGGCGAACTGATGACGGGTGCCGGTTCCAGCGTGGAGTATCTCCTGACCAACCTGTATGGCCGTCTGACCCGCTTCGAAAGCGACGACGACGATCAGTTCTTCCACGTGGCGGGAGGCGTTCCCTATCCGGCCGTGCTCACCGAAGGCGGTGACGACACCTTTACTTACGCGCGCCTGTATAATGGTCTTCGGGATGCCATCCTGCAGCGTTACCGCAATTTGGAAAATGCCCAGTTCATCTCCATCGGCACCTCCAATGCCGTCCGTTTTACGAGTCCCGAAATGCGCCTGTATCCCACCAACCTGGGCCTCCCTTCCGGTTCCGCCGTGCTGCGCTGGAACGGTCTCCGTTACGTGGTGGTGACCGAAGGGCTGGATGGTATCGCGGCCATTGACCATTATTGTTACATGCCGTCGCTGTATTACATCGGCAATACCACGCTCAGCACTTCCGGAACCATTGATCTGTATGACCAGTACACCGCCGAAGCCGGCTCCTGGAGCCAGGTGCTCAGCGCCTACCGCCAGGGTAAGGTGGTGAGCAAGATCACCCGTTCCGTAGCCCTGGATGAGCCCCTGCAGTTCGCTACCGGTATGCTGCAGGCCACGGTGCGTGCCACGGCAACCTACCTGCCGGACAATGACGATGATCCCCGAACCAACTGTACGGTAACGGGCACCAATTTCCCCGTGACGGGCATCCTGCTGGGAAGTCAGCACCGGCAGTATTTTGATTTCACCCCCGATCCCGAGGCCACGGAGTACTTCCTGTACGACAATCAGATCTCCGGGGTGTACCTGACCATTGCCGAATCCGCGGATTTCCGGACGCTGGTGCTGCCCACGCCCCTGGACGAAGACGTGCTCTTCTTCCTGGAACTGCGCAACGACAGCGGTGCAACCTTTACACTGCACCACCGTCCACTGCGTGGTTTCGTCTCTGGCCAATGCCCACGTGGCCGTTCCTGAGATGGGTAAATCGCAGCTGGTGATGGGCGTGCAGTCCACTTTGAACTGGGTGATGTCCGCATCCTCTTATATCGTCATGGATTGATGAAGGGACGCTGGTTCATAGGACTCATGCTGCTTGCAGGGCTTCTGGTTTCCTGCAAGCGGGATTTGCTGTCCTCGTATCAGGGGCCGAAAGGACCGGAGCCCGAGCCCACCCTGGGCATTGCCATTGACTTCCCTTTGCTGGGGGATGCTACGAAAGATGCGGTGGGTGAACTGCCAGCATCGGACCTGGAAAATGCCCTGCACAGCATGACGGTTTGGGTGTTCCGCTCGGATGACCACTCCCTGGTGGCAACCCGCGCCCTCACCGAAGCAGAATTCCCCCTTTCCGGCGGTGTCCGCCGTTATTCCCTGGAGGTGAGCCGCCAGTTTGTCATCGACAAGCCTAATGTGGATGTCTTCGTGCTGGCCAATGCGGCTTCCATCGGCGCCAATCTGGACGGGAATTCCGATTGGGACGATTTGAACGAGGCTTTCTTCGGCGACACGGGTACCGCGCCCTACTATGGCTTCGGCCTGGCGCATCCAGTACACGAGGTGGACGAGAACCTGGGCCTTCCGATGAGCGGCTGCGGCAAGGACCTGCCGGTGGAGGGCGAGGAACCGGTGCTGAAGGTGCGCACCGTCAAAATCAAGCGCGCCGTATCCCGCCTTCGCTTCGTGTTCTGCAAGACCCGCACGGAAGGGGAGGGGCAGGATGTGGTGTCCATCAGCCGGATTATCCTGGGCCAGAGCCAGATTCCGCTGAAGGAATATGTCTTTACCAACCAGGAAAACGGGGTGGTGCTGGACCAGGAAGTACTGGCCGACAATTATGTGGGCAGTGATTACATTGTGCCCGGACCTGCGACCATCGCCGAAAACGATACCCCGGAATCGCTCATTTACGTGAACCAGGACGCCCTTACCTACGAGGCGCTGCTGGACGACGCCGTGGAGCACGACCAGCTCACCGACCTGGGCTATACTTATTTCCGCGAAAGCGACCGCCGTCTGAACGGCCGCATCGAGTACACCGTGAATGGCCGCGACCGTGTACGTGAGTTCAATATGGTTACCGCGGGGGACTTCTCCCGCAACCGTACCTGGACGGTGTTCGGCTATTTCCTGAGCGGCCGAAATCTGCAGCTGGCCCTGAATGTGCTGCCCTGGGACTACAATTCCTTCCTGGTGGACTTCTCCGAGGAATCGGTGAACGTATCCTCGAAGTTCGTGGTGGACGAAAATACCGTGGAACTGATAGAGACTTCTAAGGACCATTACGACGCCTATCTGCTGCCGGGTGTGGCCGCCAAGGGGCATCTGCACATTACCACGCCGGTGGGCGGCCACCTGATGATCCGCTCCATCGGTGATGCTTCGGCCTTCCAGGTGGAGCCGGATATCGCCGACATCGACCCTACTGTGAACAACGGACGTATCGACATCCTGATCCGTCGAAATCCCGATATCGACGAAAATCTGACGGGCCGGTACATTACCCTGTCCTTCACCGTGGAGTCCGGTGACCGTGTCATCGACGCCAATACGGAAATTGTTGACGCTGTCTATAAGTTTATCATATGATGCGCCGCCTGTCATATCTTTTGCTGCTGCCGCTGCTGCTGTTGGCCTTCTCCTGTACCCGGGAGCAGATGGACAGCTGGGACGGTCCGGTGATCGAACTTACGCTGGTGACGCCCGAGGACGTGGTGACCCGTGCCGGCGCCGACGGAACGCAGGATGGCGTGAACAAATACAACGAGAACCTGATTTCCTGGGTGGACTTTTTCTTCTATCCGGGCGGACATACGGAGTCTAACGCTACTTACCACGTGCGCCGCGAATCCGGCAAGCAGCGCAGTGACGTGATGCGTATCGAGCTTACCTCGGAGCAGGTGAACTCCATCATCTTCCCCACGGCGCCGGAGGATGTCCGTACCTGTACCGTCTTTGCCGTGGTGAATTACCCCGGGACGCTGGTGGAAGACGAGGACGACCTGAGTAATACGGATCTGGCGTCGCTGAATGACATTACGGTGACCAGCGACTTCGTGTCGCCGTCCAACCACCGGCAGACGAGTTTTATGATGAGCGGTACGGTGAGTCTGACGCTTCGCGGCCGTGCTCAGTCGCTGGCTGCGTCAGGTACCATCGACCTGTTGCGTTATGCCTGTAAGCTGACGGTGGGCGTGGACGTGTCCGACGAAGTGCAGATTCAGTTAGGCGAAGACCGGTACGAGACCTGGCACCCGATGCTCAGCGGCATGGAAATCTATCTGGTGAACGGCGTTTCGGACGTAACCCTGGAAGGGGAGAAGGTCGAGGATCCCACCTATTTCAGCTACCGTGACAATCCTTTGCGTTTTGCCTATACTGATATGCAGGACGTGACGCACTATTACTTCGAGAAGGATGGGAATTATTACAATACCTACCCTACGTATATGTATCCCCAGCATTGGGATTACGGCTCTACGGAAAGCCCCCGGAAAGAGCCTTTCCTGAAACTGGTGGTGCCGTGGGTGCGTGATGCCGACCCCGTTCACGGCATTCCCCAGACGCAGAAGCAGTATTATTATAAGGTGATGATTCCCGACGACCGCCGTGCAGAGTTCAAGCGCTCTTTCGTGCGCAACAACTGGTATCACATCAACATCCGCGTGGGTATCCTGGGTTCTGAAACCGACGAAGCCGCCGTCCCCATCCTGTCCGGCTGGGTTTACATCGTGTACTGGCAGGACAAAGATGTGGTGATCAAGAACGCCGAAATCGGTAATGCCCGTTATCTGTCCGTGGAAAAGGAACTGTACGAACTGCACAACGAGCAGTCCGCTCCTGTCCGCTATACCTCCAGCCACCCTGTGACCTTGAAGAATATCCGGGTAACCCGCCCTTATTATGGCACTTCGGCAGTGGGCTCCAAGATCCTGGGAGGTACGGTGATGTCTGCCGGTGCCGGCGATATTTATCGCAAGGGATCCAAGTATCTGAATTATTCGGAAGATCAGCGAAAGGAACTGAATAACGGGGAGGACTGGTTTTACGACACCGGAACGAACATTACCGTGTCCCATCCGCTGGAGAATGATTATACGCTGCAGTCGTTCGACTATGCTCCGTTCACGATGTCATTCTCCCTGGTCCACGCCGACCGCCCGGACGACGCCAGTTTCCAGAAGGACATCACCGTGGTCCAGTATCCCGGTATTTATATCGAGTGTACGCCCAATACGGACCCGCTCACCGGTCCTGGCGGAAAGCCTTTGCACTGGGGCTATGTCTATGTTGACAACGAGCAATATACGCTGGCCCAATACGACATCGATTCCAACAATGATTCCGATAAAGCCTGGCGGGCAGACCACCTGTGGCGTGTCGTTTACTATAGCAGCGGCGGCCGTGATTCCTTCAAGATCAACGTAACGGTGCTTCCCGAAGATACGGAGTTCATCATTGGGGATCCCCGGCAGGACGAAGTGGACAATCTTCGTCCCGAGAACGATTATTTCCACGACGGGCCGGCCATCGAAGGCGGCACGCGCTCCCTGGAGCATTATTACCCCACCGAGAATTCGGACCGTACCATCGATATGATTGCACCCTCGTACCGCATTTCCACCAAACTCTCCGGTATCGAGCATGACGGTATTACCTTCCAGAAGGCAAAGGAGCGTTGCGCCGCCTTCCAGGAAAACGGTTTCCCGGCGGGGCGCTGGCGCATTCCTACCCGTGGTGAGATCCGTTTCATCTCCAAACTGTCCACCCTGGGCTTCTTTGAGTGGCAGTTCGGCGGCCATTACTGGAGTGCCAACGGCCCGGTCAATGTGAATAAGACCACGGGCGAGGTTACGGACTCGGACCGCGATATGAAAACCGGCATCGCCCTGCTGCGCTGCGTGTACGACAGCTGGTATTGGGGCGATGAACAGTTGTCTGATCTTGAACAATTTACCTGGGGGGACGCCGAACGATGAGAAAGTACCTTGTAATCCTGCTGGCTGGCCTGCTGGGCCTGTTTTCCTGCTCCCGTGAGAGGGAACAGGAAGGGATTGCGACGCCCGAATCCTCCCCGGAAGGGAAACAGGTTACCATTACCCTTTCGGTGCCGGGCTTTGAACCGGACACCAAAAGTCTGGACGAGGGAGGAACGCTGGAATCGCTTCGCCTCGCAGTATTCGGCGGTTCCGGATATTTGAAGGAATATGTGGAGGCCGTTCCGGTGCGAACCACGGATTATACCTACAGCACCTTAGATAAGGACGGCAATTCTGTATCCCATACGGTGCCTTGCTATAACTTTACCGTGACGCTGGCTATGTCGGACAGTCCCCGTTCGGTGCATTTCCTGGGCAATGGTCCTGAAATCATGCCCTTCGGGTACGATACGGCCGTGATGCCCGTCCAACTCTGCTCCAATGGGGAAATGGGCTACTGGCAGCGGATTGACCTTCCCAACGGCATCCGTGCCAAACGCAATGCGGAAGGCTATTTCATCGACAAATACGGCGAGATCATATCCAACGACGCCGGCTATTTCCCCAGCAACTTCCCGGTGCCGGAAGACCGGGGCAAGACCCGGTATGTGGCCGATGATGCCACCGAGTTGGCGTTCCAGGGGATTCCGCTCATCCGCAACTGGGCCAAGATTGTGCTGTCGGCTTCGGAAGATTCCTTCTTTACGCCTATTTCCCTGGCTGTGGTGAATGTGCCTTCCCGTGGTTCGATGGCTCCCTACAGTGCTTCCACCGGCTTTATCGACCTGTATCAGGACCGCAGTTTTGTGTATCTGGAAGACGAAGTCCAGTACCCTGGCAACCTGCCTTCGGGGACTACCTTTGACGATACCATTCCCGAAGCTGCCGATTTCGAGTATTTCAAGACTCATCCAGGCCAGGCCGGTCTTCATAACGGGGTGGCCAACGCCAACGGCGGGGCTGTTTATCTGTACGAACGTCCGGCTCCCAATTCTGCTATTCCGCCTACCTATGTGATTATTTACGGCCATTACCGCAATCCCGACGAACTGGAACGGGAAGGCGATTACTTCTACAAGGTGGACCTGATGGAGAACAAGTTGGTGGAGACAATCGGGGATGAAGAACATTGGGAGGCCCGCTATTATCCCATTTACCGGAACTTCAAGTATCAGATTCTGGTGAAGAAGATTCTGTCCCAGGGACAAGCTACTCCTGCTGCCGCGGCGGCTTCGGCCGGTAGTGCCGACGTGTCGGCCGACGTTACCACTAGCCACCTGTCCGATATTTCGGACGGTGTGGGCCGTCTGAACGTGACGCCCTGGATGGCCAAGACCTTTACCCGCGAACACGGTATCGACAATCCTGTTACGGAACTGGCCGCCTACTTTATCAAGTCGTCCGAAGCGGGTCCTGATATGTCGGCTTCGACGGTGACCGTGGAACTGCTGCCCACCGAGGACGGCGGACCGGATATCATCGGCAACCTGAGCATCGCCCCGCCTTATGATCCTTCCCAGCACGATGACCCTGACGTTAGCCGGAAAGGCTGGCGAGCCATTACCTTTACTACGCCGCCTCCGGGCCGGACGGTGCGTACCCAGACCATCCGCGTTACGGGCCGGCACGATTACGGGCGCCTGTACCGCGATGTCATCGTGACAATCCAGCCGGTGCAGCCGATGATGGTCACTTGCGCTGAGGAACGTATTGCCGCCGAGAAATATACGCCCCAGTCCGTTGTGGTGAGCATTCCTGACGGACTGGTGGAATCCATGTTCCCGCTGGAGTTTATCGTGGAGCCGCAGGACCAGAGCCTGTCCCCGGACAATACCAAGCCGGACAACAATTTGCCCGTTGACGACGACGAGCAGGTGTGGCGCAGCTTTACCTGCTGGTTCCTGACCAACCGGGACGAGAGTGCGACCAAGGTCTGGGTGTACAACGAATTCTTCGACAAGGCTTCGGACAGCTTCAACATCTTCAAGAACAAGACCTTCAAGAATCTGCACTTCACCATTCCTATTCCCGAGGAGTCCGATGTGGTGATTCCGCTGACCTTCGAGATGGTCGAAGATCCCGACCTGGTGTACCCGATGAGTTATCCGGAGATTACCATCAAGCCCACCGGTTTGCGTCTGGAAGGGGAGGGCGTGATGCCGGGTGTGGAGAACGACACCTATACATTCAAGCCCACTTCGCACACGGTGACGCTGAATTTCATTTCCACCACCAGTTATGCCGATGAATTCTCGGTAACCCTGACCGCCGACGAGTACAGCAAGGGCTACGTTCAAACGTATCGCTTCCCGATGGTTCAGCTGATGGATGGCCATCCGCTTAGTAAGAATACAACAGGCTGGGCCGACAACAGCTGGTCCAATGTAGCCTGGGGTCATGTGAACCAGGACAATACCAAGGCTGTGCTGTTCGGTTACAAGGACCATCCCGACCAATTGAATACGCCCATTACGGTCACGATCACTTCCGGTTTAAAGGAGCCGAAGGTGCAGGGAAGCACCGTTACCTTCCCCTACACGCCTACCGGACCCCGCAACGTCAATGGCGATAAGAATTATCACGAAATCGAGTTCCGCACCATCAGCGGCCTCCGCGACGTGATGTTTACCTTATCTTCGCCGGGTTATATTACCGAGCATATCGGCCAGGTAGCCATCGACTTTTCTGAAATATCGTCAGAGCCCGCCGGCTATGTCCTCTTTGATCCGGGTGGCACTTATACGCTCACCCTTACCAGCCAGTACAGCGCCCAGACGCTGTTCTATGTGGACTTCTTCTTCGACTATGCCGGCGGTGTGGTCTATGCTCCGGAGACCTTTACTCCTTCGGTGGGTACCATCGAACGGTATCCGGGCAGCAACAACCAGTTCGTCTGGTCCATCCCGCGCGGCAATCTGAGCGCCACCCTGACCTTCACAGCCCCTGAAAACAGGCGCGTCCGCCTGAACACGATGTACATAAAGGCGATGAACGGCGATCTGTACGAAGACGGCGTGGTGGTGCCGTAGGCTATTCCGAAACAGAAAAACTGACGGCGGCAGTATTCCCGTCGCTGTCCACGACCGTCAGGATATGGCGGCCGGGGCCGGGCGTCAGGCGCAGCTCGTGGATGAACTTGGTTTCGCCCACCAGCGTCTGGTCCAGGTGCCACCAGATCACGGCATCTTTCTGTCGATGGGCCAGGCGGAATACGGCACCGCCCGGGGTGCCGTCCAGCTGACGGGGCAGGTTCAGCGTGCTGCCGGGGGAGGGATAGATGAATTCCATCACCTGCTGGCTGGCGGCTTTCTTTGCGCCGGTATATTCCGGATGATGCGGCTTGTAGAACCATTCCATCGCCGGCGGCAGCACGAATTCGCCCGTGCTGTGGTAGGGGCAGGGCTCGCTCTCCAGCCCCGCCTTGGGAATGAGCGTGTATTCCGTTTCGGGGCAGTCAGGCCCCGCCAGGTGGCCGGATGGGACGCACACTGACGCCCAGCTGCCGGCGGTCGCCTCCGGTTCGGGGAACCAATCATCGCCCGCGGGCAGCAGGTTCAGGAGCTCGAACATCACGGGTCCGGCGGCACGGGCGCCCGTGAGTCCCGGGACGCCCTGCCCCTGGGCGTTTCCGGCCCAGACGCCGATGGTGTAATCGGGCGTCATTCCCACGGCCCAGGCGTCGCGGAAGCCGTAGCTGGTGTCATCGGGCCGGTTCACTTCCTTCAGCGCTTCGAACACATTCCATAGCGCCACCTTGTCCGTAAGCCCTTCACCCTCCGTGTGTCCCAGATAGGACCGGACCAGGCCGCAGTAGGCGGCGGTAATCTGGTCCAGACGGCCTTCGCCGCCCCCCAGGATCAGGGACAGGCCGTAGTGGTAGGCTTCGGAGGTGAGCGTACTCAGCCCCAGTTCCTGCAGCAGGGCGTGGAATTTTGGGACGCCGTATTGGCGCAGCAGGTACACGGCCGGAACGTTCAGCGAGCGGGCCAGGGCCTCGCTCGCCGGCACGGCCCCATAGAACTGATGGTCGAAGTTTTGCGGGGCGAATCCGCCCAGGTTCACCGGCACGTCCGGAAGCAGGGTGCGGGGCAGGATGATCCCTTCCTGCAGGGCGGCGCCATACAGCAGCGGTTTCAGGATACTTCCCGTAGAACGGGGCGAAGCCGCAATGTCCACCTGCATCCCGGGCCGTTCCCGGCCGGGGGAGGCATTCCCCACATAGGCGATGATTTCTCCGCTGGCATTGTCCATTACGATGGCGGCCATGTCGGCCACACCTTCCCGGGCCAGGTCGTCGGAGCGAAGATTCACTGTGGCTTCCACGGCCCGCTGGATTCCCAGCTGCAGGGAGGTGCGCGTGCGGACGCCTTTCGGGCAGTGCTCAATGTAATGGGAAGCCCAGCCGGGCAGTGGCAGGGGAGCGTCGGGCAGGGGCTCGTCCAGGGCGGCTTCGTAGCTTTCCCGGCTCATCCTTCCTTTCTGGTACAGCCGCTCCAGCAGGCGGTTCCGTTTGGCCAGCAGCTGTTCCCGGTTCTTTCCCGGATGCATGGACGAGGGGGCATTGGGCAGCACGGCCAGGGTGGCGGCTTCGCCCCAGGAGAGTTCGTCCGCCGGCCGGCCGAAATAGCGCCAGGCTGCGGCCTCCAGGCCCACGACATTGCCCCCGAACGGGGCGTGGGAGGCATACAGGGCCAGGATTTCCCGTTTGCTCAGGCGCAGCTCCAGCCGGGTGGCCTGAACGGCCTCAATCATTTTCTGCCACAGGGTGCGCTCCTTGCCCCGGGACAGGCGGATCACCTGCATCGTCAGGGTGCTGCCCCCGGATACCACGTGCCCGGCCCGGATATTTTCCCAGGCTGCCCGCACCAGCGCCGCCGGGTTTACGCCCGGATGCCACCAGAAGGTACGGTCCTCGAACTGGACCAGGGCCTGGGCGAAGCGCTCCGGAACGGTATCGCAGGGCGGAAAACGCCACTGCCCGTCTTCGGCAATGCGGGCGCCCAGAAGTTCGCCTTCGGCGCTTTCCACCACCGTGGAATACACCGTTCCGCGGAACAGCTCACGGGGCAGGCAAAGCAGCCAGGCTGTGAAGAGCCCGGCTGCCAGTGCCAGCAGTATGCGTTTTTTATTGAGATACACTCGCTTCGCTCGGTATGACAATTATAGTCGGTATGACAACAGTAGTCGTTAAGGCACCTATCGGCTTACGATAACTGTGCCGGAAGCCGTGCAGGCGTTCACGGAAGGCTCGTAAGGGGCTTCAACCAGGATGGACGGCAACTGGTAGCTGCCTTCGAAGGCGGCGCGTAGTTTCAGCTGGAAGGTCTTGGTGCGGCCGGCGGGCAGGGCGAAGTACCACAGCACCTTGTCGTCGCGGATGTCCTTGTGGTCGTAGGCCTCTTCCACGCCTTGCAGCCGCTCGTTGATGATCTCCCAGCCGGAAGGAACGGGGGCCTGCAGGGCCAGGTTGCCCAGATGGCGTCCGGCCATCACGTTCGTTACCTTGATCACGGCCGTAAAGCGCGTCCCCTGTTCCAGTTTGGCGGGACTCAGCGCCGCTCCGTTCTCGTCCAGATACTGCACTTCCACCTTCAGGCCGTTGGACAGGGCCTTCTTCACGCCCTCGCGGGACGGCGTGCACAGGGTGGCGTACAGCGGGCCTTCGGACAGGTTCTGCAGTGTAAGCTTTTCATTCACAGCAGCCTGCATCACGGACTGGGCGGTGGTCAGATCCTCGTTGCCCAGCTTCACATGGATGCCCTGGGTGGGTACCAGCTGCAGCAAGCGCCGGTAGGCGATGGCGGCGAAGGCGCTCTCCTGGCAGCTCAGCAGCCGATCGGGTACGAAATCGTTGGCCAGGGCCAGTGCCTCGTTCACGCGGCCGGCCAGCGCCAGGGCCTCCAGAGCCACGAATTTGTCACGCGCCGCGGTCCCATAACACAGGTTGTAGGGCTCATAGTCCGGGAATTCCTTGGTGATGCCGTCCAGCAGGGCGTCGGCCTGGGCCTGTTTGCCGCTCAGGGCATAGGCCGATGCCAGCATCCACTGGGCCCGGTAGCCGATATCTCCGGCTTCCTTGAGGCGGTTCATTGCGGACAGAGAAGGAGATCCGCCCGCCGCCAGGCTGTACAGGCGGAAGGCTTCGTCCAGGTGCGAGAACACACTGCTGCCGGCAATGCGATAGACCTTGGACATCTTCTCCTGATAGGCCTTCCAACTGGCCAGGACGCTGCTGTTCACCTCATAGCCGTCCTTGGCAGCCTGCGTCAGGAACAGACCCGACAGGGAGGATACCCAGCTGTCGGAATTGGATTTGTTCCAATATGCGAAGCCGCCGTCGCTGTTCTGACGGGCATATACGCGGGAAATCAGCTTCGTAATCTTGTCCTTGGCTTCCTGGGCCTCTTCGGCGGGAAGCAGGGGCAGCAGGTTCAGCATGGCCAGGCCGCGGGCGCTCAGCTGTTCGCCGCTGTCGTACGGGCAGTCGCGCAGCTGGATATAGAGTTCGCGCGCGTCAATGGCCGGGAAGCCGGCCAGCTGCAGCGTGGCGCCGCTTGCCCCGGCAAGGGCCTTAGAGGCGCCCTTTTCCAGGATGAAGCGATCCACGCGGGTCACCAGCGGCTGGGCGTTGCGCACCTCCACCGCCAGGTTCTCGCTGGCCTTGAAGCCGTTGCCTTCGGCCTGGATGGCCAGATGGGCGATGCCTTCTTCGCCGGTGGACTGGATGCCGAAGCGGATCAGCTGGTCGCCGGGGGCGGAGAAGCTGAGCTGCTGCGAAGCGGCGCCGGTCAGCACCACGGGGCCATCGACCTGAATCTTGACGGTGGCCTTTTTCACGCCCTCTTCCATGGCGAAGACGTTCACGGGCACGGCCAGCTGCTCACCGGTGCCCAGCACCCGCGGCAGGGAAGTGACCACCATCAGCGGATTCTGCACGGGTACGGTCTTTTCCTGCTTGCCATAGGCGCCGTCGTGGCCGGCAATGAGCATTACGCGCACGCTGCCCACGTACATCGGAAGCTGCAGCGTAAGCACGTCGGTGCCCTTTTCCAAGGTCCTGGGGGCCTGGAACAGCACCACGGGATTGAAGCGGTTGTCTTTCCGCGCCTGCAGATCCACTTCTTCGTCACCGCCGATGGCCGACAGCGGCACCATCTTGGCACCGAAGGCGCCGATCACCTTGTCGTACAGGTCCCAGGTGTTCACGCTCAGGGCTTCGGGTTTGTACAGCTGGCTCCAGGGATCGGGCGTCTTGAAGCCAGTCAGGTCCAGCAGGCCCTCGTCCACGATGGCCAGGGTATAGGTCATGGGTTTGCCGTTCTTTTCGGAAATCTTAACCTGGAACGGCTCTTCGGGATGCAGTTTGTCGGGCATCTGGATCACGGGCTCCAGGTGGGAGGCGGGATCCTCCACCTTCATCCGCTGCACACCCCAAAGGCGGATGGGCAGGTCGTTCACCGTGGCGCCGTACGGCTGCAGCAGCGTTACCTGCACATAGATGTTGGGAGCCATTTCCGGGGTGACGGTGAAGCTCCAGGGTGTATCTTTATCAGAGAGCGACACCCATTCGCGCTGCAGGATACCGTTGCTGTTTTCCAGCGTAATCAGGGCCTGGGCGCCCGGAGCGGCCGGGATGAAGACAGTGGCCTTTTCACCGGCCTGGTAGGAAGGCTTGTCCATGGAGAAGGACAGCATGGTCAGGGCTTCGGGATCCTTTCGGTTGGCGCGGCCGCGGTATTCGGGCCAGTCCATGGTGAAGAAACAGCCGCTGATGTGGCCGGAATCCATATCCCGGGCCAGTACCAGGAAGCGGCCCCAGTCGGGATAGTCCACCCGGATGGTGACGCTGGCATCCTGGCTGCCGGACGTGAACGTGCCGCCTGTGACTTCGCTCACGGATTCACCGCTGAGGAAGGCCTCCAGCTCTTCGCCGGGGTCGTCCCACCACCAGTCCCAGCCGGCTTTGAACACGTAGTATTCCACTTTGTGTCCCTTCACGCGCTGGCCTTCGGCATTCACCACGGCCAGGCGGATGGTCTGGTCCTTGTCGGTCTCCAGATAATCGCCTTCCGGCAGGCGGATGCCCACGTAGGCGCTGAAGGGGGAGTAGCGGCGGGTGTCGGTGGTAAAGCTTTCATCTCCGCCGGGCTCCGTTACGGAGGTGACGATGGTCGCCATGAGCATGCCGGGTGCATCTTCGGCCTCGGGCAGTTTCACGGCCACGTCAGCCTCGCCGTTTCCGTCCAGCCGCACGCGATACAGCGTCTCCGAACTGTTGCGGAATTCGCTGGCGGGATTGTTGAACTGATACTGTTCGAAGCCTTTGAAGGGGGCTCCGCTCAGGCGACGGAGGTTCAGCTCGGCCTGGGCCTGGCACTGACCGGCGGGGCCACCGGAGAGCCATGCGGCCGCCGTGTGCACGTTCAGGGTGGTGCCGGCCTGCAGGGCCTTGTCTTCGGGACCGTAATTGGTATTGATTTTCAGGCGGTTGGGCTTTACGCTTTCCACGTGCAGAACCTTGTGGAAGCTGCTGCCGCCCACTTTCAGGTACGCACTCCAGAAACCGGTGGGATCGTCTTCGCGCGTGGGAACGTCGAAGGAGAAGAAGCCGTCGGTGCCCTTGCGGGTGATCTTGGTATGGAACGATCCTTCCGCGGTGTACACCTCCAGGGTGGCCGGATGGTCTTTCGGGAGGGTCTTGCCCTTGTCGGCCACGATGGCGGTCACATGCAGGGTGTCACCGGGACGCCAGACGCCGCGTTCGCCATAGATGAAGGCCTTCATGCCCTGTTTCAGGACCTCGCCGCCTACGTCGAAGCGGCTGGTGGAACGTTCGGTTCCGCCGGAGATCTTCAGGTAAGAGGTGCTGCCGCCGGCCTTGGCCACCACGGCGAAGGGCTTATGCTCAACGTTGAGCGTGGCCAGACCCTTGCTGTCGGTCTTTCCTTTTCCGATGCTTTGTAACTGATAGTCAAATACTTCCAGATGAACACCGGACATGGGCTTGGCGGTAAGGAGGTCCGTCGCTACTACCCAGAGCTGTTTGCCGCCGGCAAAGTCGGCCATCAGGCCGATGTCGCTGGACAACAGCTGCACGGTGGGGAAGCGGTCCGCGTCCATATAATAGGAAGGAGTATTGGGATCCTCTGCATCCTTCCAGCTGTATTCGCTCCAGTCATAGAAGTTGTCCCAGTAGTAGTTTTCCTGGATGTCCCATTCTTTTTCATCGGCCTGGTCGGGCTTGCCGTCAGGGGCGGCGGTGCTGCGGAGGGCCGGCTTTCCGCCGTACAGGCTCTGATCCATCCGGAAGCACAGACGGATGCGGTAGATGGCTCCGGGCTCCTGCTTGAACAGGCCGCTCAGATCGATGCAATGCGTATTCCACTGGTGCAGGTCCAGGTTCGCGTCCAGGGGAACGTCGCCCCGGTACACCAGGCGGCCGCTGCGACGCAGGGCACTTTCTTCGCCCAGATTATTATCCTGGAGGAAGCTGAGGATGTTCTTTTCGTAAATCTTCACCACGCGTACTTCCACGGCCGAAAGGTTCACGGCGCGGAAGGGGAGGATCAGCTGCTGCTTGTCCGGCAGGATATTGCCCTGGAAGGGAATCTCCACGGCGGGCTTCTCTTCCTCCTGCTTCCAGCTGCGGGTGAAGGTCTGGTTCAGGGCCGCTCCGCCCTGGCTCTTCAGGCCTTTGTCCAGGGTCAGGGTCATTTCATCCCTGCGGCCTTCGAAATGCACGTTCACCACGGCGTTCTGCACCTGCACATAGCTACGGGTGACGCCCGTGAGTTCCACCAGGCCTTTCACGTTGGCATTGGCCGGTGCATCGTTGAAGGTGATTTCCACGCAGTTGTCCCGAAGGACCGCCTTCACCACCCGGAACGCTTCACCGTTGTCGGGCTCTTCCGCATCTTCGGCCGATGCTGCCGCCTTCCCCTTGACGGTAATGCCGAAGGAGAATTGCTCCGGGGCATCCGGCATCACTTTTCCCAGTTCGAAGCATACCTGATAGGTCTTGCCCACCTCCAGGGCTCCTTCTTCCGGGATGAAGGTCACGGACTGGGCATCGTCCCACTGTACCTGGCCTTTCACGGCCGGCTTGAAACGGAACAGATCTTCGGTCATGGCCGTTGAGGCGTCTTCCGCAAGCAGGATGCGGATGGGGGCGTCCTGGGCCACGACACCACCGGAGAAAGCCTTGATATAGGGAGCAAACTCCTGGGCCGAAGGTTCCTGGGCCGCCTTTTTGGGCCCGCAGGCAGTCAGCCCCAGAATCAGGGCCAGGACCGCCGGGATCAAACGATGACGCGCGTCGATTGTAATCATCTTACTATACCTTTTATGTTAGAACATTCGAATTTACGAAAAAACCCTGGGGAATACAAAAACCGTCCCAGAATTTCTCCGGGACGGTTTCAATTGTGCGGCGCTACGATTCTACATCATACCACCGGCAGGCATGGCGGGGGCTGCGGGTGCGGGCTCGGGGATGTCCACGATGCCGCATTCGGTGGTCAGGAACATGCCGGCTACGGAAGCGGCGTTCTCCAGGGCCACGCGGGCCACCTTGGTGGGGTCGATGACGCCGGCCTCGTACATCTGCACGTACTCGTCGGTGCGGGCGTTGTAACCGAAATCACCCTTCCCCTCGCGGATCTTGTTGATGATGACGGAGGCTTCCACGCCGGCGTTGGCGGCAATCTGGCGCAACGGCTCCTCGATGGCGCGCTCGATGATGCGGATACCGGTGTTCTCGTCCTCGTTCTCGCCCTTGAGGTTCTTCAGGGCTTCGGCGGCACGGATGTAGGCCACGCCGCCGCCCGGCAGGTAACCCTCTTCCACGGCGGCACGGGTGGCATTCAGGGCATCGTCCACGCGGTCGCCGGCCAGCTTGCCCAGGCGCTCCTGGAGCTTTTCGCGGTCGTAGTCGCTCTTGGTGGTCTCAATCTGGGCGCGGATCTGGTCGGCGCGGTCCTTGATGGCGGCAGCATCGCCGGCACCGCCTACGATGGTGGTGTTTTCCTTGGTGATGGTCACCTTCTCGGCCTTGCCCAGCATCTGTACGTTGGCGTTCTGCAAGGTGAAGCCGCGCTCTTCGCTGATGACCACGGCACCGGTCAGGGTGGCGATGTCCTGCAGCATTTCCTTGCGGCGGTCACCGAAGCCGGGGGCTTTCACGGCAGCTACCTTCAGGGTGCCGCGCAGACGGTTCACCACCAGGGTGGTAAGGGCCTGGCCTTCCACGTCTTCGGCAATGATCAGCAGGCTCCTGCCTTCGCGGGCTACGGGCTCCAGCACGGGCATCAGGTCCTCCATATTGGCGATCTTCTTGTCGGTGAGGAGGATGTAGGCATCGTCCAGGACGGCTTCCATCTTGTCGCCGTTGGTCATGAAGTAGGGGCTGATGTAGCCGCGGTCGAACTGCATGCCTTCCACCACCTTCACCTCCGTCTCGGTGCCCTTGGCTTCTTCGACGGTGATTACGCCGTCCTTCTTGACCTTGGCCATGGCGTCGGCGATGAGCTTGCCGATATGGGCGTCGTTGTTGGCGCTCACGGTGCCCACCTGCTCCACCTTGGAGTAGTCTTCGCCCACGGGCTGGCTCTGGGCCTTCAGTTCTTCGACCACCTTGGCCACGGCCTTGTCGATACCGCGCTTCAGGTCCATCGGGTTGGCACCGGCGGTGACGTTCTTCAGACCTACGTTGATGATGGCCTGGGCCAGTACGGTGGCCGTGGTGGTGCCGTCACCGGCCTGGTCGTTGGTCTTGGAGGCCACTTCCTTCACCATCTGGGCACCCATGTTCTGGAACTGGTCCTCCAGCTCCACTTCCTTGGCCACGGTTACGCCGTCCTTGGTAATCTGGGGCGCGCCGAATTTCTTGGCGATGACCACGTTGCGGCCTTTCGGGCCCAGGGTTACCTTCACTGCATTTGCCAGGGCGTCGGCGCCGTCCTTCATCGCGGCCCGCACGTCAGTATTGAATTTGATTTCTTTTGCCATAATAATGTGTTGTTTTGAGATTCTCTCGCTTCGCTCGGAATGACAATTTTGTCATACCGAGGCCGAAGGCCGAGTGTATCTCCTAGAGGATTGCCAAAATATCAGACTGTTTTACGATGAGGTACTTCTTGCCATCCACGGTAACCTCGGTGCCGGCGTACTTGCCATACAGGACCACGTCGCCCACTTTCACTTCCATGGCTTCGTCCTTGGAGCCGGGGCCTGCGGCCACGACGGCGCCCTGCTGGGGTTTTTCCTTGGCATTGTCCGGGATGTAGAGGCCCCCGGCGGTCATGGTTTCGGCCTCTTTGGGCTCGATTACCACTCTGGTTCCTAACGGTTTGAGCATAGTTTATTGTGTTTTAATGATCTTACATTGCGGGCCGATTCCGGCCGGCACGAGAGTATCAACGCTCGTGCCAAGCCTTACCAGACTGACAAATTGGCAGGTACATGGATTCCGTCCCCCTCTTCGACCATCTTCAGGGCCGATGACAACTTGTCCGTGACCACCGCTTTTTCGGGCCCGATTGTTGCAGCGCTTCGGGATATGAAAAAATTGGCTCTGTTCTTAGGCCTGTTCCTCAGTTGTGCATGGGGGATGCAGGCGCAATCCTATCAACTGCAATTCGGGGATTCTGTTCCCGAGGTGGCCCGGGCTGTGCTGCAGCCTCGATTCGCCCAAATGCTGGAGGCCGGCGGGCTGGTGCTCCTGCCCGCGGACGAT
>CACYHZ010000017.1 GCA_902774345.1 uncultured Bacteroidia bacterium | reverse complement strand
CAACGAACAGGAGCTGGAAGCCTTCTACAAGAAGTGCGTTTCGGACAAGGACTTCCTGGCCCGCAGCAGCCAGATCGCGCGCGACTACTGCGCCCGCTCCACCGGCGCCACGGACAAGATCATGGAGGTGATTTTCGGGAAACTATAAACGATAGACGCTGATCTGCCAAAAAGCGTCTCCGCGTGTCCAGCTGCCGCAGGGCTCCAGGCCCAGGGCGGCGGCATTTTCGATGGGGACGGCGGAGAGGAGATATGTGCAGCCGAGGGCTTTCAGGGCCTGGACGTCGATGGACAGGTCATGGATAGAGACGCCGCATTTCTTGCTCCATAAGTATTTGGTTCCCAACTCGGAAGAGAAGATGTAGCAACGGGAGCCCCAGTCGCAGAAATAGGCCTTCAAGTCGGCGGACTTATCCAGTTCGGCCTGAATTACCTGTTGGAAACGGTGCTTGTAGGAAAGCGGAGCGGATAGGAGGGGTAATAGCCGTCCACCGTAGGGATGCCGTTGTACTCCGGGATGGCGGGATGCATCCCCACGCATGCTACTGCGGCTCCTTCCAGCGGAAGGTCTTCCCTGATACTATCAAACAACTGAGTATCATAGTATTGGTCGAAGTCCGGGCCTTCCACAATCCCGGCTTTGGTGGCCAGGTTGTCCCGCCAATGGGCATCGAGTGCCAGGGAAAAGACCAGCATCCCCGCCACCAGATAGCCGCGCCCGCGCGGCCTTTCCTGCAGCACCACGCCCAGCAGGGTGAAGGCCAGCGCCGGATACAGGAAGTAGAAACGGTCCGTCTGGAAACCATCCATCAGCCGGAAACGCAGGAAGAATTCCTTAGCCACCGCACCGGTGAGCATGAGGCCCAGCACCAACAGCGTAAGCCCCCAGAGAGACGGATATTGCTTGCGGTATTTGATGGCAAAAACGGCCAGCGGAAGCACCGCAAGGCAGATTCCGGCATGATACTGGGAAAGCAGGAACGCGCCCAGGGATACGCCCAGCGATTCCCAGAGGGAAGGCGGGGCGAATTCGGCCCGATGTGAAACCTCCCCTGCCGCAGGCGACAAAAAGGCCGCAAAAAGGTCCCAGTTAAAAGCCACATACAGCAAGGTCAGAAAAGCCAGGCCGGCAATGGGCGCCAACGGAAACTGTTTTTCCCGGATCCAGTCCCATAGGATCAACAGGGCCAACAGCACGCAAGCAAAAACCCCGCTCAACAGCAGCGAGGAGAAAAAGGCATAATACAGAATCAGGCAGAGGTTTTCCCCGATTCGGCGCTTTTCTTTCAGATTCAGAAATGCCAGCGCCAACAGCGGAATGCCGGCCGATGAAATGCCATAGTCCGGATAAAACGGAACCAGGGCGAAGAGAATGGCTGCCGCAAAGGCCGCCTTCAAGTCCAGGTGAAGATGAGCCGACAACAGCCGGAACATCCCCAGGAAGGCGGTCAGTTTGATCAGCAGCAAATTCGCGAGAATGGCCCAGAAGGTGGGCAGGAGCCAGAAAAGGACCACCCGCAGGCTGTACGGCGTTCCGGCGGCCGCCCTTTCCACCCCGCCCAGGATGGGCAGGGTCGCGTCCATATCCCACAGGCTGCCACTGAGCTTCATCGCCTGGATGTGCGCCACATTGGAATCCAGGAAATCGTGCACCTGGATCACCGAATGTTCCCCCAAAATCAGATTCGGGAGAAAGTACAGCACCAGGATGCCCAGGCCGGCCAGTATGCAGCCCTTCCGGCTCATCCTTTGATTACCGCACAGATGCGGTCCACTTCGTCCAGCGACAGGTCATAGTACAGCGGCAACCGCACCAGGCAGTCGGCGTAACGGTCGCATTCGGGTAGCGGACGCCCGTCGTGCTTGTCCTGATAATAGGGGCTGGCGTGCAGGCTCAGGTAATGGAAGACCGCCAGCATGCCCTGCGCCTTCAGCCGCTCAATCAGGGCTGTCCGATCCTCCAGAGACGGGCATACCAGATAGAACATATGCGCATTGTTGGTGGCATAATCCGGGAGGTCCGGTAGCTGAAAACGGCCTTCGCGGGCCAGCGGAAGCAGGTTTTGTCCATAGCGCTCCCACAGGGCTTTCCGCTTGGCCTGAATCTCGTCCATACTCTCCAGCTGCGCCCAGAGGAAGGCGGCGATGACCTCGCTGGGAAGGAAACTGGAGCCGATGTCCACCCAGCCGTATTTGTTCACTTCGCCACGGAAGAATTCGGCCCGGTTGGTGCCTTTTTCCCAGAGGATTTCGGCCCGGCGGATGAAACGTTCATCGTTGATGCAAAGGCAGCCCCCTTCCCCAGCAATGATGTTCTTGGTCTCGTGGAAGGAGAAGGCCGAAAGATGGCCAATGGAGCCCAGCGGACGGCCTTTATAATACGAATCGATGGCCTGCGCGGCATCCTCCACCACCAGAAGATGATGCTTTTCGGCGATTTCCATGATCCTATCCATATCGCAGGCGACGCCGGCATAGTGCACCGGAACGATGACCTTCGTGCGGGGCGTGATGAGCGCCTCTATCTTTTCGGCATCCAGGTTGGGATTGCGCTGCATGGAATCGGCAAACACCACCTTGGCGCCCACCCGCACGAAAGCCAGTGCCGTGGAAACGAAGGTATAGCTGGGGATGATGACTTCGTCGCCGGGAGTGAGATCGCACAGCAGGGCGCACATCTCCAGCGCATCTGTGCAACTGGTGGTGAGGAGGCACTTTTTGAAGCCATAACGCTGTTCCAGAAAGGCCTGGCAGCGCTTGGTGAACTCCCCGTTGCCGGAAAGCTTTCCCAGGTTCACGGCCTGGTACATATAATGGGCTTCACGGCCGGTCAGATGCGGTTTGTTGAAAGGAATGGTATATTTCATCATAGGAAAAATACAGCTACACCAACGATAATAATGACGATGGATACGATTTTCCGGGCCGTCAGGCGCTCCCGGAAGAACCAGAAGGACAGCAGCGGAACAAAGAGATAACTCAGACTCTCGATGATGCCCACCTCCTGCACCAGGACCCCCCGGCTCATCGCAAAGACGTTCAGCACCATGCTCAGTCCCATCACGGCGTAACCGCCTATCACCCAGGGATTCAGGTACTCTCTTATAAAGCTCTGATGCGCAAGCGAGGCGCCCTTTTTCAAGAGCATCTGCGCTCCCGAAGCCATCAGCACGTTCCATATGACCAGCAGGTACATCATCACGCTTTGGCATAAAGGCACATCCCCGCCACGATGATGGCGGCCCCGATTCCGTTCTGGAGCGTAATGGGCTCTCCGAACAGCAGGTGGGACAGCAGGAGAATAAAAATGAGCGAGGAGCCTTTGAACATGTAGGCATCGCTTACCGGCATCCGCTTGATGACCTGCTGCCACAGGATGGAGAAGATGCCCAGCACCCCAACGGCACCGGCCAGCCGCCACAGATAGGGCCAGGACAAAAATTCGGCCTGCGACGCCCATTTGGTGAACACCGAGGCAAAGGCGTACACCCCGAAGGCGCCGACAACGCCCAGATATGCCCCCCACCTTTGCATCACCAGACCTCCTCCTTCCCCCACAGCAGGGCGAAACGCTGGGCCTCCATTTCACGCTTGAAGTCCAGCAGGTAATCCCGGTAGGCATACTGGGGTTCGTAGCCCAGCAGTTCCCGGGTCTTCGTCACATCGAAAATATACTCCGGCGCGTCCGGACGGGACGGATCGAAGGATATGGGCGAGGGATGGTCCTTGGGCGAAAACACCTCCACGATCCCCCGGATCTGGTCTTCCAGCGAAGTGCCGATGCCGGTTCCCACATTGTAGGTACCGCTGGGAGCGTCCTGGGCCTCCAGGCAGCGCCAAATGATTTGGCAGCAGTCCTTTACATAGACGATATCCCGGACGCAGGCGGGATTCCCCCATACGGCCACGGGCTCCCCTTTGCAGGCTTTCCGGATCAGGAGCCGGTAGCCCTGCATCCGCCTTTCCCCATCGACATAATAATAGGGGTCCGGATGATACAGGTAGATGTTGGGAAAGCGCAGGATAAAATACTGGAACCCATAGTGGGCCGAAAAATGCTTCAGCAGGTTGCAGGCGGCCGTTTTGGTGATGGAATACACGCTGTGGTCGTTATCGGAGGGGAATTCCGAAGGCGTATCCGCAGGGATGGGCTCCGGGCTGCCGCAGAGCTGCGCTACATCCGCGATGCTCTGGGTGGTCACGACCGTCCGGGCTCCCACCTTCACCGCATACTGAAAGATGTTCAGAGAGCCCGTCAGATTGATGTCGATATAGGCCTGCGGGTTGTAGCCCTTCATCCGGGCCGGCAACATGCCGGACAGGTTCACGATGGCATCCAGGCCCTCCTGGGGCAGTTTTTCAAAATCCTCCGGCACGCGGACATCCACGGGGATGTAGCGGATGCCTTCCCCGGCGAAAAAGCCGTTGTCCTGTTTCCGGGAGCCGGAAGCAATGACTTCATAGCCCTTCTCTTTCAGATAAAGGGTGGCATAGGCGCCCACCGTGCCGGTGGCTCCGAAAACGAGTACTTTCTTGGTCATACCTGCCATTTTTCTGTTCCGCTGTAAATCAGGTAGCCGCAGCGGTCGGCACTTTTGGTCAAAGGCCGGATGGGGGCATCGTCCCGCTCCATCCGCACCAGACCCGGAATGCTTTCCGGATGCTGGAACCAGGGCAGCAGCCGTTCGCTTTCCCTGCACAGGAAATAAACGCCGCTGCAGGCTTTCCGGGGCAGGATCGGCTCCTGGAAGCAGCCCAGGGCCACTTCAATGACACCCTGTACAAAGTCATATCCGGTGCTTAACTTCACCAGGTCCGAACCGATGAAATCTCCACCCATCCGGGCACCAGTTTCCATGATGTAGAAGCGGCCATCGGCCGTAATCTTGTATTCGGAATGGGACGCGCCGTCGGTGATGCCCAGGGCATCCAGGGCCCGGACGGTGGTCGCATAGAGTTCGTCGGAAAGCGCCGCCGACAGCACCGCCGGCTGGTGGTGTTCCAACTCCACGAAATGCGGGGCACCGGTGGTCACTTTGTCCGTAATCTGCAGCGGGTAGTGACGGCCCTTGCAGGAGATAAATTCCACGCTGACTTCGCGTCCGTCGATGTACTGCTCCACCATCGCCTCTCCTTTGAAAGAAGCCGCCACAGCCTGCTGCACGGCCGTTTTCAAAGTCTTCGGATCCTCTACCAACGACACGGCCAGCGAACCCGAACGGTCCGAGGGCTTTACGATAAGGGGGAAGGCCGCCTGCCGGGGCACTTCGTCCACATGGTGCACCATCCAGTACTGCGGGCAAGGGACGCCGGCCTCAAGGAAAGCATTGCGCATCAGGTATTTATTGCTGGCTTTCAGAGCGCTGGCGTACCTGTTTCCGGGAAGTCCCATCGCCTCCGCCACATAAGCCACCGTCGGGGCGGCTACATCCGAAGCGATGGTACAGATGCCATCGACCTGCTGCTTCCGGCAGATGTCCAGAATCTGCTCTTTTTCCACGATGGAAATCGGATAGAAGAAATGGGCCCTGTCCTTGCAGACGGCACCATCGGCCCAGGCAAAACAGTGGACCTCGAGGCCCAGTTCCCGGGCCCTGTCCACCAGCGGGGCCTGCAGATAGCTGGCTCCGATGACGGCCAATTTCTTTCCTGCGAAGCGCTCCACCAGCTAAAAATTGATTTTATCCTTGATGATATACACCTGCCGCCCCTTGGTCTGGTCGAAGATTTTGCCGATATACAGACCGGTGATGCCCACAATGAGGAGAATAAGTCCGCCGACAAACCAGATGGAAAAAACGGCGGTGGTGTAACCCTGGATGGTGATGATGCCCGCGAGCTTCGCGATGACATTGTACAGGGCCAGGCAGAAGGACAACACGGACATCCCAAGGCCCAGGCCCACGGCCATCCGGAGGGGCTTGTTGGTATTGGAAATAGACGCATTCAGGCTCACGGAGAGCAGTTTGGAGAAGGAATAGGAGGACTTCCCTTCCGCCCGGGGAGCATGTTCCACGTCAATGCATACCGAACTGAATCCCAGATAGTTAAGCAAGGATTCGAAGGTCCTGGAGTATTCCGGCATCTTGTTGAATTCAGCGATGACGGCGGCGCTGTAAATGCCGAAGTTCCCGATGGCCGGGTCCGTCTTCTGGCCACTGAGCCAGTCGAAAATGCCGTGGTACAGCCGGGAGGACAGTTTCTTGAAGAAGCCAAACTGCTTGTTCACCCTACGGGCACGCACCATATCCCAGCCTTCCTGCGCCTTGGCGTAGAGGGCGGGGATCTCTTCCGGACGGTCCTGCAGGTCGCAGTCCATCACCACCACCCACGCACCGGTGGCGTTTGCCAGGCCGGCGGAAAGGGCCGAATGCTGGCCGAAATTCCGCGACAGGTTGATCCCTTTCACGCGGATATCGGCCCGGCAGGCCTTCATGATTTCGGTCCAGGATCCGTCCGGGGAGGCATCGTTCACCAGGATGATCTCGTAATCGGGGGTAATGGTCCGGAGCGATGCAGCTGTACGCTGCACCAGCTGCGCAACCATCTTTTCACCCCGGTACACGGGCGAAACTACGGAAATGAGGGGGCGTTTCTCCATACGAACTGCAAAGTTAGCAAAGATTTACAGATAATCGGCCGTAAAGGTGCCGCCTTGCCGGGCCAGGTCCTCCGGCGTTCCGGCAAAGACCACTTCCCCTCCCTTGTCGCCGGCGTCGGGCCCCAGGTCGATGAGCCAGTCGGCGCTGCGGATCACGTCCAGGTTGTGCTCCACCACAATCACCGTATGGCCCTTGGCGATGAGGACGTCGAAGGCCCTCAGCAGTTTTTCGACGTCGTAGAAGTGCAGGCCGGTGGTGGGCTCATCGAAGATGAACAGAATCTTCTCCCGTCCTCCGGAGGCCAGGGACAGGAAATAGGCCAGTTTGATGCGCTGGCTTTCCCCGCCGGAAAGGGTGCTGGAGGGCTGCCCCAGCTTGATATAGCCCAGTCCCACGTCCACCAGGGGCTGTAATTTCTGGGCGATGGTCTTGGCGCCGTCCTCCGGCTGCGCGCCGAAGAAAGCGATGGCCTCCTCCACGCTCATATTCAGGATATCGTCCACATTCTTCCCCTGGTAGCGCACTTCCAGGATATCGGGTTTGAAACGCTTGCCGCCGCAGGATTCGCAGACCATCGTGACGTCGGCCATAAACTGCATCCCGATTTTCACGTAGCCGTCGCCCTGACATTCGGGGCAGCGGCCACCTTCCTGGTTGAAGGAGAAGTAGGAGGGCGTGAAGCCGTTAATCTTGGCGAACTGCTGTTCGCTCAGGAGTTTACGGATATCGTCGTAGATTTTCAGGTAGGTGACGGCATTGGAACGGGAGCTTTTGCCGATGGGGTTCTGGTCCACGTATTCCACCCGGGTGATGCGGCTGAGGTCCCCGGTCAGGCCCTTGAAAGTGCCGGGAAGGTCCCCGGTTTCATTGAGGCGCCGGTGCAGGGCCGGATACAGGATATCGCCCACCAGGGAGCTCTTGCCGCTGCCCGACACGCCACTGACCACCGTGAAGGCGTTCAGGGGGAACTGCACGTCGATGTCTTTCAGGTTGTTCTGCATGGCCCCCTGCACCGTGATGCTGTAGTGCCAGGGATTCTTCGTGCGCTGGTACGGTTTCCGAGCGCCGGATAAATACTGCAGGGTCAGGGACTTTTCTGTCATACCGAGCCCCGAAGGGGCGAGCGTATCTCCCGAAGGGACGAGCGCCCCTTCGAACACCACCTCTCCCCCATTCACGCCGGCCTTGGGACCCAGGTCGATCACCCAGTCCGCCGCATGAATGATTTCGGCGTCGTGCTCCACCACGACCACCGTATTGCCGATGTCCCGCAGGCGCTTCAAGACGGCGATGAGCCGCTGGGTATCGCGCGGGTGCAGGCCGATGGACGGTTCGTCCAGAATATAAAGGGACCCTACCAGCGAACTGCCCAGGGCCGTAACCAGGTTCACGCGCTGACTCTCACCGCCGGACAGCGTATTCATGGTCCTGGAGAGGGTCAGGTACCCCAGTCCCACATCCTGAATGCACTGCAGCCGGTATACGATTTCCTCCAGGGTTTTGCCGGCTATTTCCAATTCGTAATCAGTCAGTGTCATACCGAACCCCGAAGGGGTGAGCGTATCTCCGCTATGGGATACACTCGCTTCGCCCGGTATGACAGAATTAACCCACGAGAGCAGTTCATCCACGGTCAGGGTCATCAGCTCGTGGATGGTCTTCCCGCCCACCTTCACGTACAGGGCTTCCTTTCTCAGGCGACTGCCGCCGCAGGAGGTGCAGGTGGTGCGGCCGCTGTAGCGGCTCAGCATGTACTTATATTGTATCTTGTAGCGGTTGCTTTCGACCCACTCGAAGAACTCGTTGATGCCGCAGATGGTGGTCTCGTCCGGGAAATGGCTCCGGGCTTCCCACAGCGTCTGCTTCTGCTCGGGCGTCAGCTTGCAGTAAGGCTCGAAAATGGGGATGCCGTACTTCTCGGAATTCTTGATCACGAGGTCCTTGAACCAGCCCATCTTCTCCCCGCGCCAGCAGGCGATGGCGCCGTCATAGATGCTCTTGGTCTTGTCCGGCACCACCAGGTCCTCGCTGATACCCACGATCTTTCCCAGGCCGCCGCAGACTGGGCAGGCCCCGAGCGGGCTGTTGAAGCTGAAGAGATATTCGTCGGGGTGACGGAAGCTGATGCCGTCCCGTTCGAAACGGGAGCAGAAGCGCCGCAGGGAGGCTTGGGCGTCCGAACCGGCCTGGGCCGGCAGTTCCCACAGCGCCATATCCCCATCACCCTTGTCGAAGGCTGACTGGATGGAGGCATACAGCCGGGTCCGGAGGTCTTCGTCCAGGGGACCGGCGGTTTTGACGCGGTCCACCAGCAGCATCAGGTCTTCGGGATAGTGCCCATCCATCCGCAGGACATCCTCTATCTGGTATATACTGCCGCCGGAGGGGCTGAAAAGCCGGCCGAAGCCTTCTTCCTTCAGGGCCAGCATCAGCTCCACCTGATCCTTGCGTCCCTGCCAGTGCAGATCGGCCAGGATATACCAGGCACAAGGGGCCAGGGCGGCGGCATCGGCCATCACATCCAGCACATCCTGCGGCGTATGTGCCTTTACCTCTTCCCCGCTCACGGGCGAATAGGTGCGGCCGATACGCGCGAAGAGCATCCTGAGATAATCGTAGATTTCGGTGGTGGTGGCCACCGTTGAGCGCGGATTGCGGATGTTCACTTTCTGCTCGATGGCGATGGCCGGCGGAATGCCTTCGATCATGTCCACATCGGGCTTGACCATGCGGCCCAGGAACTGGCGGGCATAGGACGAGAGGCTTTCGGCAAAACGGCGCTGCCCTTCCGCGAAAAGGGTGTCGAAGGCCAGGGAGGATTTTCCGCTGCCGCTCACGCCGGTAATCACGACCAGCCGGTTGCGGGGGATGTCCACCGTAATCTCCTTCAGGTTGTTCACCCGCGCCTTGCGGATGCTGATGTTTCCTTCTGCCGGCATAGCATGCAAAGATACGATATTTTAGCGTCAGATACAAAAGCGACATTTTGGCAGAATTCTTGCCATTCTGTCAAACTTAACTGACAGATTGTCAATATATTACGCAATTTTTGGTCTTGGCCCCGCTTTTGCCTTTCCCTATGCCGAACGCCCGTTAAGGGGCGCCCGAAACGATGTTAAACAATTAAAGTATAGGAGACTGAAACCATGTTACCCGCAAGAAGAAATTACCACCAGACCTGGATGCCCGACATCTTCAACGATTTCTTTGACAATACCTGGATGGAGCGCCCGAAGGCCACCTGCCCCGCCATCAACGTACTGGAAACCCCGGAAGCCTACCATTTGGAACTGGCTGCCCCCGGCATGACCAAGGCCGATTTCGACGTGCATCTGGACGATGACGGCGACCTGGTCATCCACATGCAGAAGAAGGAGAACAAGGAAAATGAGCAGAACAAGGGCCACTACGTACGCCGCGAGTTCTCTTACACCCAGTTCCAGCAGACGATGCTCCTGCCCGATGACACCGACCGCGAAGCCATCAGCGCCAAGGTTCAGGACGGCGTCCTCACCGTCACCATGCCCAAAGTGAAGAAGGTGGAGATTGAACACGCCAAGAAACAGATTGCCGTGGAGTAATTCCCTTGATTATACCTTCCCTCTCGTACCCGGCCATCTCGACCGGGTATCTTTTTTTGAAAAAAAATGAAAAAAGAAAGGGAAGTTCACTGAAAACTTGGTGCGGTAGTTCAGTCGGTTTAGAATACCGGCCTGTCACGCCGGGGGTCGCGAGTTCGAGCCTCGTCCGCACCGCGGAAAGGGTAATTTACTGAAAGTCAGTAAGTTACCCTTTCTTTTTGTCCTGTTTTGGACCAATTTTCAGTGTTTTCGGCAAAAAACGATATAACAGTGCCGAAAAATGCCGAAAAACATCGAAAAACAAGGCAAAAATCGTGTGACAAGCGTGTGACAAGCGTGTGACAAGGGCCTTGGAAAGGGGGATAAGAGGTCGGGAGTGTGACAAGCGTGTGACAGCGTCTAATTCGATGTAGTAACATTGTTTTAATTGGTTTATTTGCCAATTAGTAATTCTTTTTCTATATTTGCAGCAAGTAGCCCTTTAAAGGTGGCGGCAACACCTACAAATACGGCATTAGACATATGGACAAGAACTTGAAAAAGTTTATGGACACTCCGACAAAGTCGCGTGCCCAAATTCTCGATAGGTATTATGTTGAGGTTCAAACGCCAGACGGCGAACTCTTCAAAATCATGTCAGACATTGCCAAGTATGATAGTGATGAGTACAAGGCATACGTCCTCCACCTAATTGAATTCATCTTCGACCGCAACTTCTCCGATGACAAGGAGCAGATGGTGAATCGCATTTTCCGCGAATTTATGCTCAATGCCGTCCCCTCTATGGGAATGGACGAAGGAAACCGGCAAAGTGAACGTGTTAGGATAGGCAAGCGCATTAAGGAACTGCGTGAGACTAAGAAGATGGAGGCTAGAGATCTGGCGCTCCTCACCGGTATTGATGCGGCGAATCTTTCCCGCATCGAGCAGGGAAAGTATTCCACTGGTATCGATATTCTTTCCCGTATTGCCATCGTTCTCAATGCCCATCTGGACTTGATTCCCAACGAGAAATAGGAGGTTTCTATGGCTGGAGTCAAGTATAACTATTCTCTTGACGAGCAAGGACGTTTAGTGTCCATAAAGCAGGCGTACCTTGAAAGGAATGAAGGGCACACCTATCACTGTATAGGATGCGGTACCGGTATGATTGCCCGCCTGGGCGAAGTCCGCGACTGGCACTTTGCACATCGTGGTGATGAGATTCACTGCGGTACCGAAACGTACCTCCACTTGGTGGCCAAGCGTCTCATTAAAGAAAAGTTTGAGAAGGACGAGCCTTTCGAGGTGGGTTATTACCGGGATGTCAAGTGTTCTGACATTGGAACATGTTTATTTGCAAAGGATGAGGAATGTCATACCCACAAGTTGGAGACCTTTGATCTCAAGGAGTTCTATGATACCTGCGAGGAAGAAAAGCCAGTGGGTGACTACATCGCTGATCTGCTGCTGACTAATTCTTCAAAACCGGACCGGGAACCGGTACTTATCGAAATTCAGGTGTCCCACAAGAGCACGCCGAAGAAGCGCGATTCGGGCCTTCGAATAATTGAAATCCGGATAAAGACTGAGGAAGATATCACTACGCTGTTGTCGGCTCCTATCGTCGAGAATCCTGAGGCCAAGTTTGGCCAAGTCCGCGACGTGGAGACCATCGGCTTCGCCAAATTCCACGGCTTTAAAAAGAAGTCTTCTATTGCTGAGCCGCTCGCGCTGAGAAGCATTCAGCGCTTCTACCTGTTCCGCAGCGGCAAGGCCTTCGTGACCAATATGGACGAGTTCAAATCCTGCAGGGATGTGTGGACTAAAGACAACGATAAAGCCATCTTCGAAGCCAGTATCGACAGCTTCTATCTTGGCAGTCCGTCTCCCTATGAATTCGGTTATTCTGCAGCCAGGCAGTATGGAATTGATGTCAAGACGTGCCAATTTTGCAAGTATCACCGTAGTGGGTATGACAGGCCATTAGGCCTTTCTCCCCTCTTCTGCTGCCTTTACAAGAAATACGGCACTCCAAAGGAGCCGGAACCCCAGTATGCAAAGAACTGCGGATATTATCGAGAGGACGGAGAGTTGCTGGAAGAAATCCGTAAATCAATGCCAGCAATAGTCGTTGCATCCAACATAAATGCCCAAAAGCCATGATAGTGCCGTCAATGACCAATCTGGAGGTTTACAATGAGTTGGCTGCAGACCTCCCCAAGCTGAAGATCCGGGCGAATACCCTTATGCCAAAGGTAGTCAAGGAGTTTCGCAAGGTTCGCCGGTTCCCGGCCTGGCAATGCTACGAATACACACATCAGGAATCCAGAAACAAATACCTGATATCTTTCTATTCCGCTTCCGCAAAACACGTGGAAAAACCAGATGTGGACTATATGGGAGTGACTTCCGACAACGCAGGCCGTGTCATCATCAAATGGGAAACCTGGCTCTACCGGAAGGATGACACGGTGGATTTCATCGGCACACGTGCCATTAGTTATTATTGTGGCCACTTTTTCAGCAGGTACCGGGAACGTGTATGGCCAAACGTGGAAATGTCAGCTAATGAACTCATATGTCGTTATTTCACCCGTAACAAGAGGCCCACGCCCATAAAGCTGAACGAAGGCATCAAGCAACGGTACCAGGAATACGGTGAATTTGCCCAGTATGCTATGCAGGTGACAGACGGTATCTGTTTCACGAATCAAGGCTGTGAAGGTGATGAATCAACTGTAGGAGACCGGAACGGCAATTATATTTCCTGTGTCTGGTATTACACCATTGTCAGTAAAAGTCTTTTAACTGAACGCCAGACAGGTGCCATTGCAGAGGAAGAAAAGGAGTTCGTCCGGAGCCATTTCTTTGAACCGTTCAAAATGGCCCTGGAAAGAGAAATGCGGAAACTTCCTCCTCAGTTGAGGCCGCCAATTCTCGACGAACCGCACTGATTGACATTTTATTATTTGGGCAAAGCGTGACGTTATGGATCATTTTGCTTATATAAAGCCATGCTATTGATATAAGCAACGCAACCACACTCAAGTTATCTTTAAAAGCACTGAATGTTCCGCCAAATTTGTTATTTTTTGGCAACTTTGGCGGAACATTCTACGACCTATTTGACGATAGTTCAATAGATTAAAGTGAAATGTGTCACGACATTACACAGATAATCTTATTCTCAATCGTAAATCATATATCATCTAAAAAACGCCCAAGAAGTTGCTCATATCGGAAACTTTTGCTATTTTTGCATCAAAGAAAAAACGATATGAAGACAAAGTTTTCACCTTCTTCGGAATCCAACCTTCTGGGCAGTACCATTCAGGCCGTCCGAAAAAGCAAGGGTATTACCCAGGAGGAACTCGGGCGCCGGGTTGGCCTGGGGAAAAGCAGTATCAGCAAGATTGAGAAAGGCTTGACGCATATCTCGGCAGAAGACGCCGCTATCCTGCTGGAAGCGATGGGGGAGCAGCTGGTACTTTCCGCCTCTGGTATTGACGAGAGTGCCGCTACAAAGCAGCAGAAGACGAAGTTCATCACTACAAGCGTTGCCTGGTTTGCCGAAGAGAATAAGCTTACTTTCGCCAAGGCTTATCAGTTCCTCCTTGTATACAAAGGGATTGATTTCCTGGAAAGCAGCTTCCGTTACGAACAGACGCTTCCCCGCACTGTCGTGCTGCAGGATTTGTCCCGCGTTTGCGCCAATAACGGAGGACGTTTATGAGATTGCTGCACGGCTCAAACGTGGAGGTCCGGAAACCGGATCTGAAAGAATGCCATTCCAAGAATGACTTTGGACGGGGCTTCTATCTCACACCCAGTTGGAACAGGGCCTGGGAGATGGGGAAGCGCCGCGTCAGCATTCAGCAAAAGGGTGAGATAACCGTAAACGCCTTCAATTTCAACTTGAAGAAAGCAAGAGAAGCGGGGCTGAATGTTGCTTCCTATCCTGGTTTCAGTATTGAGTGGGCTCGTTTTGTGATCCGCAATCGGGACGATGAGTTTTTCCACCACAACTACGACATTGTGATTGGTCCAGTAGCCGATGCCATCTTGGACCAGGAAATCTTCCGTTTCAAACGTGAGTTCCCCAAGACGTATTTGGAAGACGGCCCCCTTCAAATTTTTATTGACAGAGTCAATCAATTTGGAAGCAGTTATACCCAGTACTGCTTTTGCACCGACAAAGCATTGAATGAATTAAAGAAGATTTGATATGAGCGAAACAACCATCCGCATTGACACCCTTTTGGCCGACTTGAGTGCATTTCTAGTAGCCAGATATGGAATGACACCTCGTGATGCAACGGGGTTTGTTATGCAGTCTCTCGTTGCCGAGCAGCTGCGGGAAGAGAATTCTTCACTTCTGAATCTCAGCGTAGAACAACTGGCCGCCCAGATGATTTAGACACAGGAGTGTGATAGGCGTGTGACAAGAAAAAATAGTTCTTTAACATATTGATATTTATGCATTTGTGCTGTGACTGAATTACCTGTCACGCCGGGGGTCGCGAGTTCGAGCCTCGTCCGCACCGCTTAAAGGGTTCCAAAGCTAACGCTTCGGAACCCTTTTCGCTTTTAATACAGGGGGCGCTGCCCCCTCATACCCCTGCGGCTCCCGGGCTAGCACGTGGAGATGTCCCGAAAACACGGACATCTCCGTCAAAAAAGGCCGAAAATGATGGAGATGTCCCAAAAACAGGGACATCTCCATCACTTCCTACTGGCGGCTAGGCCGTATATCTCTTCCCCGGGAAGAAGCGGGGAACGCTCTGGCAATACTTTTCGTACTCGGGATACTTTCCGCCGCTGATTTCTTCGGCCAGGGATGAACTGCCCTGGAAGAGGACGATCAGGAGCAGGGCGCCAATAATGCTCCAGTTGACGATGCCCATGCCGGCGCCGATGGAAAAAACGTAAAAAGCGGCCCAGGTGCCCTGTTCGGCGAAATAATTGGGATGACGGCTCCGCGCCCAAAGGCCGGTGGTGTTGAAACCTTTATTATAAGGTGCCGGAAGCTCTTCCAACTTCTTCCCTTCGCCCAGCATCGCCCATTTCTTGGTCTGAAAGGCCCACTGCTGCTCATCGGCAATGGTTTCCCAGATGATGAAGCCCAGCATCAGAAGGGCCGCAAGGCCATCGACCCAGCCAAAAGGCGCGTCCGAGGAGATCGCGACCAATGCAGGAAAGGTGGTCATCAGCACCAGCGCATTCTGGTAGATGGAGATAAAACCCAGGTCGAAGGCCGCCCAGGCCCAACGCTTGCGGAAAGCCGGTCCGGAACGGACCACCGCCCAGCGATAGTCCTCAACCCCTTCCCAGAATTTGAGTTTGTATGCGCCCTTTCTGGCAAAGTTGAAGGTGAGCCGGATTCCCCACAGGCTTGCCAGAACGGCCATCACTACCAGTCGGACGCTCATTCCGCCCCTCACGGCAATCACCCAGGTGTAGGCAATGGGAAGCAGGCTCCAGAGCTTGTCCATCTGGGAATTGTTTCCCGTCAGTTCGCCTACGATGAAGCAAAAAGCGGCGCTGCAGGCGGCGATGATGCCCAGGATCTTCAGCGTTTCCAGCTGGGCCTCGTCCAGGGCCGGTCCTACGGTGAAATACAACACGGGGCAAACAATGACAGACAGCACCAGCAGCGTGCCCATCAGGGGGATGTTCATTTTCTTCATATCAGTAGTTGAATTGGAATTCGTCAATGTAGAGGATGGTATTGCTGCTGCCCGTATAATATTCGCCCAGGGCACTGGAAAGGACATTGATGCCCACATAGGTGGGCGTAGCATCCCTCCTGTATTCGATGGGAATTTCAAAATGGACGTAACCGTCTGTCGTCTGGGTTAATTTCAGCACTCCCCTTCCGATCAGGTGGGGGTCCGCTTCCGGATCAAAATGACCGTCCGTGGAGACCAGGCGCAGGGCTTTGGGCCAGTCGTACAGGGCCACTTCAATTTGGCCGATGTCCGTTTTCCCTTTCATGGACTGATAGGGCTCCTTGGCATTGTCAACGACGCCGGGCTGATAGTGATAATAACCGGACAGGCTCTTGGGACGGCCTTTGAAAGGCGTTCCATTGTCCATTTCTATTCCGGAGAAATTGACGAGGCGGACAAAATGACCGGTATACAGACTGCCGGCCGCAAAGGTCCAGGTAATTTTCCGGCTGACGATCTTGGCGGCCGCTTTCCCCGATCCAGGGACAGCCACGTGGTCATATTCAGGCATAGCGGTATTGATGCCCAAAACCTTCATGGCTCCGTTGGCACTGTCCCAGACACGCTGGGCTTCACTGGCATCCTTCGGGAAAGGATTCCACGTACGTCCCTGTTTGGACCAGGTGTCAAACCCCATATTGTACAACTGCTGCGCCTGAAGGGTCTGGCACAGACATAGAATCGCTAAGATGACTGATACTTTTTTCATAGATGCATGAGTTTCTGAGTTTCTTCCCATAGCCTTTCGTCCAGGGAAGGATTGATATACCGGGTCGGAATGGCCTTGCACTGTTTTCCTACATAATAACGGTTTTGCTTTTCTTCCCGGAGGGCGCGAAGAGCGGGCTGGACGCCGGAAAGCGGCTTTTTGAAAAGGGGCTTTACCAGGACATCGGCAATAGGGTCAAACCACCAGCCCAGGTCAATCATGTCTGTGCCAACGACACCTGGGTCAGCCATATTGACGTGCAGGAGCGGATACCTTCGCGCCAGCTCCTGGGAGAAGGAAACCATCGCCCGTTTGGCCTTGGCGTAGGTCCTCAGCTGACTGAAGGCTTTTTCGGCGGGCCGAAGGGAGGCCTCATTAATGGATACGAAGCGGCAGGTCAGCGACACCATGTTCACGATACGGGCGTCCTGCGGCAGTTTGGGAAGCAGGAGCCGGGTAAGCAGCCAGGGACCGAAGTAGTTCACAGAGAACGTGTTCTCAAGGCCGTCTTCCGTTATGCTGAAGCCTCTCGATATAATGCCGGCGTTGTTGAAGAGGGCCGAAACCGAGCCCGGCTCGACGCTTTCTGCAAAAGCCCGTACCGAGTCCATGGAGGATAAATCCAACGAGCCAATTTCCAGCTTGGCGCCGGGAATGCGCCGAAGGATATCGGCCCGCACGGCTTCGGCCTTTTTCCTGTTCCGGCAAGCCATCAGCACGGGATGCCCCTCTTTGGCAAGAGCCTCTACTGCGGCGGCGCCCATACCACCCGTAGCGCCGGTAACGATGATTCTTCCTTTTATTTCCATTTTTCTTCTGCTTTTTCCACCTCCCGCTGCAGCCGACCAGGAAGATCGGCCACACATTGATGGCATTTCATTTCCAAAGTGTACATCCGGCCGATACAATAGTTTGAGTGGCCGCAGGGGCTGCAGTCTATCGCCCCACTTTGCAATTTATTGACAAAATCTGTGTCCCGTATCAGCGCCCTGGCCATCTGCAGGCCGTCAAAGCCAGCGGACAGAACTTCTTCCATCTTCCGGAGGGAAACCATGCCGCCCACATAAACCAGCGGCAGCTTCACGGCAGCGCGGAACTTAAGCGCGTCCTCCAGGAAATAGGCTTCCTTATACGGCACGGTGGGAATCATCTGCCGGCCGAATACCCTTACCAGGGCCCTGAGCCACCAGAATTTGCGCATATCCATATAATGGGTCATCGTACGCAGCGGCATCGCCCCGCGCATCACCTCCATCGGTGCCTTGCTCACAAAGCCGGCCGACAGTACGATGGCGTGCACCCCCAGCCTTTCCAGTTCCCGGGCCACCTCCAGGCACTCGTCCTCCTGCATACCGCGGCGGAATCCGTCGTGCATATTCATCTTCACCACCACACCCATATCGTCACCTGCAGCTTCTATCACGCGCCGGATCACACGCTGCATCAGCCGCATCCGGTTAGCCAGACAGCCGCCGTATTCATCCTTCCGATGGTTGGTGTAAGGCGAAAGAAATTGACTGATCAGATACCCGTGTCCGGCGTGGATTTCCACGCAGTCAAAGCCCGCTTCCCTCGCCAGTTCTACGGCATGGCCAAAGTCTTCCACCAGGGCATCGATCTCTGAAACCTTGAGGCCGCGGACAAAGGTGGGCGAATACAGATTAAAGCCGCTGGAAGCGCCCACGGGCATGCAGCCGCAGGTGGCACGGTGCGTCATATTGCCGCAGTGGCCCAGCTGGATGGAGCACCTGGCCCCGGCCTCGTGCACGGCATCGGTAATCTTTTTCAGGCCCGGGACAATCTCCTCCCTCATCCAGAGCTGCCCGTCAAACGAGAGCCCGCTCCGGCTGACGGACGCATAGGCCAGCGTGGTCATTCCCACGCCGCCCCGGGCCACGGCTACGTGATAGTCGAACAAGTCCTGCGACGGGCTGTTGCCATAGGCCATGTTCTCAAAGGCTGCCGAACGGATAATCCGGTTCCGCAGGGTTACAGGGCCGATTTGGAAGGGCGTAAAGACGGGAGAGGCTATCATATCAATACAGGAAGGGAATGATGCGCTTGGTGCGGGGATTCAGCTGTCCGGGGAACTCCTGCTGATAGAGGTCGTATATGCGGGCGGCACGCGGCGCCAGGTTCGCAAAGGTCCAGAGAGCGAATACCGCACCGGCCCAAGACCAGGTAAGGATAGCAAAGCCTGCCCACTCCATGAACTCTCCAAAATAATTGGCGCTGGTCACATACGAGAACATTCCGCCTCGGGGAAGGTAATGCGCCGTATCACCGGGCTTTCGCAGGTTCCGGATGATATTGTCGGACTGAATGTTGACGAACATGCCGGACAGGAAGATGACCGTTCCGACGATGAACGGCAAACTGGTGAGCCAGGACAAGGGATAACGGTCCAGGGGTGAAACATAAAAGATCCATCCGCCCTGCATCAAGGCGTTCAGCGTATTGAAAAGCACGCCCGAGAGCACGATCGACAGCGGCATGCGGCTGTGCCCGCGCATCTGCATCGGGAAAACGAATGAGCGGTGGAAATAGTGGGATTCGAACAGAAGCAGGAAAACCAGCCTGACCACGTCGCTGCGACGGTCGGAAAACCACCAGAGCAGCAGCATGGCCACAAAGACCGGCGCCTCCATCAGGACCCAGCCCAAGTGATTATCCACAGACGGTCCCCACTTGGGGGTATAAAACCGGCCGTATCCGGCATTGACGCGGTACAGCGAAATGAATACCACAACTGCGATGCATGTCATCACAGTCAGGAAGATATTGAATGTGTGGGGATCAAACATCATTTGATTTTTTTCCAGATAAAGGCCACCAGCGGCCCCGGCAGCAGGGCGACTAGCGGCGGGAGCCATACGTTCATAAAACCGGGACTCACCACCCTCCGGCGGCGGAACATCGCTCTCAAGGCCCGTTTCACCAGCCACTGCGGGGTCTTGATAAGGCCAAGCCGCACGCCCAGGCGCATCTTGTCTTCGCTCAGACGGTACAGCGGCGTGACAATCGCTGCAGGACAAACGGTTGTGACACTAACACCATACGGCCTCAATTCATAGGAGAGAGATCGGCCGAAACTTTTCAGGTATGCCTTAGTAGCTGAATAAATGGTAATGCCCGGTGCCGGAATCCTGGCGGCCATGGACGATACATTCAGGATATAACCGCTTCCGCGCTGCTTCATGGCGTTGCCGAAAAGGATGCACATCCGGGTAATGGTGACAATATGCAGGTTCACCATGGCCTGAGCCCTGTCCAGATCTTCTGTCTGCAACTCTTTGAAAAAGAACATGCCGGCATTGTTGACGACTACATCAGGCAGAACCGTCTGCGTGCACCATTCAAACAGATGGTCTGCTGCATCAGGAGCCGAGAGGTCCTGAAAACGGGTCGTTACATGGACCGGGAAGTGCGCACGAAGTGCTTCCGCTGCACTGTCCAGCTCCTCCTGCCGGTTACTCACCAGGACAAGATCATAACCACGATCAGCAAGCTGCCGCGCATATTCCAAGCCCATACCCGAGCTCCCGCCAGTAATCAGTACCGTCATCATTGAAATACCCGAAGTGAGGCCCGGTAATCAGAAGGAGACATGCCCACTGCCCGCTTGAAGTATCGGCCAAACAGGGACTGGCTGGGGAAATTCAGGTCAAATGCAATTTGCTGAACCGTGTTGACGGTGGATGACAATTGCGCCTTGGCCTCCAGGATAACATAATCTTCAATCCACTCCAGGGCCGATTTTCCGCTGGCTTTCTTGACAAGCGTAGTCATGTATTTGGCCGTAATATTCATCTTGTCGGCATAAAAACCGACCTCGCGGTGTTCCTTGAAATGGAGATTCAGAAGCTGCAGAAACTGCATCATGACCTCCCCCTGGCGCTGGCCCGTTTCATTTTCCGGAGAAGACAGGTTGATGATCCGGCAGGACAAAAGATAGAACAGCCGTGCGATCAGGCTGAAGATTTCCTCCATGCCGGGTTTGTCGTCACTGCTTAATATCAGATTGCTTGACAGGTCTGTCAGCGAACGGAATACGCTTGCCATCTTGTCATCCAACTGGTAAACGGGGTTGAATTGCACATTCCTGAGGAAAAGATAAGCGTCTCCGATGTTGATACGGGACAGAAAGCGCTCCGATAAGACCAAAAAGGTCCCTTTGAAGTCCTCATCAACCTTTTGGGATTCCACAATTTGCGAAGGAAGCGCTATCAGGAGCGTATTCTTCTGCAAATGGATGGGACGCAAATTTACGGCGCCATAACCGTTGCCCTGGTGACAGAGGACCACCAGAACCTGTTTGAGTTTATACGGCTCCCAGCCACTTTTGAAGCTGGGGTTATGAAGAATAAAGATATCGTCCTGAAAGTTTCCCCACCATTCTGTACGGGACAGATCGATTCTGGACATCTGACGATTGTCCAGCTGCTTTTGGTTGAGCTTTTCATTCTGGTTCATGGGCCTGCACGATAATTCTGCAAAAGTAAGCAATTTTTCCACTATTGGACAGGCAGCAGGAAAAACTGCACAACATTGAGGAATATATGAGAAGATAATTGCTGGTAATTCGCGTATTTTTGCCGCCTTAATTTGAATGACATGAAAATACTTTTTATCCTGAATAATTTTTATGCTACGGGAAATGGCCTGTCGGCATCGGCAAGACGAACCGTTGAGGCCCTGAAGGCAGCCGGACAGGACGTTCGTGTTGTTTCCGGCCCCAACGATGACCTGGGCGGTCCCCAGCCCTATTACCGGCTCAAGTGGTACCATTTCCCGCTTGTCCAGCCCATTATAGATGCCCAGGGCTATCACTTTGCCTCTACGGACAAAAAGATTTTGGAAGAAGCCATTCGCTGGGCTGATGTGGTCCATATGGAAGAGCCTTTCGTGCTGGAGGTCAATGCTTACAAGATAGCAAAGAAGCTCGGAAAACCCGTCACAGGGACCTACCATCTGCATCCGGAGAACGTTTTTTCCTCCCTTTGGCTGGGCTGGTGCAAGACAGCCAGCTTCCTCCTTCTCAATGCCTGGAGGGATTTGGCTTTCAATGATTGGTCTCACATCCAGTGCCCCACACAAAATGTATGTGACAGACTGGTTCGGCACCACTTTAAGGCCAAGCTTCACGTAATCTCCAACGGGCTTGTCCCGGATGCCTCCATCCGTCCGGATGTCCCCCCGGAAGACTATCTGGATCTCCAGCGTCCCCTCAAGGTGGTTTATATCGGCCGGCTTTCAGAGGAGAAGGATCAGCCCACGCTGATCCGCGCCATCCGCCATTCGGCTTTTGCAGACCGGATTCAGCTCCAGTTCGCAGGCCATGGGCCCAAGGCGAAGCAGTACAAGCGCATGGCCATGAAACTGTACGAAGACGGTGTTGTGAAGTACAAGCCGGAATTTATGTTCTGCACCAGGGATGAACTCAGGGCCCTTGCCGCCGGGGCCGATCTTTGCATCCACTGCGCCACCACCGAGGTGGAAGGCCTTTCCATCATGGAAGCCTTGCAGCAAGGTGCCGTGCCCGTCATTGCGAAAGGCAGGCACACCGGTACCTACCAGTTTGCGCTGGACGACCGCAGCATTTTCCAGGAAAAGGATGATCAGGAGCTGGCCCGAAAGATGGACTGGTGGCTCTCCCATCCCCAGGAGCGCTGGGAAGAAGGCAAGCGTTATATCAAGTCCATGGAGCAGTACGACATCGCCCATTCGGCCCAGGCCCTTATCAAAATGTTTCAGCAGGCCATTGCTTAAATAGAGTTTTTTCGGTATCTTTGACTGCCTAAGTCATTGCATATGAAAAAATTACTATTCCTTACCCTTTTTGCGATCCTTTCTACGCTGGTATCAGCCCAGGAAATCAGGGATATCGAGACCGCCGTGTGCCTTTACGAAAACGGCCATGCCCTCGTGATCCAGAAATGGGACCTTAGGGTCACCGAAGGAACGGAATGGTACATCCCCATCGACAATCCCGGGAAAAGCCGCATCACCAGATTCCGCGTGTTTGAAAATGACGAGGAATTCGAGAACGAGGGCGAAGGATGGAAATCCAACCGCTCCCTGGAACAGAAGGCCCGGCGCTGCGGCATTGTCCCCAAGGGCGGCGGCGACATCGAACTGTGCTGGGGGCTGGGCTCCATGGGAGACCACGTCTTTACCCTCTACTATGTCATTGAGAACCTGGTACTTGACTTTGGGGAATGCGATGGCTTCCACTGGCATTTCCTGAACGACGAATGGTCGGTGAAACCGCAGCATGCCTCCATCGTATTCCTCAACAAAACCGGCGGCGATGCATGGTTCTGGACGGACGAAGAAAACTGCAACGTCCGTTTCTGGGGCTTCGGCATGGTAGGCGAATCGGGGCTGGAAGACGGAGCCATCTGGTTCGAATCCTCGGAGCCTTTCCAGTATCGGAGCTTCTTCTCGGCTATGATTCAGTTCGACAAGGGCCTGTTCTCCCCTACTGTCAAGGCCGATCAGAAATGGGAAGATGTGCAGGAAGAGGCGTTCGAGGGCAGTAATTACGGCAGCGATGACGATTCCCGGGACTTTGAAGAGATTGCGGGCCGAATCCTGGGCTACGGCATCCTGCTTGCCATCGCGGGCTTCATTGGCCTGATCCTGTTCCGGGCGGCCTGCCTGGTTTACTGGCGGGTATCCGGACGGCACTGGTCCAAGAAAATCTTCGGCAAATCCAAGATTGACGGATGGTGGCGCGATGTTCCGCTGGGCGGCAACCCCACAGCCCTTTACAGCCTGCTATGTGAGGGCGACCACCTGGTGGAAAACTACAGCAAAAAGTTCCCCGATCTGGTAAGTGCCTACTTCCTGAAATGGATCCAGGAAGGTCTGTTGAAGGTGGAAAGGGACCCGGCGAACGATCAGCGCGTAAACCTTCGCTTTGTCAAGGAAAACCAAGAGCTGAGCTTTAAAGACGCGATGGAAAAGAAGGTGTACCGCGCCGCCCTGGAGGCCGCCGGCAAAAACTTCTTGTTAGAGAAGAATGAATTCAAGACATGGTCCTTCAAGCACGATTCTCAAGTGGTTTCCTGGCCTTCCGAAGCCATAGACAGTGGAATGGCGCGCTGGCAATCGGTTTCTGAACAGGAGCGCTGCCACGCCGTGGAATTCATGAACTTCCTGAAAGACTTTACCATTATGGATCAGCGGGAAGCGCCCGAAGTGAATATATGGAAGCAGTACATGGTACTGGCCGCTTCGCTGGGCATTGCCGACAAGGTGGCCAAAAACTTCGAAAAGCTGTTCCCCAAGCTGATGGAGGATTACACCCGCGAATCCAACATGATGGATACGGCCACCACCTACCTGATCCTAAGCGATGTCAATACCTCCTCCACGGCCATGGTCGCGGCTGCCTTGAAGCGGGACGCCGACCGCAGGGCCAGTGAGGCTGCATCCAGACGCTCCTCCGGCGGTGGCGGCTCCATCTCCTTCGGCGGCGGCAGCGGCGGCCACGGCGGCGGTCACGGCGGCGGTGCCCGCTAGGGCTGTTCCCGGAATTTTTTGTATCTTAGCGGAGAATCCGAAAAATTCCGACCTATGAGAAACGCTACCTACCCGCTCATCGCTGCCCTTGCGCTGCTTCTGGGACTGCAGGCAAAGGCGCAGGAAAAGGAAAAGAATAACCATTTCAGCATCGACATCCAGATGCTCAGCCGCGGAGAAATCCGCGACGGCGGCATGTCCGACCGGGCAAAGGCGCAGGACGGCACACCCATCTCGGACCATTGCGCCTTTCTCCTGGGACGAACCCGTGTAGCCCTGGAATACACGCGGCCCCACATCCAGATTCGGGCCGTTCCCCAGCACGCAGCCATCTGGGGACAGGGAGACGCCGGGAGCCTCGCGATCTACGAGGCCTGGGCCAAGTTCACCACCAACAACGGGCTCTTCGCCCAACTGGGACGGCAGGCCCTGTCCTATGACGACGAACGTATCGTCGGCCCCGATGACTGGTCCATGACCGGCAACACCCACGATGTCCTGCGGCTCGGTTATGAAGGGCACGGACATAAGGTGCATGCCGTGGTCGCCTACAACCAGAACCCCGAAAACACCGTCCTGGGCGGCAGCTATTATACCGGCGGTTCCCAGCCTTACAAGACGATGCAGATAGGCTGGTACCATTATGACGTCCCCGTATTTCCGCTAGGCGCTTCGCTGCTGGTGATGAACATCGGCATGCAGAGCGGTGAAAGGGGTGAAGAAGACGAATGCGTGAAATGGCAGCAGGTGCTGGGCACCTACGTCAAATACCATCCCGAGCGCTGGTCGGTGGAAGCCGCCTATTACAAGCAAATGGGCGAGAATGAAATGCGGCAGAAGATCGACGCCTGGATGGCCAGTGTCAAGGCCAGCGTAGATCCGTCCGAGGTATTCGGCTTCGACGTCGGATACGATTATCTGAGCGGAGACGATAAATTCGCCGTTCCGAAGGGAAAGGACATCGGTTTGATCCGCCACACCGTAATCAAGGGCTTCAGTCCGGTCTATGGCTCCCATCACAAGTTTTACGGTGCCATGGATTTCTTCTATGTCAGCGCCTACCGGAACGGCTTCTCCCCGGGTCTGCAGAATGCCTATATCAGCGGCCGCGTCAAACCCATCAAGAACCTGTCGATGGGCCTATCCTATCACTACCTGGCCATCACCGCCGATATCACCGACCAGGTGGCTCCTACCTTAGGGCATGAATTCGAGTTCCAGGCCGGTTGGAACTTCCTGAAAGACGCTTCCCTGTCGGTCGGGGTATCCTATATGTTCGGCACCGACACCATGAAGCAACTCAAGCGCGCCTCCGAAGATGGCCGCCTTTTCTGGACCTGGATTACGCTCTCCGTCGCGCCCAGGGTTCTGAATCATCAGTGGTAAACAGCAGGCTCAGAAGCGGCGGAAGCGGAGGGCGATGACACCCCAGAACGCTTCGCCGAAAATCCCGCCGCTCATCTTGGAAGTGCCTTTTTGCCGATTGGTGAAGATAATGGGCACTTCTTTCAGTGTACAGCCCCGTTTCCAGGCGGTGTATTTCATCTCGATCTGGAAGCCGTAACCCTTCATCCGGACGCCGTCCAGGTCGATGGCTTCCAGCGCCTGACGGCTGTAGCAGACAAAACCGGCGGTGGTATCGTACACCCGCATCCCCAGCACCATCCGGACATAGGCCGAGGCAAAATAGGACATGATGATGCGGGAGATGGGCCAGTCCACCACGCTGACCCCGTTACAGTAACGGGAACCGATGGCCACCTGGGCACCGCCCTCCGCACAGGCCTGGTGCAGGCGCAGCAGGTCCGAAGGGTTGTGCGAAAAGTCGGCATCCATCTCGAAAACAAAGTCATAATCCCGCTCCAGGGCCCAGCGGAAGCCCGTCAGATAGGCGGTTCCCAGACCCAGTTTGCCGCTACGCTCCACCAGGAACAGGCGCTCGGGGAATTCCGGCTGCAGGCCCTTGACGATGGCGGCCGTTCCGTCCGGGGAGCCGTCGTCAATCACCAGCACATGGAATTGTCCTTCCAGCGCGAATACCACCCGCAGGATGTCCTCAATGTTCTCTTTCTCGTTATAAGTAGGGATGATGACCAGTTTCTTGTCCATAGGCTTACTGCTGGATTTCTTTCAACATTTCCGCCACGGCGGCCTCCAGTTGCAGGTCGCGGCCGCTCAGGACGGAAGCGGGATCATTATACACCTTGATGTCCGGTTCTACCTGGAAGTTCTCGAGGTAACGCTGGTCGGCCACGCCGAAGTTGCCCACCTGCGGGATGCCGAACACCATCAGGCCGTTGATCTGCGATTCCCACCATACGGCCGTCATCGTGCCGGGTACGGGTGCGCCGATGAGTTTTCCGAGGCCCAGCGAACGGTAGGCATACGGGAAACCGGAAGCGTCGGAATAGTTATCCTCGCCCATCAGCACACAGCTGGGCTTGGTCCATTTGTTAAACGGCTCGTGGCCGATGTATTGTCCGCGGGGCGTGAACAGGCAGTATTCCTTGCCGCCCAGGAAGGTGACCAGGTCGTCGTGCAGCCAGCCGCCGCCGTTATGGCGCGTATCCACGATAAGGGCCTCGCAGCTGCGGTATTTCCCGAGGGCCTTGGAATACAGTTCGCGGAAACTGGGCGAATCCATCCCTTCCACGTGCACATAGCCCACACGGCCGCCGGATAGTTTCTCCACCATCTCTTCGCGCTGGCGCACCCAACGACGGTACAGGAGCCTGCCATCGCTGGCGGCAGGCGTCACGATGAACTCCTTCTCCTTTCCGCCGGTCTTGATGCTCAGGACGGTCTTCTTCCCCACCCGGTTGTACAAGTACGGCATCCAGGGCTCTCCGGCCTTGATGGCGTGTCCTTCGATGGCGAGGATCTTGTCGCCAGCCTTGATGTCCGGATCCGCATTGGAAAGCACGCCGCCGGGAAGGATTTCGGCAATCAAAAGGCCGTCACCACTGTAGGCAGGATCGTACAGGGCGCCCAGGTGCCCCAGGTTCCGGGAAGAACGCGGACGGTAACGGGCGCCGGTATGGGAACCGTTCAGTTCGCCCAGCATCTCCGACAGGAGGTCCGCGAAATCGTAGTCATTATTCAGATACGGGATAAAGCGGGCGTAATTGTCATGGTAGTAATCCCAGTCCACCCCGTGCAGGTCCGGCACATAAAATTTCTCCTTCACCTGTTTCCAGCAGTGCTCGAAGATGTAAGCGCGCTCCTGCTGGGGCTTGAACTCAAACTCACCGCTAAAGCTCACGGCCTTGTCCTTGTTGGTGGAAAGATCCATGCGGGACAGGGTGGCACCCTGGAAAATAAACAGGTACTTTCCGTCCTGGGAAGGCGTCAAACGGCCGTGAACGCCCTTTTTGAGCACGGTAACATTTCCTTTCTCGATATCCAGCACGCACAGGTCGAAGCCGCTTTCCAGGCGCTGGGTGAAATACAGCTTATCGCCGTCATTGGTCAGATAATGGTCCCCCAGGGCATTGGAGAAACGGGTGAGCCGGCGGACGCGGTCGTCGCGGTTCTCCAGGTCCGGCACCAGTTTTTCCACCTTCCCGGCCAGGCTGTCCTTCTTCTCTTTCTTTTCTGCCTTCTCCACGGCTTTCTCGCCCAGGAGCATCTTGTCAATCTCCTTCTCTTCCTTGCTGCGGCCGAATTCCGCATAGGCTTTTCCGTCGAAGAACATGATATAGACATCGTCCTGGGAGCCCCAGCTTCCGTGGCTGCGGTAGCCGTTCTTATCGCTTTCCCATGTCATGGCCTTGCCGCCCAGCGCCCAGCGGAAACTGCCGTCGGAATAGCCGCTGCGGGTCAGGTTCGTGATGGCGCCGGATTCGATATCGACCAGGGCGACATCCGCATTGTTCCAGCCGCCGTCAGCCGCCCAGCCGGTCAGGAGGAAGCGGCTGTCGGGACTCCATGCAAAGGACTGGTCCCCATCAGAATAAGAATAGTTCACGCCTTTGTGCAGGCTCTTGGGAGTACCGCCCTTCGTGGGCAGAATCACCAGTTCCGTACGGTCGCGCAGGTAGGCCAGCCACTTGCCGTCAGGCGACACCTCCATCTGGAAGGATGTCTCCCCTTCCGGGCTCACACGTTCTTCCTTCAGGTCCACCGCGTAGGTGAAATACTGGTCTTCCTTGCGGGAAAGCGAGCTCTTGTAGATGCTCCAGCAACCGCCCCGTTCCGATGCATAGTACAGTTCCCGGCCGTCCTTGGAGAAGCTCACGCCCCGCTCCTGCTCCGGCGTATTGGTGATCCGGCGGGTGGTGCCGAATTCAACGGAGGTCACGAAAACATCGCCCCGCATGACCAGCGCCACTTCTTTCCCGCTCGGAGAAACGGCCATGGAGGTGGCACTTCGGAGCGTAAGCGGATTGATGTCCCGCTGGTCCTCGTCGCGGTAAACGATGATATCGACCTTCTTGTCGTTCACATACAGGTCGCCGTTATAGGAGTAGGCATAGCTGCCGTTACGGGCCACGGACAGGAAGCGGACGGGGTTCTTTTCGTAGAAGGTCAGCTGCACCTGCTCCGCGGGATTGGACAGGCTGCTGCGGTACACGTTGGAAGTCTTGCCATCCTGTTCGCTCAGGAAATAGAAGGTGTCATTGTCGGCGGCGAAGACGGGATTGCGGTCCTCCCCCTCATAGGCAGAGAGCTTCGTGAAGGTGGATTTTCCGTCGATGGCGCCGGGGGCCGAAGTCTGGCAGAACCAGATGTCGCGGGTAACCGAAGAGGTGTGGTGCTTGCGCAGCGGGTCCTCATAGCCCTTCCAGTCTTCGTACAGAAAATCGCCCACTGCGTTAAAACTCATGGCCGAAAGCGTGAGCGAGGTCACCAGACGGGGTGCCGCACCGCTCAGGCTGGTCTTGTAAACGGCGGCCTCGCCGGGGAATCCGTCGAAGCCGGGGCTCTGCATATCGCTGTTGGACCAGGAGAAATATACCGTCCCATCGGCCGTGACGGCCAGGGGTATTTCGTTGCCGGGGAGGTCGGTCAGTCGCCGGACGCTGCCGCCTTCACGGGCCACTGCATACAGGTCCTTGCTGTCTTCCCGGGTAGAAGAGAACACCAGGGTCAGTCCGTCGGGGCTCCAGACGGGGTCGCTTTCATAGGCCCGGTTGGAAGTGAGCTGACGGGCTTCTCCGCCGGTGACCGGGACGGTAAAGATGTCCCCTTTGTAGCTGAATGCCAGGATTTCACCATCGGGAGAGATGGCGTTCTTACGGATCCATGAAGGGGTTTCCTGAGCAAAAAGCGGAGCACCCAGCGCCAGCAGAGCGGCGACAAAGACAAGACGGGACAGTTTCATAATGCAGCGATGCTAAAGTTCGGACATTTACAAATATACGAAAATTTCCGAAGATTATTGTTTATGCCGGATCAGGCCTTCCAGCAGGTTCTTCTTGCCCAGGTCCAACTGCGTCAGGACAACGCCCAGAACGGCAATTCCCAGACCAACCCACTGTCCCCCGTGCAGAACCTCATCGCCCAGGACGAAGCCCGCCAGGGCCGTCACGACGGGGTTCAGGGCCTGGAAAATACTGGACTTGGCCACGCCCAGTTTTCCGATGGCATAGGCCCAGAGAACAAACGCCACGCAGGAGCAGAGCACCGCCAGGCACAGCACCGGTTCCCAGAATCCCCAGGCGTTATATACCTCCGGCGTGTAGTGCTCCATACCGCGGGTAAGGAACAGCGGGAGGAAAAACACCGAGCCGATAAAGAACTGATACATAACGATTACCGAGGGTTTGTACCCGTCCGACAAGGCCTTGGTAAAGGACGCATACGCCACCTCGGCGATGACGGCCAGCACCAGGACGGCCAGGCCGAAATAGAACAGGCGGCTGTCCCCGCGGCTGGCGCGGGTGACCATAATCAGGCCCACCAGGCAGATGGCCATTCCCACGATGTGCTGCCAGGTAATGTGTTCTTTAAAGAAGATAACACCCGCAAAGATGGCCACAACCGGCGTACTGGCAATCACCAGGGAACTGATGGTGGGCGAACCCGTAAACTGGATGCCATAGGTTTCGCAGAAGAAATAGATAAAGGGCTCGCAGGCGGCCAGCAGGAAGAAGGTAAACATGTCGTGCCTGCGGATTCTCATGCTGTATCCGCTGATGATGTTAAAAATCAGCAGCAGCACCGCCGCAAAAAAGATGCGGATGGGCAGGAAATATTCTACGGGGATTCCCTGGACCACCAGGCGGTTGGACCAGATAAAGGACAGTCCCCAAAACAGGATGGCCAGCACGGCGGCCACGTACGTCTTCACTTTTTCCATGATCTATTTCACAAGTCTAAGTCCGATTCTGTTTCGCTCCAGGTCCACGCTAAGTACCTGGACTATAATTTGTTGGTGCAGCTTCAGCACCTTGGACGGCACCGCCATCCCCTTCACCCCCATCTGGGAGGCGTGGATGAGTCCGTTCTCATGCAGGCCGATATCCACGAAGGCCCCGAAGGCCGTGAGGTTGGTCACGATGCCGGGCAGTTCCATCCCGGGTTTCAGATCGTCGATTTCCCGGATATCGTCGGCAAAACTGAATTCCCGCGCCGTTTCCCGCGGATCCCGGCCGGGCTTCTGCAACTCCTGCAGAATGTCGTGGATGGTCGGCAGGCCGAAGTCTTTTTCCACATAGTCCCCGGCATGGATGCGCTGGCACAGCTCAGCGTTCCCCACCAGCTCTTTCACGCTCACTTTCAGGTCTTTGGCCATCTTTTCCACCAGATGGTAGGCTTCCGGATGCACGGCGGAATTGTCCAGCGGCTGAGTGCCGCCCGGAATGCGCAGGAAACCGGCGCACTGCTGGAAAGCCTTGGCGCCCAGGCGGGGCACTTCCCGGAGCTGCTCCCTGGAGCGGAAGCCCCCGTGGCTGGCCCGGTACTCGACGATGGCCTTGGACAGGGCCGGCCCCAGGCCGCTCACATACTGCAGCAGATAGGGACTGGCCGTATTCAGGTTCACGCCCACGCTGTTCACGCAGCTTTCCACGGTATTGTCCAGCTTCTCTTTCAGCAGGGTCTGGTCCACGTCGTGCTGATACTGACCGACGCCCAGGGATTTGGGGCCAATCTTTACCAGTTCAGCCAGGGGATCCATCAGGCGCCGGCCGATGGAGACGGCCCCGCGGACCGTGACATCCTGCTCAGGGAATTCTTCGCGGCCCACGTCGGAAGCGGAATAGACGGAAGCCCCGTCTTCGCTGACGGAAAAGATGCGAACGCTCTCCGGCAGGCCCACCTTCCGGATGAAATCCTCGGTTTCCCGGCCGGCGGTACCATTCCCGATGGCAATCACCTCAATATCAAATTCTTCCACCAGATCTGCCACCTTGGTAATGGCTTCGATCTTTTTGGACACAGGCGGATGCGGGAAAATGACGTCGTGCCTGAGGAGGTTTCCCTGCGCATCCAGACAGACCACCTTGCAGCCGGTACGGAAACCCGGGTCGATGGCCATCACCCGCTTCTGTCCCACAGGCGGAGCCAGCAGGAGCTGGCGGAGGTTTTCCCCGAACACCTGGACCGATTCGGCGTCGGCCCTTTCCTTGGCTTCGCGCAGCACTTCCCCGGTAATGGAAGGATCCAGCAGGCGCTTCCAGGCATCGTCCACGGCCTCGCGGACCTGGCGGCCCGTCTCCGGCTGCGGATAGCCCTGCGCCTGGCAATAGTCGTAATAGATCTTGTTGCCGCACTTCTCGCCGTCAGCGTCAATCTCCACGCGCAGGTAGCCTTCGTCCCGGGCCCGGAGCATCGCCAGCAAGTTATGGGAAGGGATGGTGGCGATGGGATGGCTGAAATTGAAATAGCTGCGGTATTTGGCAGCTTCGGGGGCCGTCTGGCCGGCCTTGGTCACCTGCGACTGTACGCGGCGGGTCCGGTAGATGCCCCGGAGGTGCTCCCGGACGGGGGCCGTCTCACTGAAACGCTCGGCCAGGATGTCGCGGGCGCCCTGCAGGGCATCTTCCACATCCTGCACCTCCCCTTTCACAAACGCGGAGGCGTCGTGACGGGGATCCCGCGAGCGGCCTTTCCACAGGAGGTCGGCCAGGGGCTCCAGGCCTTTGGCCGCCGCCACTGTCGCCCGCGTTTTGCGTTTGGGCTTATAGGGCAGATAGAGGTCCTCCAACTCGCTGCTGCTGAGGCAGTTCTCGATTTTCTGGCGCAGCGGATCGGTGAGGCGTTCCTGCTCCTGGATGGTCTTCAGGATGGAAGCCTTTCGCTTCTCCATTTCGGCGTACACCTCTACCCAATGCTTGATTTCGGCCACCTCGATATCGCTGAGGCCGCCGGTGCGTTCCTTGCGGTAACGGCTGATGAACGGGATGGTACAGCCTTCGTCAAAGAGTTCGGCGCAGTTTTCCACCTGCCAGGGCTGTACCTTCAGCGTACTCGCTATCTGTTTGATATATAGTTCTTTCATATTAGTCCTGTGAAAAGCCCTTCAGCTCGTTCCGGTAGGCATTGAAGATGCGCGACTTGGACAGGAAGCCCAGGTAGGTACGGTCCTCCCCCACCACCGGCAGGTTCCAGGCGCCGGTCTTTTCGAACTTGCGCATCACCGAATCCATCGGCTCGTCGGGATGGACGTACTCCGGGGCGGTCTTCATATAATTATAGACGTGCCGGCTGTCGTACAGGTCCGTGCGGAACATATCCTGGCGGATATCGGACAGGGAGACATAGCCCTGGAAGCGGTTCTTGGCGTCCACCACGGGGAAAATGTTGCGGCGGGAACGGGACACGACCTCCACCATCTCCCGCAGCGAGGCGTCGATGCGGACACTCAGGAAATCGGTCTCCAGCAGCGATCCGGTCTTCATCAGCGTCAGCACAGCCTGGTCCGAGTCGTGGGTAAGCAGTTCCCCGCTGGCGGCAATCCGCTTGGTATAGATGGAGTACTTTTCGAAGAGGCGGGTGACGCCGTAGGAAATGGCCGATGTCAGGATCAGGGGCACCAGCAGGGCGTAGCCGCCGGAAATTTCGGCAATCAGGAAGATGGCGGTCAGGGGCGCCTGCATCACGCCGGCCATCAGCCCGGCCATACCCACCAGCACGAAATGCGAAACCGGCACCGAAGAAGGCTTCAGCAGGTTCACCGTCGTGGCCAGCACAAAGCCGGCGATGGCGCCCACGAACAGGGTGGGACCAAAAGTTCCGCCCACGCCGCCTCCGGCATTGGTGAAGGTCATCGAAAACACCTTCAGCAGGAGCACCAGAAGGAAGAATACCGGGATGGCCCAGGGCCAGTCCAGGAAGAAGGACAGAGGGGTATCGGCAGCCCCGAAATCCACGGCGCCGCCGTTCAGCATCGGGCTCAGGAAATTGTATCCTTCCCCGTGCAGGGGCGGGAACAGGTAGATGAGTCCACCCAGCAGCACGGCCGACAACGCCCAGCGGGCCAAGGGATGCTTCATCCGGCCCAAGCGGTCCTCCAACGACAGAGTGGTTCGGATGAAATAAACAGCCAGCAGGGCACAAAAGATGCCCAGAAGAACATAGAAGGGCACATTCTGCAAACGGAACGGCTCCACCGTAGCGGCGAAGGGGCTCACCTGCCCCAGACAAAGATAACTGACCAGCGTGGCCGACACCGAACTGAGCAGCAACGGCAGCAGGCCGGACATGGACAGGTTGAAAAGCAGGATTTCCAGGCAGAACAGCACCCCGGCAAGCGGAGCATTGAAGATGCCCGCGATGGCGCCGGCGGCACCGCAACCCAGCAGGAGGGTTATTCCCCGGTACGACATCCCGCAATAACGGCCCAGGTTGGAACCGATGGCCGCCCCCGTGTACACGATGGGGGCCTCGGCACCCACGGAACCGCCGAACCCGATGGTAAGGGCGCTGGTCACCAGCGAGGACCAGGTGTTGTGCCGCCTGATCTTGGATTCATTCTTGGAAACGGCCTGGAGCACTTTCGTGACCCCGTGGCCGATGTTGTCTTTGATGACATAGCGCACAATCACCAGGCTCAGGAGCATGCCCACGCCCGGAAAGACCAGATACAGCAGGCGGGAACCGCCGGTAAGCGAGGCCAGCCCCTCCTGAATGGCATGAATGGACAGCTTCAGGACCACGGCAGCCAGGCCGCACAGAATCCCCGTCACCACCGACAGCACCAACAGCGCCGTCGATTCCGGGACTGTACGCAAAAGGGCCCTCACGGGGCCCCAGATGAATTTTATGCCACCGCGATGAGACATTGTCTATTCGTCGTCGGATCCGGTGGAGTATTGGGCGATGTTGTCGTCCGGGAGAGCCTCTCCGGCGGCGTCCGAAGCATCGGCGCTTCCCCCGGCCACGGCCTCGTTTTCGGCGTCTTCTTCGCCTTCCAGCCAACGGGCGACATCGTCCATATCGTCGGTTTTCACATTGATCTTAACCAGATAGATGGCATCAGCAGTTTCCACGGTCACAGCATAGAAGGAAGTCCCGTCCGGCTTGGGATATTTCACCAGGTCCGTCAGGTAGTCGCTGAAACCCTTGGGGTACTTTTCTGCAAAAGCGGCAGCCAGGTCTGGATGACCGGCCATCTTCTCATAACTCACTACGTGTCTTTTCTTGCTGTCTGCCATATAAAGTATTATTTGCGTTTAGGTTTTCGAGCTGCAATATTAATTCTTTGTTTTGAACTCTGCAAGGGCTTCCCCGAATTTTTAGAGGAATTCTTGAAGAAAAGCGATTTTTGCTCCTGCTTCCGTTCCATATTGTGTTCCGTGAAAACGGGTTTCATATCGCGCGGATCCAGGCCGCTGTAATACATCACCGACGAGGTGGTCATGGGCGTCGGGGTAAAATCCTGCACCTGATCCATCCAGATCCCCTTCAGGGCCGGATGGTCGGCCAGGCGCTGCATATCCTTCAGCGTACAGCCCGGATGGGACGAAATGAAATACGGAACCAGACCCACGTGCGTGCCGGCTTCGCGGTTCACCTTGTCGAATTCCTTGCGCAGCCGCTCAAAGAGCTTGAAGGAAGGCTTCGCCATCTTCTGGAGCACGTGATCCTCCGTATGCTCAGGAGCTACTTTCAAACGCCCGGAGGTATGGTCCAGCACCAGCGTCTGCAGGTAAGGCTTGGAACTGTCATCCACGAATCCGTCCTCCGTCAGGAAAAGGTCGTAACGGATGCCGCTGCCAATATAACTGTGCCGGATGCCCTTGGTGGCGTCGATGCGCCTGTACAGCTCCATCAGGCGCGTATGGTCGCAGTCCAGATTGGGGCAGCGCTTGGGGAACAGGCAGCTGCGGCGCTTGCATTTGTCGCACAGCTCCGGGTTCCTCCCGTGCATCCCATACATATTGGCCGTCGGCGCACCCACGTCCGAGATATTCCCAGCGAAGTCCGGAAGCCCGTTCAGCTCCTTCACCTCCTTCAGGATGGACTGCTCGCTCCGGCTCTGGATGAACTTTCCCTGATGCGCGGCGATGGTGCAGAAATTACAGCCTCCGAAGCAGCCCCGGTGCGTATTCACGCTGAACTTGATCATGTCGTAGGCCGGGATGCGCTTCCCCTTGTACCGCGGATGCGGCAGTTTGGTGAACGGCAGATCCCAGAACGAATCCATCTCCGGGGTGGTCGCTGGCGGGAACGGCGGATTGATCTGCACATAGCCCTCCCCCACCGGCTCCAGGATGGTATCCGGATGCATCATGTTCGCGTGCGTCTCAATCCAGTGGAAATTCTCCGCGAACTTGTATTTATCCTTGCAACACTCCTCGAAGCTATGTAGCACCAATTTACCGGAAGAACTCTGCCCTTCCGGCAAATTACCCTTGATATAGAATGCAATCTGCGGAATCTGGTGCATGCGATGCGGCGACCATCCCTTCTCGATGCCCTTGGTCAGTTCCAGCATCGGCCGCTCCCCCATCCCGTAGCAGAGATAATCGGCCCCGGAAGTAACCAGAACGGAGGGCATCAGACAGTCTTTCCAATAGTCGTAATGCGTCAGACGGCGCAGAGAAGCCTCGATGCCGCCGATAATCACCGGCACGTCGGGGAAGAGTTTTTTCAGGATTTGCGTATAGACCGTCACGGCATAATCCGGACGGGCACCGGCCTTCCCCTCCGGCGTGTATGCATCGTCGTGCCGCAGACGTTTAGAGGCGGTATAGTGATTCACCATCGAATCCATCGCCCCGGCATTCAGGCCGAAATACCAGTTTGCGGAAATCCCGCAAATCGTCCCGCCAGTTGGGCTGAGGCACCACCGCCACGCGATAGCCCCATTTCTGGAGCCAGCGGGCGATAACCGCCGTTCCGAAAGACGGATGGTCGATGAACGCATCGCCGGAAAAGAGAATGATGTCGATATAATCCCATCCCAGCGCCTCCACCTCCTTCACGGAAGTAGGAAACATATAGGTATGGAGGCTGTCCTGTGGCATCGTGGGGCAAAATTACACAAATTCCACTAATACGCAAGAGAGAAAAGGGTTTAACTTTGTCCGGCGATGCATCTGACATACAGGCAAATCGGTCGCCGTCAGGTACTTTGCCCCGATGCCGGCAGGAAAATCATTCCCCGGCATCGCCGTAAGCGAGGAGGGAGAACTATTCCACGTACAGCAGAAGGCCTTTCAGATATTCCCCTTCCGGATGGTAGATGTTCACGGAATGGTCGGCCGGCTGGTTCAGGCGGTCCAGAATGCGCACGCTCCGGCCC
>CACYHZ010000016.1 GCA_902774345.1 uncultured Bacteroidia bacterium | reverse complement strand
GCCCGCCTCACAAGCATAGATGCTGCGTGTGCCTACGCCGCCCACCAGGTAAAGCTGGTTCCCATCCAGGGTCCAGCCGCATTGCTCCATCGGTTCCGGGAGGGGAGGCAGGGCCTCCACGATGGCTTTCCCGTCTTTCAGATACAGGCTATACACCCTGTCCGTCGCTTTTCCTTCGGCATTGCCGCCGGCAAAAATCACGCGGTCTCCCAGCGGGAAGGTGGCACCGTAGGCGGTGGAATCCGGCAGCAGGCCGGCGTGGATCCAGGACCCGTCCTGGAAAGCCCAGATATCGCGGTACACTCTTTTGGCACCGCCTTCCAGCAGGCTATTGTCCGGGAAATTGGCACCGCCGGCAACCAGCAGCACGTCCGGTTTCAGCAGACCGCAGAAAGGGGCCGATACGCCCTTGGCATAAGCGGCGTCAGGGATGGGGGGCAAATGATTGATTTTCATAGACTCCTGTTTACACGAGGCGGCGGTCACAAGGGCCGCCGCCAGGCAAATAATCGTTTTTCGCATGCTCAGAATCGGTTGCACCGCTCAAAGAAGTGAATGGCTTCCAGCTGATTTTTCATCTGCGCCTCTTCTTCGTCGGTCATGTTGCGCCAGGGCACGCGGTTGGGTCCCAGGTCCAGGCCGATGAGCTTCATAATGCGCTTGCCGCCTACGATGTTACCCCGGAAATTGCAGATGACGTTGATCACCTCCTGCGAGAAATTCTGCAGTTCGCGGGCTTTCTCCAGGTCTCCGGCAGCCCAGGCCTCGCCGATGGCTACCTGTTCCCGGCCATTGTAATTGGTGGTTCCGCAAATGCCGCCCTGAGCACCGCCCTGGGCCAGCGAAGGGAGATAGGTCTCATCCTGGCCGTGCAGCATGTCGTACTTGCCGTCCTTGTACAGCCGGCACTGGTTGTATTCGTACAGGCTTTCAAAGGTGTACTTGATGCCGGCAAAATTCGGAATGCGGCCATCCACCGCCTTCAGCAGTTCCAGCATGGACAGGAAACAGCCGTTGAAAGCGGGAATGTGGTAGTAGTAGAACGGAAGCTGGGGTGCTGCGGCGGCAATGGCCTCGCAGTACTGGACCAGTTCTTCGATGCGGCCGATCTTGGGGAATGGCGGCGCCATGGAGCCGATGCCCCAGGCCCCGATGGATGCGGCGTGACGGGCCAGTTCCACCGCCTCCCGCAGGCAGCAGCTGCCCACGTGGACAATGACCTTGAACCCGGCCGGAACGGCCTTCATCCAGGCCTCAGCCAGGGCTTTGCGTTCCTCGGTGGTGAGCATATACCCTTCGCCCGATGAACCGTTGATGAATACGCCCTTAAGCCCGTTCTTGGCCAGCATGGCAGCATAGGCGGGAATGGGCTCCAGGTTGATGTCCCCATTGGGTTTCATGGGGGTGAAGGGGGCGTCAATCAGACCGATAATCTTTTCCATGGACGGGTACCGTTTAGACAAGAGATGCAATGAAAGCCTTCATGGCCGGCACTTTGGCCATGGCGGCATGGAACAGGGCCACCTGGTTGCGGGTGCGGACCAGGTTGTGCTCCGGGTACTTGATCTTGTAATAGGTATCTCCGTTGATGTAGTCGGCGAAGAAGCGGACGGCCTGCATATAAGGGAACAGGCAGGCTGCGTAGGGCAGGTTCTCGATTTCCACCGGCGTGAGGAAGCTCTTGGCACCCTTGATGTATCCGCGGGCGAAGGCCTCGAAGATATCCATCTTGAAGTCCACCTTCTCCACGGCAGGGTCGTCCTCGGCCACGGTATTGGCTGCGGTGCGAAGGAAGTCCCCGAAGTCGGAGAAGACGAAGGACGGCATCAGGGTATCCAGATCGATGACGCAGAGGATGTTGCCCTTATCGTCGAACATCATGTTGTTCACCTTGGTGTCGCAGTGGCAGATGCGCTTGGGCAGGATGCCCTCCCGGTACATACGCTCGGCCTTGCACATCTCTTCCTCGAAGGGAAGCAGGTCCTTCAGGATGGCCTGCACCTCGGGCTCTGCCATGCGGCCGGCCTTGTCGGCGGCCACGGCTTCGTGCAGCTGGCGGGCGCGCAGCTCCATGTTGTGGAAGTCGGGGATGGTTTCGCCCAGGGTGTCCGGAATGTCGGCGAGCATGGCCTCGAAAGCGCCGAAGGCTTCACCGGCATATTCCGAATACTTGGGATTCACCGTCTCGTAGGTGTAAGCGTTCTTGATGAAAATGGACACACGCCAGTATTCCTGCCCATCGGTCCAGTAGGTCTTTCCCGTGTCCTTGCAGGGAAGGAAGGTGAGGGTCTTGCCCCCTTTACGGCGGATGTGGGCGGTGGCGCAGTCAATGTTGTGCTGCAGCAGCTCCACGTCCTGGAAAATGGCGTTGTTGATGCGCTGAAGGACGTAATTGTCCTCACCATCGGTTTTCACCAGCAGAGTGTCGTTGATGAGGCCGTTTCCCAGCGGCTTGATTTCCAGAATATTGCCCTTGAGGTCAAAATGGCCGGCAATGGCTTTCAGTTGTTCGGGAGTCTTCATATCCGGCTTATTTGGCAAGAGCGTAAGAGAAACCCTTCACCTGGTCCCAGGCGCCACGGGTGAAGTCGGGCACTTCCACGGGACGGTTGCCGTTCTCCAGCGACAGGGCGGAAAGCGGGGCGATGCAGCACCACTCGGCCAGGTCATACACGTCCATATCCAGCGGCAGACCGTTGTTCAGGCAGTAGATGAGGCGGTAGTCCATGATGAAGTCCATGCCGCCGTGACCACCCACTTCCTTGGCCAGGGCCACCAGCTCGGGCGTGAGGATGGGGTTGGGATACTGGGCCTGCAGGGCTTCCAGTTCGCCCCACATGTACACCTTTTCGTCGGAGATGGCTTTGGCGTCCACGGGCACGTTGGAGTAGTCGCGCAGGCAGTACTGCTGGTAGGGATACTTGGCGGCATAGCCGTCGGTACCCACAATCTGGTACATGCGGCTGTAGGGGCGGGGGGTCATGACGTCATGTTCGATGAGCATGGTCTTGCCCAGTTCCGTACCGATGAGGGTGCAGGTCTGGTCGCCGTTCTTGAAGTCCGTGCAGGGCTCGCCGGTGTGGTTCTCAACGATCTTGGCACCGTTGAAGGACTTGGTGTCCATGGCCACGAGGGTCTTCATCCGGTCGCCGCGGTGGATGTTCAGCACCTGGCAGATGGGTCCGATACCGTGGGTGGGATAGACGTCGCCGCGGTGCTTCTGGTTGTAGTCCAGGCGCCAGTTGTTCCAATATTCATCCCAGAAGGGGTCCAGGTTGTGCTGGTAGGCGCCTTCTGCGTGGATGGGCTCGCCGAAAACGCCGGCCTGGGCCATGGCCAGGGTGGACATCTCGAAGAAGTCATAGACGCAGTTCTCCAGCATCATGCAGTGCAGGCGGGTTTCCTCGGACTTGTTGATGAGGGCCCAGATTTCGTCCATGTTCAGGGCGGCGGGTACCTCGATGGCTACGTGCTTGCCGTGCTCCATGGCGTACAGGGCGATGGGGGCGTGGTGCAGCCAGTCGGTGACGATGTACACCAGGTCAACGTCTTCCTGTTCGCAGAGGGCTTTCCAGGATTCCTCCTCTCCGGCGAAAACCTTGGGCTCGGGTTTACCCAGGCTGGTGACGATCTGCTTGCCGTATTCGGCGCGCTCGGGGAGCAGGTCGCAAATCGCAGTAATCTGGGAACCAGGCACATAGCAGAGGCGCTGGGCGGCGAAGCTGCCGCGCATGCCCACACCTACCAGACCGATGCGCACGTTCTCGATGGGTGCGGCGGTAAGGCCGATGACGTTCTCCTGTCCGGCAGGACGAACGGGCACTTCCGTTTTGATGATGGCGGATTCTTGTTTACAGGCGGCGGCAAGGGCGATGGCGATGGCTGCCGAAAGAAGGACTCTGAATTTCATAATATATTTAAAAATTGGTTATCGTTTCCTACAAATATAGCAATCTATTTTGAATATTGCTAAACATTTGCTGAAAACTCCTTGATATGTTGTTCCTGAGACAGGCGGCACACCAGCAGCCGGTCTTTGGATTCGGCAACGATGTATCCGTCAAGTCCTTCCACCACGACCGTCTTTTCCGAAGCGGTATGCACCAGGCAGTCCCGGCAGCCGAACAGGCGGACATCGGCCCCGACGGCCGTATTGCCGTTTTCATCGGCCTGCAGGTGGGTCATCACGGAGCCCCAGCTGCCCAAATCGCTCCATGCCAGGTCTTCGGCGATGACGAAGATGCGGGGCGATTTCTCCATGACGGCATAATCGATGGAGATCTTTTCGCAGGTGGGGAACAGCAGGCGAAGCTGCTCCTGCTCCGCCGGGGTGAAGAGGGCGGGGGACAGCCGGTCCATAATGGCGGCAATCCCCGGGGCATAGCTCCGCAGTTCCCGGACGATGGTATCCACATTCCAGACGAAGATGCCGGCATTCCAGAAATAGTGCCCGTCTTCCAGATACCCAAGGGCGGTATCCAGATCCGGTTTTTCCTTGAATTCCGACACTTTCACCAGCTGCCCGTGCAGGGCCTCCGAGGCGTGAATGTAACCGTAGCCGGTCTCGGGCCGGGTGGGGGCGATGCCCACGGTGACGATGGCATCCCGTTCCTCCGTAAAGGAGAGGGCCTTGCCGATGGTCTCGGCGAATTCCGCCGTTTTCAGCACCAGGGCATCGGCCGGGGTGACGACGATATTGGCCTGAGGATCTTTCTTCTGGATTTTCCAGGAGGCGTAAGCGATGCAGGGGGCGGTATTGCGGCCTTCCGGTTCTGCCAGGATCTGTTCCGGGGGAATCTGGGGCAGCTGTTCCCGCACCAGGGATACGTACTTCTCGCCGGTAACCACCCAGAAATGGTCCGGGGCGCACAGGGGGGCGAAGCGGTCAACGGTCAGCTGAATCAGGCTGCGGCCTACTCCCAGCACATCGATGAACTGCTTGGGGACATCCGGGGTGGACAGGGGCCACAGGCGGCTTCCCACTCCGCCGGCCATAATGACGACGTGTGTGTTCATAGTTCTTCAGGTCGGTATTCCAGAATATCGCCGGGTTGGCAGTCCAGGGCACGGCAGATGGCCTCCATCGTACTGATGCGTATGGCTTTCGCCTTGCCGCATTTCAGGATGGAAAGGTTGGCGGGAGTGATGCCGACTTTCTCCGCCAGCTCGCCGGAAGACATTTTCCGGCGGGCCAGCATGACATCGATATTGGTGATGATCGGCATAGGCGTTTATTTTTCAGCGGGAGCGGGCTGTTCTTCCGGCTTGCTGCCCTTCAGGTAGGAAGGCAGTTCCATACCGGCCATCTTGAACAGGTCGTCCAGCGGGGGAACACTCTTCATCATTCCGGAGATGAAGTTGGACGTGGCGGTCTTTCCGTCAGCGCCGTTGCCGGTATCCCAGACGGTGACCTTGTCGATATTGATGCCCTTCACGGCCTCTACCTGGGTCTTCACCAGTTCGGGCAGCTTGTCGGCGATCATCATCAGGACAGCCTTCTGGGCGTCACCCTCGGCGGCTCCGACGAGGTTCCGGAAACCGTCGGCCTGCTTGGTCAGGATTTCCAGCATACCACGGGCCTGGGCGTCCATCTTGGCGAAGATGGCATCGGCCTCACCCTTGGCCTTGCGGCGGATCTTTTCAGCTTCGGCCTCGGCCTCGATGATCGCACGTTCCTTGTCGATCTGGGCGGGCACCACGATGTTGGCCTTCTGGGTGGCCTGTTCGCGTTCGGCACGGGCCATTTCGGCGTCGCGCTCACTCTTGTAGGCCTCTTCCAGGGCCTTGGCGGCCTGCACCTTTTCAGCGGCCACGGCAATACGGGCGGCTTCGGCTTCCTTCTCACGGCGGGCAGCATCGGAATTGGCGATGGCAATCTTGGACTGGTTTTCACCTTCCACGGCCAGGGCGTTGGCTTCGGCCGTCTTGATACGGGTGTCACGGGTGGTTTCGGCAATTCGGATGTCCTTGTCCCGGTCGGCCTCGGCCTTACCGATTTCACCGAAGCGGTTCTGTTCGGCCACGCTCTTCTTGGCGTCGTTGATGGCCTTGGCGGCGGCTTCCTTACCCAGGGCTTCGATGTAGCCGGATTCGTCGCGGATATCGGTGACGTTCACGTTGATCAGCTTCAGACCGATCTTGCGGAGCTCGGCTTCCACGTTGGCGGACACGCTGGCCAGGAACTTGTCGCGGTCGGCGTTGATTTCCTCGATGTCCATCGTGGCGATCACCAGACGCAGCTGGCCGAAGAGGATATCGGTGGAAACGTTCTGGATGCTGTCAGGCGTCAGGCCCAGCAGGCGCTCGGCGGCGTTGTTCATCACTTCGGGTTCAGTGGAGATACCCACGGTGAAGCGGCAGGGGACGTCCACGCGGATGTTCTGCTTGGACAGGGCGTTCTGCAGGTTGCACTCAATGGAGATGGGCTTCAGGTCCAGATAGGCGTAATCCTGGAAAACGGGCCAGATGAAGGCGGCGCCGCCATGGATACATTTGGCCGATGAAGAGCGGCCGGTCTTACCGTAGATGACAAGAATCTTGTCGGAGGGGCAGCGGCGATAGCGCCGGAGGATAGCCGTGAGCGTGACGAAGAGCACGGCCACCAGAATGAGGATGAGGGTCATTTGAGGCATGGTATTGGGGGGTTGATGAGATTATACAGTATAGGTATCGCCAGCTTCCACCAGCAGGGTGCTGGCGTTGATGACATCCACCACCCGGATGGCGGTACCGGTTTTCAGCGGCTCTTCGGTTTCCGTGATGGCGGCATATTCCCGCACGGCTCCGGCGATGGTAATCTGGACCTTGCCTTCTCCGCTGCGGGCAGCAGGTATGGTCAGGTAAACGGTTCCTTCACAGCCTTTTGCCTGGCGGGACAGGTCGATGTTGCCGCTCTGCTGCATGCTGGAGAGCCATTTGAACAGATACATCACAGCGGCTACCAGCGCTACGCCAATCAAGACGGAGATAACCAGACGAAGGGGAACGGAAGGAACACTGTCCTGGAGCAGGATGGCGCTCCAGCCGAAACCCAGAACGAAGTTCACGAAATTCCGGAACGTGTACAGATTGGACCCTCCTTCGATGTTGGAGAGATCGGATCCGTCGGCCGAAAGGTCCACGTCCGTACTGAAGTCCGAATCGGCATCGGCGCCCAGGAAGGTGAGGATGCTCTGAATCACGAATACGAGGGAAGCCGAAAGGGTAACGGTCCAAAGGATTTTCATCATGAGGCTGAGCTCAGCCCACCAGAGTGCAATCATAGTGATATAATTTATGGTTTCTGTGGCAAAGATAGTAATTATTTATTGAATTGCAATAAAAATTACAGAAATATTGAAAAAAATTTTCGATTATTCTCCGGCGGTGAAATCGGGGAACGCCACCGGGGCGCAGCCCATTTCCAGCGAAAGGGCCGACAGCGGAGCCAGGGCGCACCATTCGGCCAGGTCGTACACGTCCATATCCAGCGCCTCGCCTTTCCGGAGGGCCTGGACCAGGCGGTAATCCATGAGGTAATCCATCCCGCCGTGTTTGCCGTCCACGGCCAGGGCCGTCTCCCGAAGCTCGGGAGGAATGCCGACCGGCGCGTACTGGGCCTGCAAGGCTTCCAGTTTCGCTCCTTCGAAAAGGATTTCTTCGCCCCCGGCGCTCAACAGGCATACCTGGGGAACGGGATATTTGGCCGCGTATCCGGCCGTTCCCACCACCTGATACATGCGGCTGTACGGGCGCGGGGTCATGATATTGTGCTCGATCAGGAGGGTCTTGCCTTTTTGGGTCCGAAGCAGGGTACAGGTCTGGTCTGCGTTGGCAAAGTGTTCGTCCCCGGTGAGGGCCTTTCCGGTAAAGGAGGCGCCATCCATCGAGACCAGCGTGGTCAGGCGGTCTCCGCGGTGGATGCCCAGGACCTGGCAGACGGGGCCGAAGCCGTGGGTAGGGTAGAGGTCTCCGCGGTGTTCACGGTTGTACTGCAGGCGCCAGCGCTCCAGGTTGAAGTCCAGCCGGTGCAGGTAGGCGCCTTCCACGTGGACGATGTCTCCGAATACGCCGGCCCGGGCCATTGCCAGGGTTACCTGTTCGAAGCGGTCGTACACGGCGTTCTCCAGCATCATGCAGTGCAGGCGTGTCTGTTCCGCTTTCCGGACCAGGGCCCAGATTTCCTCCAGGGTGCCGGCGGCGGGCACTTCCACGGCCACGTGTTTGCCGCAGTCCATCGATTCCAGGGCGATGGGCGTGTGGCTGCGCCAGTCGGTGCAGATGTACACCAGGTCCACCTGGTCCCATCGGCACAGCGCTTTCCAGTCCGTGAAGGCGGTTCCGGGAAGACCTTCCAGCCGCGCAGGGTTTACGTCGCAAACGGCGGTGACCCGGGCTCCCGGCACCACCAGCAGGCGGTCCAGTGCCTGGCGTCCGCGGACCCCAAGCCCCACGATGCCGATCCGCACCGTCTCCAGTGCAGGTGCCTTCAGGCCAATCACGTTTGCTCGTTCGCTCATAATGAGCAAATATACACAAAATCTGCAAAATTCCCTATATTTGTAGCATTATGCTGCAAATCCTGAAAGCGTCGGCCGGGTCCGGCAAAACATACGCCCTGGCGCGGGAATACATCCGCCTGCTGGTGGCCGGGGAACCCCCCGACGCGTACCGCCACGTGCTGGCCGTGACCTTTACCAATAAAGCCACGGATGAAATGAAGCGGCGCATCCTGAAGGAGCTCTATACCTTGTCCCGGAATCCGGAAGCCTCACCTTATTATAAAGCGTTCGTTCCGGCGGTGGTGGGGGACGCTGCTACCCTGCAGCGGCGGGCGCAACGGCAGCTTTCGGGCATCCTGCACGACTATTCCGCCTTTGCGGTTTCCACCATCGACCGCTTTTTCCAGCAGACCCTGCGGGCTTTTTCGCGGGAGATAGGTCAGTTTTCCACCTACCAGGTGCAGCTGGACCGGGATGCTCTGGTGAGCGAAAGCGTGGACCGCGTACTGGACGGCGTGTCGGAGGAGAACGGGACCCTACTGCACTGGCTCACGGCCAGTGCGCAGGACCAGTTGCAGCAGAAAGGCCATTTTTCCTTGGAAGAAGGCTTGCAGGATATGGCAAAGAGTATGCAGACGCTCCCGCCAGGACAGGGCATCTATTCCAAGGAACGCTTGACGCAACTAAGGGGCCTGTGCCGGGAAGTCCGGCAGCGTTTTGCCGAAGAGGTGCAGCTCGCCGCACAGCGCTGCCTGGATGTGCTTGCATCCGTGGCGGTGCAGCCGGAGGACAGCAACCGGGGTTTTCTGAAGGCCCTGTATGACTACGCCCGGCTTTCTCCCCAGGATGCGGTCCGGCGTCCCACGGACAGCTTTGTTTCCAAAGCTGCTTCGCCCGACCAGTGGTTCGCCAAATCCAAGGCTTCGCTGCGGGACCGGACAGAGGGTCTGCTGGAAGCCCCCCTGCAGGCGTTTCTGGCGCTTTTCGGACAGTCTTATCAGGAATATCTGACGGCAGGCACCATTCTGGGTCAGCTGTACGGACTGGGCGTAGCCGAGGAACTGCGCACAGCCTTCACAGACATCCAGAAGGAGAAAAACGTCATTTCCCTGGACGACAGCAATGCCATCCTGAGAGGCATCATTGACGGGACGCCCACGCCGTTTATCTACGAGAAGTTGGGCGTTCGCTACGAGGACTTCCTGCTGGACGAATTTCAGGACACCGCCGAGGTCCAGTGGGACAATTTCCGGCCTCTTCTGCACGGCAGCCAGGACAGCGGCAACGATTCCCTGGTGGTGGGCGATGTCAAGCAGAGCATCTATCGCTGGCGCGGGTCGGACTGGGAGCTGCTGGGAAGCCGCCTGGCGCAGGAATTCCGTGAGAAAGAGGAGCATGTGTTGGACGAGAATCATCGCACCTGCCGGGAAATCGTCCAGTTCAACAATGCCTTCTTCCAGTATGCGGCGGCCAAATTGGATGAACTGCTGGGCCTGCCCTCCGATGCCCCGGACAGTGTGTCCAGCCTGTACGCCGATGTGGTCCAGCAAGTCCGTTTCCCGGATCCGGCGCCCGGTTCCGTGGATGTCTGTTTCCCGGAAGACCAGCTGTCCGAAGTGCTTTCCACCTTGGAGGAAATCCGCAGCCGGGGAGGGAAGTGGGCCGATGTCGCCATCCTCGTCCGTCAGAACAAGCAGGGTTCCGCCGTTGCCGATGCCCTGATTGCAGCCGGCATTCCCGTGGTTTCAGACGATTCCCTCTTTGTGAAAGCGTCCGTGACGGTCCGCCGCCTGGTGTCCGAGCTGGCGATGGTGGATGCGCCTCGGCAGGAGGACAAACCCTCCGTGGCCGGCTATATGGCCGCTTCGATGGGCCTGGACATCCCGGAACACTACCATTCTCTGGTGGATCTTGCCGAAGGCATGCTGCGCGGATTGCGTGAGGCAGACGCTGCCACTTTCCAGGCGGAAGTGCCCTATATCCAGTCGTTTATGGACTACCTGCAGGACTGGGTGGCCGTGAATGGCAACAATCTCGGGGCCTTCCTGAAAGCCTGGAAAGACGCCGATCCCAAGATTGCATCGCCCCAGACCGGCGACGCTGTGCGCGTGATGACCATCCACAAGGCCAAGGGTCTGGAATTCCCCTTTGTCATCTTCCCTTTTGCCGATAAGGTGGAACTGTATAAAGCCTCCAGCCGCTGGTGCAAGCCGGCGGTGGAAGGTACCGCTTTGGAAGCGGCCGACGGTCTGTTCCGCGTCAGCCTGAACCAGGAGAGCGCCCAATCGCTGTTCCAGACCGACTACCATCGGGAGCAGAAATGCCAGGCCATCGACGCCATCAACCTATTTTACGTAGCCCTGACGCGGGCTAAGTACGGCCTGAAGATCATTGCGGAAAAACCTTCTTCCAAGGGCCTGACCTTCAAGAATTTCTCCCATCTGCTCTATGACTTCGCGGGCGGGGAAGGCCATTGGGGAAGCCCTTATCCGCTTGCGTCGCTCCGGCGCGAGGCTCCGGCCGACAGCTTGCTCCCTGCAGGATTTGATTCTTTCCCGGCCGATAGCGGTAACCGCTTGTCTTTCAGCCCGGAAGCGGCAGATTATTTCGGAGAGGACGGTAGCTTCGGCCCTGAGGCCAGCCGCCGCATCCGGGGCAATGTGCTGCACGGAATCCTGGCCAGGGTGGGAGTGAAGGAAGACCTGGAGGCGGCTGTCCAGGCTGCCGTGGACAGCGGGGAACTGCCCGCCAGCCTACACTCGGAAACTCTTTCTTTCCTTACGCAACGCATCGATTCCGTCCAGGAGCGGGGCTGGTTCAGCCCGGAGGCGACCATCCGCAGCGAAGCCGCCATCCTGGCCCCGAACGGAAACGAGTATCGCCCCGACAGGGTGATACTCGCTCCAGATGGGAAGGTACAGATTGTCGATTACAAATTCGGCGTTCGCAAGGACAGCTATCTGCGGCAGGTCGGCCGCTATAAATCCCTTTACCGTGCTTTAGGCTATGCCGATGTAAGCGGCTATCTCTGGTACCTGGACGAAGGGGTCGTCATCGACGCTTAATCTACGACGGCACGGGCCATCGCATCCTTGTAGTACTTCTGATCCACAAAGACGTCCTGCTTGTAAGGATTGATGTGGCGTTTGCGGGAGATGGCGATGATCCAGCACAGGGCGGCGATGTTGGTCACGAGGGCCAGGGCGCTGATAAACAGCATCATGGAAGGATTGGCCGCCACTACGGAAGGATCTACTGTGGTGCCCACAATGCCGTCCACGGCAGCCTGTCCGCCAGCGGCATAGAGCTTCTCAACAGTAGCGACGCCTTCGGGATAGAGCACGGGCAGGGTGGCCCAGGAGAACCACTGCTGACCGTTCTTGAAGGTTTCCTGGAACAGGGGGAACACCTGGGCGAACATGCACCAGATGGCCAGGGTGTTGGCTCTATTCTGGATCCAACCGCCACGGTTCCAAAGGAGGGCAGCCACGGTGGGAGCCAGCAGCAGGGCAACGCCGCAATACCAGCTGTGCGTAGGCAGGCAGTTGTAAGTGTAGGCGAAGTTCCAGATGTCGTAGATGACGATATAGACCCAGGTCATATCGGCCCAGATCATGTCCTTCTTGTCCTTGGAGGGCCATACGCTCCACCAGGCGGTCATACAGAAGATGTTAATGAGACCGGCCACGCCGTTGAATACATTGTGCCAGCCGCCGTACTGCCATACGCCTTCGGAGGTAAGCCACCACTTGTTCCAGCCCATGATGGCCGATTCGAAGTCGGATGCGCATGCGATGAGGATGTTGATGGCCACGATGATGAAGGGGAAGGGCTTGAACCAGTGTTTGGCACCGATGCCCCATTTGTACTTAATCATCATAAAGCCGATACACCCGGCCGTGGCTGCGTACAGTTTGGCATAGTGGAACCAGCCCTGCATATAGACATGAGTCTGGTTCTCCAGCGCCCACTGGGAGCCGTTGCGTACGCCCAGCCAGATGGCTACGAAGTACACCGTAAGGGCCAGCGGGATGGCGAAAAAGGTGATGATGCCGCCAAACTTGGTACGGCGTGCAAATTCATTGAGGAGAATGAGGCCCAACAGGACCACGATCATCATTCCCCACTGCGGAAGGGCATTTGCCCCATAGACTTGGAAAAACATAAGGTTTTAGTTTTAAAAATAGTGTTTATAGTTATACTTCTATCTCTTTAATTTCCACCTCATTACCGCATTTCAACACGGTATCTTCGCTGCCGCAAAGAGGGCACTTCCGGCCATGCTCCACCGTGGCATATTCCGCCCCGCAGGCGTTGCAGGTGGTAACGGCCTTAATGATGTTGCATTTCAGCTCACATCCCCTGAGCAGATCCTCCTTGTCCGCCGCCCAGCGCCAGCAATCCGTGAGGTACTCCGGCACCACCGTAGAAACCTCGCCGATATTCATTACGACGGTCTTTACCAGCGGCACACGATGCTCTTCCGCGACCTTTTTCACGTCGCGGATAATGTAGAATACGATACCCAGTTCATGCATAACGCTTACTTCTCATATCTAGCGAACAATGCTTGTCATTTCTTCTTGAAAAGTATCTTCCCGGTTCTCTTGATCATGTACGGCAGGATGCCGCTGAACTTGTCCTCCGAAGTGACGAAGTGGCTGGCCTCCGGGTGCACGCGGTGCAGGTGGATGGCGTCGAAGCCGCACTTGGTAGTGCAGACGCCGCAGCCGATGCAGCGGTTTTCATCGACCACCGAGGCGCCGCAGCTGAGGCAGCGGGCCGTCTCCTTGCGCACCTGTTCCTCGGTGAGCGTGCCGTGATACTCCTGGAAGGCGTTCTTCACGGGTACAACGCCGGGATCCTGACGGGAGCCGTTGTCGTACTGTTCCACCCGGATGTCCTGCTTGTTCAGCTCGATGAAGTCCCGGCGGTTGCGGCCGATGGTCATGTGACCGCCCTGCACGTAGCGGTGCAGACTTTCCGCGGCCTCCTTGCCGGCGGCGATGGCGTCAATCGCGAACTTCGGCCCGGTGAACACGTCACCGCCCACGAAGATGTCCGCTTCGGCCGTCTGATAGGTCAGTTTGTCGGCCACGGGATACACCCCGCGGAAGAATTCCACCTTCGTGTCCTTCAGCAGGTCCTTCAGGACCACCGTCTGCCCGATGGCGAAGATGACCAGGTCGGCCTCCAGCGTAATGAGCTCATTCTCATCGTATTCCGGGGCAAACTTGTGCTCGGCGTTGAAGACGGAGGTGCATTTCTTGAAGACGATGCCTTCCACCTTCTCCTTGCCCAGGACTTCCTTCGGACCCCAGCCGGGATTCAGCACCACGCCGTCCTCCCGGGCTTCGGCCCGCTCTTCCAGCGAGGCAGGCATGATATCCTCCGTCTCCAGGGACAACATCGTCACTTCCGATGCTCCGCTGCGCTTGGCCACACGGGCTGCGTCGATGGCCACGTTACCGCCGCCGACCACCACCACCTTGCCGGCAACCTTCACCTTGCCGCAGTTGGCCTGGTGGAGAAAATCGATGGCCGTGGTGGTGCCGGAGAGCGTTTCCCCGGGGATGCCGGGCAGGCGTCCGCCCTGGCAGCCGATGGCTACGTAGAAGCCCTTGTAGCCCTCTTTCCGGAGGCTCTCGATGGTCACGTCCTTGCCCACTTCCACCCCGCATTTGATCTCAACGCCAATCTCGCGCATGATGTCAATCTCGGCCTTGATCACATCCTTGTCCAACTTGTAGGACGGGATGCCGTAGCGGAGCATGCCGCCAGGTTCGGGATTGCGTTCGAATACCGTGGGCTTGTATCCCATGGTGGCCAGGTAATAGGCGCAGCTCAGACCGGCCGGGCCGCCACCGATGATGGCAATCTTCTCCTCCCAGTGGTCCTGGACATTGGAGCAGATGTTCACTTCCGGCACAAAGCGGGTCTCGGCCTGTAAATCCTTCTCGGCGATGAACTTCTTCACTGCATCGATGGCAACGGCCCTGTCGATGGTGCCGCGGGTGCAGGCGTCTTCACAGCGGCGGTTGCAGATGCGCCCGCAAACGGCAGGGAAGGGATTCTCCCGCTTGATCAGTTCCAGGGCCTCGGTGTATTTGCCTTCGGCCGCCTTCTTCAGATAGCCCTGGACGGCGATGTGGGCCGGGCAGGCCGTCTTGCACGGCGAGGTTCCGGTGGGGTAGCAGTTAATGCGGTTGCGGTCCCGATAGTCTTCGTTCCATTTGTGCGGGCCCCACTTCACGGCGTCCGGCAGTTCTTGCTTGGGATAGGTCTGGGGGCCGTTCTTGGTGCAGAGTTTCTGGCCCAGTTTCACGGCGCCGGCGGGGCAGTACTCCACGCAGCGGCCGCAGGCCACGCAGTTCTTCGGGTCCACTTCGGCCACATATGCGCTGCGCGACATATTGGGCGTATTGAACAGCTGCGAAGTGCGCAAGGCGTTGCAAATCTTGACATTGCAGTTGCAGATGGCGAAGATCTTTCCTTCGCCGTCGATATTGGTCACCTGATGGACGAAGCCGTGGTCCTCGGCTTTTTTCAGAATGGCCATGGCTTCCTCGTAGGTGATGTCGTGGCCACGGCCGGTTTCCCGCAGATAGTCGGCCATGTCGCCCACGCCGATACACCAGTCGCGGTAGTCGTCGGCGCAGCCTTCGTCCAGCTTCTTACGTCCGTAACGGCAACTGCAGATACCCACGCCAATGTGCCCTTCGTATTTCTTGAGCCAGTAAGAAATATGTTCGATATCAATGGATTGGTTCTCCATCGAGATGGCCTTTTCCACCGGAATTACGTGCATTCCGATTCCGCTTCCGCCCATGGGGACCATCGGGGTGATCTTTTCCAGCGGCAGGAAGGTCATCCGTTCGAAGAACATGGCCAGTTCCGGATGCTTGTCCATGAGTTCCACGTTCATGTTGGTGTATTCCGCGCTGCCCGGCACGAACATCGGCACCCAGTAGATGCGGTCCTCCCGGTTGAACGTGGTGCCGGGGTCCGGTCCCTGCCCATTGGTATAATGGTCGCCGTAATCGTATTCCAGCATCCCGAAATAGGCGAGCTTGTCCAAAAGCTGGTCAAAACTGGCGTCGTCCGGCGTATAGTGTTTCTCGGCGTTCCATTCGTGCAGCTGGGCATAGGGATGATGCTCGCGCACCTTGAAGAAATTGCCGGGGAGCATATCCAGCAGCAAGTCCAGCGAGGCTTCGCGGGTGACGGCGTCCATTTCGTCCTCGAAGATGCAGGCCAGGCCCCAGTATTCCGGGGCGTCCGTGGTCATCTTGATTTTTCCGGGAACGCGGTCCGTGACGTGACGCACAAATTTCAGGAGCTTGGGATTCGGATTCTTGTCCCCTTTGTGCTTGGGAACAAATTTGGTGGACATCTCGGGCATAACTTTATAATTTCCAATTGTTTACTTTCTGTAGTAACCACGCCGCAAACGCATCGACCCCTTCGCCGGTCTTGGCGCTGATGGGGATGACTTCCGCCTTGGGATTGCGCATATGGATCCATTCCTTGCATTGCTCCAGGTCGAAGTCGAAATAGGGGAGTACGTCCATCTTGTTCACTACCACGACATCGCAGATGGAGAACATCAGGGGATATTTGAGCGGTTTGTCGTGCCCTTCCGGGACCGACAGCAGCATGGCGTTGCAGGCTGCGCCGGTGTCGAATTCGGCGGGGCAGACCAGATTTCCCACGTTTTCCAGGATCACGAGGTCGATGTTCTGCAACTCCAGGTTGTCCAGCCCCTGGCGGGTCATCTCGGCGTCCAGGTGGCACATCCCGCCGGTATGCAGCTGGATGGAGGGGATGCCGGTGGCTTCCTTGATGCGGATGGCATCCACGTCGGAGTCGATATCGGCCTCCATCACGGCGATGTTCAGGTGCTCCTTGAGCCGGTTGATGGTTTGGATGAGGGTGGTGGTCTTACCGCTTCCCGGCGAGGACATCAGGTTCAGGAGGAAGACACCCTTTCCCTTGAGTTCCTTGCGTAACTGATTGGCGTCCTGCTCATTCTCGGCGAAGACACTCTTCTTGATTTCGATGACTTTCACTGCTTCCATGGCAGTTGGTACGTTTTAGCTGTGGTTGGTCCCGCTAAGTTAATCAATTATTACGGGATTGCCAAATTGGCTGTGTTTTCCAAATTAAATCACTATATTTGTATGTTGTTAATTTTGTGAGTCTATGGAAGCCAGTGAGCAAACGATCAAACTCTTTTACAATACCGAAGTCGAGAAACTGAAAATGCCTGAGTACGGGCGCAATGTGCTCCAGATGGTGGAGCAGCTCAAGGCCATTCCGGACAAGGCCAAGCGCACCCAGCAGGCCTATGCCGTGGTGAAGGTGATGGAAAGCCTGAATCCCCAGGTGCATCAGCAGGAAAATTACGCCCAGAAGCTCTGGGACCACCTGTTCATCATTGCCGGTTACGATCTGGATGTGGATGCCCCGTTCCCCAAGCCCCTCCCGGAGGTGGTGAACAGTAAGCCGGATCCCATTCCCCTGAATACCAAGCCCATCCGCGCCCGTCACTACGGCCGTAATATTGAAAGCATCCTGAACCTGATTGCCTCGGAACCGGAGGGGGAGGCAAAGACCGCCATGATCCGCTCCCTGGCCATCTACATGCGTCAGCAGTACCTGATCTGGAACAAGGATACCGTGGCCGATGCTACCATCTTCCAGGACATCGAGCGCCTGTCCGGCGGCCGGGTCACCGTCCCGGAAGGTCTGGAGCTGTCCAAGCTTTCGGCCGATGCTTCCTTCGCCCGTCCGGGCCTGAATCTGGGCTTTGGCGGCAACAACGGCAAGGGCGGCAAGTTCAACCGGAATTTCCGCGGTAAAAAAGGCAAGAAATAATGAATCCTATCACCAAGTTCTGGCAAGGTCTCAGCGAACGGAAGCAAAACGGCATCCGTTACGCGGGGATGTGTGCCGTGCTCCTTTTTACCATCCTTTCGTGGGTGTCCGTGACTTCTTACGTGTTCACCTGGCGGCAGGACCAGAGCGCCCTGGCTGCCTCTGAAGCTGCGGAACCCCTGCAGAATGCAGCGGCCTCCTCGGGCCTTTCCATCGGCCATTTCCTGGTAACCGACAGCTTCGGCCTGGCGGCCTGGTGCCTGTTGGTTTTCCTGGCGGCCTGGTGCGTGAAACTGCTTTGGAAACAGAGCCCCATTCGGCTCAAAAAATGGTTTCTGGGCTCGCTCACCCTGTCTTTTATCCTGTCCTGGGTGCTGTCCCTGGTGGGAATCTATATGGGCCAGGAGTATGTCTTCGGCGGCGGTCTGGGCGGCCGGGCAGGAGGCGCCTTTACCGGGTGGATGGTGTCCAAGGTTGGCATCTATGTGGGTGCCATTTTCCTCCTCATGCTGCTGGGCCTGTGGTTCTATTGCATGAGCGCCCGCTTCGCCCAGTGGCTCATCGGGAAGAAGCCGGATATTCCGGCAGGCCCCGATCCGGACAGCGAAGCCCCGTTTGAGACGTCCGATACCTTCGTTCGGGAAGAGGATGATGACCTCCAGGAAGGGGAAGAGGAAGACGAAATGGAAGCGGTGCCCGACTCGGACGATGACGCCGGCCGCGAAGCAGTACCCGTCCCTTCACGCAAACGCCGCAGAGAGAAGGTGGTGGTGACCACCGAAGGCGGAGAAGGGGAAGGCACTTTCAGCGTGGTTACCGACGATGCCCTGGAACAGGAAGTGAAAGAGCCGCTGAAGCCTATCGACAACCGCCTGGATCCGCCGGACGGGCTGCCCAAATACAAGATTCCTTCGCTGAATCTGCTGGGCGATTATGCCAATGCGCGCCACGAGGTTTCCCAGGACGAGCTGAACCGCAACAACAACAAGATCCGCGCAACCCTGCTGAGTTACAAGATTCAGGTGCGTGACGTGACCGCCATCGTGGGCCCGACCGTCACCCTTTATAAGGTGTATCCGGCTCCCGGCGTGAAGATATCGGCCATCAAACAGCTGCAGGAAGACATCGGTATTTCCCTGAATGCCAAGGGCGTGCGTATTACCACCCTGTCGGATTCCGTCGGTATCGAGGTGGCCAACGACAAGGCCTCCATCGTGCCGCTGAAGGCCCTGCTGAACGACCCTGCCTTCCGCGAAAGCAAAGCCGAACTGCCTGTTGCCATCGGCTATACCATTTCCCAGCAGGTGAAGGTCTTTGACCTGGCTGATGCCCCGCACCTGTTGGTGGCCGGTGCTACGAAACAGGGTAAGTCCGTGGGCCTGAACGTAATCGTGGCCTCCCTGCTGTATTCCAAGCACCCGTCCGAACTGAAGTTCGTGTTCGTGGACCCGAAGATGGTGGAATTCTCCTCATACGGCCAGCTGCTGAAGCATTACCTGGCCGTGCTGCCCAATGCGGTGAGTGAAGAGGAAGAGCGCGACAAGGCCATCGTCAAGAATGCCAAGGACGCCGCTGCCATTCTGCAGTCCCTCTGCGTGGAGATGGATGCCCGTTACGAATTGTTGTCCAGGGCGTTTGTGAACAACATCAAGCTGTATAACGCCAAGTACAAGGAGCATCACCTGAGGGCCGACGAAGGCCATCATTTCCTGCCCTACATCGTGGTGGTGATCGATGAGTATGCGGACCTGACCATGTCCGTAGGCGCCGGTCCGGAATCCAAGACCCTGGCCCGGAGCATCACCACTTCGGTCATCCGTCTGGCCCAGAAGGGCCGTGCCGCCGGTCTGCATGTGATCCTGGCTACCCAGCGTCCGACCGTGGACGTGATCACCGGCCTGATCAAGGCCAACTTCCCGATGCGTATCGCCTTCCGCGTTACCTCCCGCATCGACTCCGCCACCATCCTGGACCAACCCGGCGCCGATAAACTTATCGGCCGCGGCGATATGCTGCTGTACAGCGGCGTGGAGATGGAACGCGTGCAGTGCGCCTTTATCGGCAACGATGAAATCGTGTCCCTGACCAAGGCCGTGGGCGATCAGACCGGCTATCAGCGCTGCTACAATACCCCGTATTACCTGCCCGAACCGGCTCCCACCGAGGAAGAAGGCGCTGGTGGTGGCATGGTGGACATGAAGGCCCTGGACGACCGTTTCGAGGAGGCTGCGCGTACGGTGGTGATGAACCAGCGCGGCTCCACCTCGGACCTGCAGCGCAAGCTTGGCATGGGTTATGCAAAAGCGGGCAGAGTGATGGACCAGCTGGAATCGGCCGGGATCGTGGGCCCGCAGAACGGGGCCAAGCCGCGTGAGGTTCTGGTGAAGGACATCGCCGAACTGGAGGAGATTCTCCAGCACTTTATGAATCAGTAAATGAAAAAATGGCTTTGTATAGCGGTTGCGGTGCTGTTCGGGCTGTGCGCCCGGGCACAGGAGGGGATTCCGCTGCTGGATCAGGCAGCGGGAAAGCGGGTTTCGTTTCACTATACCTACAGCCTTTCCCAGAAAGGCGCTGATTTCCGCGAAGTGACGGACGGAGCGGTGGTGGTGGAAGGGAATGCCTATACGATGGAAGGCCTGGGTTTGAAGGTGGTGAGCGACGGAACCACGCGCTGGACCATGGATGAGGAAGCCCGCGAGCTGGTGGTGGAGACCGTGGAAAAAGAGGATCTTTACACCAATCCCGCCCTTTTTATCGCCACGTACCGGAAGTATATGGACAAGATCCGGGTAAACAGTCAGGGCCGTGATTCCCTGGACGTTACCCTGGAGCTGGACGCCGATACCCGGGCCCGCTTCGTGCTCCGGGAGGTTCATTTTCAGGAAGCGCAAGGAAAAAGCGACTTCTCGATAGACGAAAAGTCGCTGTCTTCCAGTTATTTGATTACGGATTTGCGCTAGTTTTCCTTGACGCAGCGTACATTCAGGGCAAAGGATTGTTTATTTCCTTTGCCTTTTTGTATGACCGGGTTCTCCATAAAGATATAGCGGTATTCGGCCTGCTCTCCGTCCGATGAAGCCGTCCACCAGAAAGCGTATTCGCCGAAGCCTCTGTCTGCATAGTTTTCGGAGCTTAAGTCCTGATAGCCGATGGGCAGGGCGTTGAAGCGGGTGCTGTTGGTAATGGCGACTTCGGTCCGGTAAGGCCACATCTCGGTTTTCAGGAAGCTGGCATTGACCATCAGGTCCCCGGCCACCGTGCCGAAGCAGGCGTCGAATTCTTCGGCCGTAGGCAGGCGCCAGCCCTCAGGGCAGGCAGTCAGGGCCTCCTCCCAGGTGTAGAAGCGGCCGAACAGGGGGGCTAAGACCTCGCAATTCAGAAAGACGGTACCCGTTTCGGTGCCGTACAGGTTGTCTCCGATCCAGGTAAGTCCGCCGGCCTGGAGGCTGCGGTAGGGATGACCGTTCAGGACCAGATCAGGCTCGCCCTCCACGCCGGTGACGGCGGTTTCCGGGTCGATGACTTCTACATGCGCCGAAACGGAAGCGTTGTAATAATTGGCCGCATAGGCATAGCAATAGATGGTGTAGCTACCCGTTTCCGAGAGCGTTACCGTGTAATCGGGATTGCTGGTTTTGACGTTCCGGGTGGTAGTGTCCCTTTTCTCGGAATTCACCTGCCAGTACAGGCCGATGTCTCCGGGGGTCGATTGGTCGGAGGTGGTGAGGTCCGAGACCTTGGCCTTGCAGGTGAGGGTGGTGCCGGCAGGGACATACGGGAGGACGCTTCCCATGTACAGTCCTGAGAGGCTCGGGAGCGTGGTGCCGGAATCATCCTTCTTGCAGGCGGTGGTAAACAGAATGGCGGCGGCAGCTGCCATCCAGCATATCTTGTGATTCATAGTTATCCTTTTACAGTCAACAAATATCGCTAAATTTTTGTAAATTCGCACAAAATTCTTGCCAATATGAGGAAACTGCTGTTCGGTGTGCTTGTCTTGCTGCTAGCCGCGTGCCAGGGAACTCCGGACCAGTATGTCCAGATTACCGGCTACGCACAAGGGGGCAATTACACGGTTAAACTGAATATGAAGGGAGTCAATGTGCCCGTAGAAGTGGTTCGGGACAGTGTTGACGCCCTGATTCTGCAGGTGGATACCACCCTCTCCGGCTATAACAAGAAGTCCCTCCTGTCCCGCTTCAACAAGGGCGAAAAAATCCCGTCCCATCCCTTGTTCGTGGATATTTATCGGGCTGCCTACCAACTTCAATGCCATCGCGCAGGGCTATACCTGCGATATGATCGCCAAGTATCTGTACGGCATCGGTGCCAAGGATATGCTGGTGGATATCGGCGAAATCTGGTGCGACGGCGTCAATCCTTCCGGAGAGCCCTGGTCGGTGGGCGTAGACCGTCCGGTGGACCGTGAGGACCCCACGGATCCGAATTATGATCTGGATGGCATCTGGCTTTCCGGTGGAAAACCGGCCGGCATTGTGACCTCCGGCAATTACCGGAAGTATTACATTCGCGACGGGCGGAAATTCTCCCACACCATCAATCCCCGCACCGGTTATCCTGTGGAGCATAACCTGCTCAGTGCTACGGTGGTTTCTTCCACCAATGCCGCAGAATCGGACGCCATCGCCACCTGGTGCATGGTCATCGGTCTGCAGGGGGCGCAGGTGCTTATCCTGGGAGACCCCAATCTGGAGGGCTATCTTATTTACACGGACGCGGACGGCAATATGAAGGAATGGGCCAGTCCGGGCTTCACCCTGAAAAACTAAGGTTTTAACTGAGACTGGCAATGATGTCCAGGATCCTGACCAGCCCCTGACAAAGGGTGTCGGTCAGGCGGATCAGTATACCTGCTTCCACCCCGAGGGCGCAAAGGATGAGGGTAACGACGGCCGTTCCCATCAGGGCGGTCGTCAGGGGAATGGCCAGCAGATTGGTCAGGAGAAAAAAGTGGGGGAAGGTATGGAAACGATACCAGATCAGGGGCGCCGTAAACACTTGACAGCTAATGCTCAGGGCCGATGCCTGCCAGATGAGGCGGAAGGGGTTCCAGGAGCCTTTCCCCGGGTACCAGCTTTCCAGCAGGGGAAACAGCAGAAAGATGCCGGCAAGGGCCAGGTAGGACAGTTGGAAGCCCAGGCTCCGGATGGCCTGCGGGTTCAGGGCCAGTTGCACCAGAAGGGCCAGGCACAGCACATGGGCTCCGTTGCGGGGCCGGTGCAGCAGCCGCATGGTTTCGCCGATGGTGATGAACAGAAAGGCCCGGACGATGGAAGGGGAGGCCCCGGTCATCAGGGTGAAAAAGCCGGCTCCCGAAAGGAGCAGCCCATAGCGCAGCAGCGTGGCGGCGCGGCTTTTCCCAAGCGGTTTCGAGCACTTGTCCAGAATCAGATAGAGGATGCCCATGTGCAGGCCGGAAAGGGCCAGCAGATGGGAGGCGCCGCTGTTTCGGAAAACGGCCGTCATCTCCGGGGAAAGGCCCTCGCGTGCGCCGGTCAGAAGGGCGGTCAGCAGGGGAGCGGTCCCGTCATGGCGGAAGGGAATGGCGCCGATGAATCGGGCCAGCCTCTGGGCGGCTTCCCGGGCGACGTCGGAAAGGGGACCGGATTCGATTGGGGCCGGGAAGGACGATAGGAAGGAGCAAAGCATTCCCAGGAGTAAAAACAGACACAGGATGATGCTGGTGGCGGTTTTCGGGGCGATCAGACGGATCTTCTCACGGAACAGGAGGGGGAGGGCAATCAGCGACAGAAGCAGGGTAGCGGACAGTCCGGAATGGAGCCCGGCGGTGGCGGATCCCGCCGCTACGCCGGCTGTGAAAAACAACGATAACGCCTCTATGCTTCTCTCCCGTTCCATACTGTGCGAAATTACATAAATATTTTGTATATTTGCATGAATGCGAAATTAATTCTTTTTAACATATGATTATTCTCGTTATCAATTGCGGAAGCTCGTCCATCAAGTACCAGCTGCTGGACATGAAGAGCGACGATGTCTATGACATTATTGCCAAAGGTATTGCGGAAAAGATCGGCCTGCCCGCCGGTATCCTGCAGTATGCCCCGGCCGGAAAGGACAAGATCGTTACGGATGTCCCCATTCCGGACCACAAAGTGGGCATGCAGCTCATCCTCAAGGCCCTCACGGATCCCAAGACGGGTGTCCTGAAGTCCCTGGAGGACATCGAGGCGGTGGGTCACCGCATCGTGCAGGGCGGCGACTTTTTCTCCGGTTCGGTCCTGGTCAATGACGATGTCATCGACAAAATTGCTTTCTGCGCGGACTTCGCACCCCTTCACAACCCGGCTCACCTGCTGGGCATCCGCGCGATGCAGGAGGTGCTGCCTTCCGTTCCGCAGGTGGTTACCTTCGACACCGCCTTCCATCAGACGATGCCGGCCTATGCCTACATGTACGGTCTTCCCTATGAGTATTACGAGAAATACCGCGTGCGCCGTTACGGTGCCCACGGCACCTCCCATCAGTTCGTGGCGGGCGTAGGCGCCAAGCTGGCCGGCCTGGACATCAACAACGCCAAGATCATCACCTGCCACCTGGGCGCCGGCAGCTCCATCTGCGCCATCCAGAACGGCAAGTGCGTGGATACTTCCATGGGCTTCACCCCGCTGGAGGGCATGATCATGGGTACCCGCGTGGGTAACATCGACGCCAATGCCGTCCTGTATCTGGAAAAGAAACTGGGCGTGGATCCGGACGAGATGACCACCATCCTGAACCGCAAATCCGGCTTCCTGGGCATTTCCACCAAGACTTCCGACGCCCGCGAGCTGGACGACCTCGCCAACGGCGACCTCGCCAACGGCGGCGATCCCAAGGCCAAACTCGTGTTCAAGAAGTTCACCTACGACATCATCAAGAACATCGGCTCGTATGTGGCCGCGATGAACGGCGTGGACCTGATTATCTTCACCGGCGGTATCGGCGAACACAACAGCCGCCTGCGCCGCCGCGTGCTGGAGAACTTCTCCTACCTGGGCCTGAAGGTGGACTACGAAGCCAACGTGGCCTTCGGCGAAGATGCCATCATCTCCACCGAGGATTCCAAGGTGAAAGCCGCCCTCATCTGCACCAACGAGGAACTGGTGATTGCCCGTGACACTATGCATTTAGTACTTGAAAATCAAGAATAAACCATGATTACCAATTTCAACGACCTGTTTGCCGAACTCAAGGCAAAAGGGATTTGCAAGCGGATGGTAGCCGCCTGGGGCGTGGATTCCCACACCATCGAGGCCGCCTCCCTGGCATCGGACAAGGGCTTTGTCAAAGTGACCCTGGTGGGTGATGCCGACCTCATCGCCAAAGTATGCGAGGAGTGCAGGATCGATATCGCCAAGTTCCAGATTGTGGACATCAAGGACGAGCTGAAGGCCGTGGCCGAAGCTGTGCGGATGGTCCATGACGGCGAGGGCGACGTCCTGATGAAGGGCCTCTGCTCCACCGATAAGTTCCTGCGCGCCATCCTGAACAAGGAAGTGGGCCTGCTGCCCCCGAAGGGCCTGCTGAGCCACGTGGGCGTGATCGAGAACCCCAACTACCACAAGCTCATCTTCATCACCGATATGGCCGTGATTCCCGCTCCGGATTTCCGCCAGAAGGTCAAGATGGCCGGTTTTGTCACCGGTGTCGCCCGCAGTTTCGGCATCGCGATGCCGAAGATCGCCTTTATCGCGGCTTCCGAGCAGATGCTGGATTCGATGCCTGCCTGCATCGAGGGTGCGATGCTGGCCAAGATGTGCGACCGCGGACAGATCAAGGCGATTGGCGACGGCCCGCTGGCCCTGGATGTGGCTATTGACGAAGAATCCGTCCAGATCAAGAAACTGCAGAGCCCCGTGGCCGGCGACGCCGACTGCCTGCTGTTCCCCAATATCGAGAGTGCCAACGTGTTCTGGAAGACCAATTCCAAACTGGCCACTGGCGTGCGTCAGGCCGGTTTCCTGGTGGGAACCAAGGTCCCGTGCATCCTGGCCTCCCGCGCGGACTCCGTGGATGTGAAATTAAATTCGATTGCTTCGGCAGTCATTTCGGTTAAATAATCGTTAACAAAACCAATAGCATTTATGCGTAAATACATTGTTGCGGGCAACTGGAAAATGTATACCACCGTGCCCGAAGGCGTAGCACTCGCCAAAGCTGTAGTAGAGAAGGCAAAGGATCTGCCTGCAAACGTGGAACTGGTCGTGGCTCCGCCGTTCACCCACCTGGCCCCCGTGGCCGAAGCCCTGAAGGGCAGCAAGGTGGCCCTTTCGGCCCAGAACTGCGCCGATCACGAGAAAGGTGCCTACACCGGTGAAGTGGCCGTGAACATGCTCACCTCCCTGGGTTGCCAGTACACCATCCTGGGCCACAGCGAGCGTCGCCAGTATTACGGGGAAACCGATGAGAAGCTGGTCGTGAAGACCAAACTGGCCCTGGAGGCTGGTCTGAAGGTGATCCTCTGCGTGGGTGAGAACCTGGACGAGCGGGAAGCCGGCAAGCACTTTGACGTGGTGACCGAGCAGACCAAGGCTGTCCTGTACAACTTCTCCGCCGAAGACATGGCCAACGTGGTCATCGCCTATGAACCCGTATGGGCCATCGGCACCGGCAAGACTGCCACCGCCGCCCAGGCCGAAGAAATCCACGCTTGTATCCGCAACGTCATCGAGGCCAAGTTCGGTCCCAAGGTGGCCGACGATATGACCATCCTCTATGGCGGTTCCTGCAAGCCTTCCAACGCCAAGGAACTCTTCGCCGAGAAGGATATCGACGGTGGCCTCATCGGTGGCGCCGCCCTCAAGGCTGACGACTTCATTGGAATCGCTACTTCCTTCTAAAGATTGACAATCGTCCTATAAACAAAAATCCCCTGCCCGAGAATGGGTAGGGGATTTCTTTTTCGGCCTGTGCGTGACTAGCGGATTTCCAGCGAGTAGGGGAGACGGGCGTAAACGGCGCTGGGCTTGTTGGACTGCAGGCTTTCCAGTTCCTTCCCCAGTGCTTCGAAGGGGGTACCGGAAAGGATGGACGGCGTATTGTTTTCGCCCATGCTCTGCATCAGCTGCTCCAGCATGGAAAGCGGACGCGGATAGGCCACCACGCCATATTCGTCCGAGGCGTGCATATCGGCCAGGGCGGCGGCGTAGCTGATGGCATCTTCCAGCGTGCCGATTTCATCCACCAGGCCAATCTCCAGGGCATCGGCTCCGGTCCAGACACGGCCCTGGGCGATGGCGTCGATCTGGGCGGGTTCCTGATTGCGGCTGGTGGCCACCAGGTTCACGAAGGATTCGTAGATGTCCTCAACAGAAGCCTGCATATAGTCCAGTTCCTTGGCGTCGAAGGGGCGCATGAGCGAGTACATGTCGCTGTGCTTGTGGGAACCGACGGTTTCGATGCCCACACCCACTTTCTTGGTGACGTTGGAGAATTCGGGAATCATGGAGAATACGCCGATGGAACCGGTGATGGTGGTGGCATCGGCATAGATCTTCTGGCAACCGTTGGAGATCCAGTACCCGCCGGACGCGGCGTAGTTGCCATAGGAGGCCACGAGGGGCTTTTCTTTCTGCAGCAGATCCAGAGCGCTGCGGATCTTGACGGAGGCGCTGACGCTGCCGCCGGGCGAATTCACGCGCAGCACCACAGCCTTTACGCTCTTGTCTTTCCGGACGCGGTCAATCTCCTGCACGAAGCGGTCCCCGCAGACGCCGTCCACATCCCAGCCATCGGAAATCTCACCGTCGGCATAGATGACGGCCACATTGTTGCGGGCGGGCACCTCTTTGATGCGGGCCTTCACATAGTCGGGCAGGGAGACCAGGTGCAGTTTGTCCAGATCGTCCACCTGGGCCAGTTTGCAAAGGGTCTGCACCAGGGTCTCGTGGTCCACCAGTTCATCCACCAGGCCGTGCTCCAGGAAGTCCTCGGGCAGGTTGAAGGCCAGGTCGTCAATCCACTGGTCCAGCTCCTCCTCGGTGAAATCACGGGAGGCGGCGATGGCGCCTGCATAGGCCTTCCAGATGGAAGTGATCATCACCTGGTTCTGCTCACGGTTCTCGGGAGAGGCGCTGTTGCGGATAAACATCTCGCCGGCACTCTTGTACTTGCCGTGACGGATCAGCTGCACGTTCACGCCTACCTTGGCCAGAATGTCCTTCAGGAACATCATCTGGCTGGACAGGCCGATGAGCTGGTAGGTATTGCCGTGCTGGGCGCCCATCAGGACCTTGTCGGCCATGGAAGCCAGGTAGTAGGATCCGTTGCCGGTATCCTCGGTGTAAGCTACGACAGCCTTTCCGCTCTGGCGGAATTCCACCAGGGCCCGACGCAGTTCTTCCAGGTCGGCGATGCCGGCAGAAGCGCCGTCCGGGCGCAGCAGGATGTATTGGACTGACGGATCGGTGGCGGCGTAGCGGATGGCCTGAATGGCATCACGAAGGCCTACCGTGGGCGTCATATCCATACTGAGCGAGGAGAGATTCGGCATCTCATCCTCCTGGGTCTGCTCGCCGATGGTGAAGGTGGACATATTGAGGTCCAGAACGGCATCCTTAGGGATGGCAGTGGAGCTGCCGCTACCGGCAATCGCGCTGCCAAGCACGAACATCAGGAACAGTGCGCCCAGCAGTTTGAGCAGGAGCCAGGCACACAGCAGTGCCAGTGTGGTTTTAACGAATTCTTTCATATACAGTTATTTATTGTACCAGTTCAGTGGCCTGGTTCCAGGCCATGTTCTCCTTGTAGAAAGTGTCCAGTAGTTCGGTGCCCATCGACGGCAGGTACATCGAAAGGCCGCAGGTACGAAGCAGCGGAATACTCAGAAAACTGGGGGTGTCGGCCTTGTACAGCAGGCACTTGTCCAGCGCCGCATCCAGACGCTCGGTTTCTTCGGCGGTGATGCCGGCCTGCACCAGGATGTCTTTCAGGTCGTAGAAATAGTGCCGGTTTACCCGGAAATACCCTTGTACCCGTGATCCGGGAAGGGCCTGGATCTGATCCCTGTAGACCTGGAAAAGCTCCCGGCAAACGGCGGCCAGATCATCCATCTTCCGGGTATCCACGACGGAGATGGTGGCGGAGCGGCTGCTGCCCGTCTGGGCATCGTAAAAGGCAAAGTAGTCCTGGCACACGGCCACGGGATCCAGTTCCGGACGCAGCAAGCGCTGGGAAATGGTGTTATAGTCGAAGCCGTTGGCCATCACTTCTGTAGGGGAGAAGCCCACGATATCGGCCACGCCGCGCAGGGCGTAGGCCACTTCCACGCAGCCCATCAGACAGGCGTCCATCAGGAAGTAATCCAGGTGGATGGGAATGGCTTCGGCCAGGTCTTTCAGTTCCATCTCCACGGATTCAGGCTCGCCCCGGTCCTGTCCCAGGCTCTTGACAGCGGGATATTCCGGGATGGGCGGGAACACCTCGTGACGGGCGCGAAGGGACCTCAGGGACCAGGTGTCGGCGTCCGTACTGCCCTGGCCGCCGTGCTCGCGTTCGTAGGCCTCGGGATCGTTGTAGTATCCGGAAGGAAGCCAGCCGGAGCCATGGGAGGAAAACACTACGCCATAGCCTTTGGCCGGGAACAGGTCATAGGTGAGTTGCAGCGCTTCCCGGATGGTGGAGGCGTCGCACAGACGTGTCTCCGGGTCCCATCTGTGCAGGGTGTCGCGGACGGGATTGCCATCCGCCCCTGCGTACAGGCGGAAGAGGACGGGGGAGACCGGCGTGCTGTAGTCCCCGCGTTTGTATGGGAAACGGGAGAGAACCAGCAGTACGTCTTTGGAACGGGCCGTACCGGCAGGAAGATAGCTTTGGGCAAGCTCGTTCATGTCGTCCTTCATATAGTCCGACAGGCTGTTATAGCCGCCGGCAATCATCACCATCACGTGGCGGACCTCCTTGGAAGGAAGCCGGTCCTCCGTGATACGGGCTCCTGTGCCGCCCGGATTCAGCGGTTCGTTCCGGGTGCACGAGAAGAGGGAAAGGGTGACGGCCGCCAGGGCCGATAGGATGATGCCAGTTCTCATATACAAGTTACAAAGTTAACAATTTTTAATTATATTTGCATACTTGCGTATGCACGCGAGCTCACAATACCGTACACTTATGAACCGGATTACTAAAATGATGATGCTTACCGGGGCCGCCGCACTGCTGGCCGCCTGCCAAACCCCTTCAGAGAAAACGGGGGAAGAAAATTTCAAATACACTATTGACTCCTTCGCGGACCTGAAAGTGATGCGCTACCGCATCCCCGGCTGGGAGGACCTTTCGCTCCGGCAGAAGGAATACGCCTACCACCTGGCCGAGGCTGCCAAATACGGGCGGGACATCCTCTGGGATCAGAACTGCAAGGAAAACCTGCGGGTACGCCACGCCCTGGAGGCTATTCTGGTAAGCGCGGATGTGGATACGCAAGCGCCTGAGTATCAGGATTTCCTGGTCTATGCCAAACGTGTGTTCTTCTCCAACGGCATCCACCATCACTACGCCGAGGATAAGATTTTCCCGGCCTGTTCCCGGGACTATTTCGCTTCGCTGCTGGATGCCGCCGGCATTGATGATGAAGGCTTGCTGGACATTATTTTCGATCCGGCCATCTATCCCCAGCGCCGTTCCACCGAGACGTCCGGCGACATCGTAAAACTCTCGGCCGTCAATTTCTATGAAGGGGTCACGCGCGAGGAAGTGGAAAAGTACTATGCCGGCATCGTGGATCCGAAAGATCCCCATCCCATTTCCTGGGGGCTGAATACCAAGGTGGTGAAGGGCGTGGACGGCGTTATCCGCGAGCTTCCCTGGAAGGTGGGCGGCCTGTATTCGCCGGCCATCGAAAAGATTTGCGAAGAACTGGAAAAAGCACGTGCCGTGGCCGAAAACGACATCCAGGAGCGTGCGCTGGGCCTTCTGCTGGAGTATTACCGCAGCGGGGACCTGCACAAATGGGATGAATTCAACATCGAATGGGTGAAGGACACCCTGGGAACGGTGGATTTCATCAACGGCTTCATCGAAGACTACAACGACCCGCTGGGACGGAAGGCTTCCTGGGAAGGCTATGTGAATATCAAGGATTTCGAGGCCTCCAAGCGCACCGAGATCCTGAGCGCCAACGCCCAGTGGTTCGAGGATCATTCTCCGGTGGATCCCCGCTTCCGGAAAGCGACGGTGAAGGGGGTATCGGCCAAGGTCATCAACGCGGTCTGCCTGGCGGGCGACAGCTATCCCTCCACGCCCATCGGCATCAACCTGCCCAACGCGGACTGGATCCGGAAAGAGCACGGCTCCAAGAGCGTGACCATTGCCAATATCACGCATACCTATGATTATGCGGCGCAGGAGCTGCCCACCAGCACCCTGGTCGAGTTTGCCTACAACGAGGAGGAGGTGGCGCTGGCTAAGAAATGGGGCACCGTGGCCGATGAGATCCATACCGACCTGCACGAATGCCTGGGCCACGGTTCGGGCCAATTGCTGCCGGGCGTAAGCACCACGGCCATGGGCGAATATGCCTCGGCCCTGGAGGAAGCCCGTGCGGACCTGTTCGGCCTGTACTACACGGCCGATCCCAAGATGGTGGAACTGGGCATTATGCCGGATCCGGAGGCCTACAAGGCCGAATATGCCAATTACATCCGCAACGGCCTGATGGTGCAGTTCACCCGCGTGGAGCTGGGGCGTCCCAATACCGAGGCCCATATGCAGAACCGCAAGCTCATTGCCGAATGGTGCTATGAGAAAGGCGCTGCGGACAAGGTAATCGAGAAGAAGGTGAAAAAGGGCAAGACGTATTTCGTAGTGAACGATTACGAGAAACTTCGTGGACTCTTCGCGGAACTTCTGGCCGAAATCCAGCGCATCAAGTCCGAAGGCGACTATGAAGCCGGAAAGGCCCTCATCGAGACCTATGCGGTGCATATCGACCCCAAGCTGCACCAGGAGGTCCTGGAACGCTATAAAGCCCTGAACCTGAAGCCTTACGGCGGCTTTGTGAACCCCGAAATCCAGCCCGTGTACGGTGCTGACGGCAGCATTACCGACTACGTTCCCGTCTATACCGACGACTACCTGGGGCAGATGCTCCTGTACGGCAAGAAATATGGAACGCTCTGACGAGCGTCCAGAGCCTTAACGTTAAGGCCCTGTCATACCGAGCGAAGCGAGTGTATCTCATGCTACTACAGGATTACCGGAACTACCTGCGGATTGAAAGGAGGATGTCGCCGAATACGGTGGCATCCTACTGCCGTGACGTGAAGGGATTTCTGGATTCCTGCGACCTGGCGCCGCGGGCCGTGACCCCTGCAGACATCGAAGCCTATCTGGGAAAAGTGACGGCCGGGGGCCTGTCCAAACGCAGCACGGCCCGGCTGGTCAGTTCCCTCCGGAGTTTTTTTGTGTGGTGCATCGAAGAAGGGGAGATCCAGGAGAATCCCTGCGACCGGGTAGATGCCCCGAAACTGGGGGAGTATCTGCCGGAAGTACTTAGCGTGGAGGAAGTTACGGCTATTCTGGAGTCGGTGGATGTGAAGGCGCCTTTTGGCAAACGCAACCGCGCCATCCTGGAAGTGCTGTACGGCTGCGGTCTTCGCGTGAGCGAGGCGGCCGGTCTTCGCATTTCGCACGTGCATCTGGAGGAGGGCTTTGTGGATGTCATCGGCAAGGGCAACAAGCAGCGCATCGTTCCGATGGGGGAACTGGCGGCCGATGCCATCCGCGCCTACCTGGACGATCGCCCCGCGCCGGCGTCCCGGGCCTTTGACGATTACCTCTTCCTGAACCGCTTCGGCAAACCCATCAGCCGCGTTTCCCTGTTCAAACTGGTGAAAGATCAGGCCATGGCTGCCGGCATCCACAAGGAGATTTCGCCCCATACTTTCCGTCATTCCTTCGCGACCCATCTGATCGAAAACGGCGCCGACCTGCGCCTGGTGCAGGAAATGCTGGGCCACGAATCCATCCTCACCACCGAGATCTACACCCACATCGACACCTCCACCTGGCACAAGGCCGTCCTGGAACACCATCCCCGGCGATAGGGGGCGTGTGGGCGCGAAGATTTTGGTGAGGCCTTTGGAAATCAGGATAAATGTTTGTAACTTTGCGCGCTTTAAAAAGCCACAAAGGTTTTTTGGTGCAATGGGGTGCTTGAAACAAAGCACTGAGTAACACATTTTAAACAAACATAACAATGAAGCATTTTACGCTGAATGGCGAAATCCGCCAGAAGGGCAACAAGGCCGTGCTGAAGGCCTACCGCGCCCAGGGCCTGGTTCCCTGCAATCTTTACGGCCAGGGCCTCGAGAACATTCTTTTCACCGTTAATGAGAAAGAGCTGAAGGGTCTGACCCACACGCCCGCTTCTTATATCGTGGACCTGAATCTGGGTGGCAAGGTGTACACCGCCATCGCTCACGAGTATCAGTGGCATCCCGTCGAGGACAACTGCCTGCACGTGGATTTCCTCGCCGTGAACGAGACCAAGCCCATCGTTATTGCCGTTCCGCTGAACATCACCGGTCACCCGGTAGGTGTGCAGGCTGGTGGTAAATTCACCCAGAGCGCCCGCAGCCTGAAGGTTTGCGCCCTGATGAAGGACCTGCCCGATCAGCTGGACGTGGATGTGACTCCGCTGGAGCTGGACAAGCGTATGGTCGCCGGTGACCTGAAGTTCGAGGGCCTGAAGATCGTGTCCGACAAGAACACCATCATCTGCTCCGTGAAGACCACCCGCGCTATGCAGCAGGCTGCCGCTGAGGCTGCCAAGAACGCCCAGTAGCAATGGACTACCTTGTTGTAGGACTGGGCAACATAGGGGCCGAATACGCCCACACCCGTCACAACATGGGATTTATGGTATTGGATGCCTGGGCTCAGGCATCCAATGCCCTTTTTAAGACCGACCGATACGGCGACGTGGCGGAAGTGTCGTTCAAGGGCCGCTGGTTCGTGCTCCTGAAGCCTTCCACCTATATGAATCTCAGCGGGAACGCCGTGCGCTACTGGATGCAGAAGCTGCACCTTCCCCTGGAGAACCTGATTGTGGTCTGCGACGACCTGAATCTTCCTTTCGGCACCGTCCGGATGCGGCCCAACGGTTCTTCCGGTGGTCATAACGGCCTGGAGGACATCCGCTTCAAACTGGAGAGCGACCAGTGGACCCGGATTCGCGTGGGCATCGGCAACGAATTCTCCCGTGGCGGACAGATCGACTACGTGCTGGGTGCGCTTTCCCCGGAGGAGCAGGAACAGATTCCGGCGCTGTCGGCCCGCATCATCCAGGGAATCAAGGACGTTTCGACCATCGGCGTTCAGCGGGCGATGAATACCCTGAACACCAAGCCAAAACCCAAGGATGTAATCGAGAATTCTGAAAAAACACAGAAAAACGACCCGAAAATGCCTGAATTTTAGGTTTTTGCGTGGAAAAATTTTTGTTTTTGAGTTTTTTTGTTTACCTTGCGACGAGGTTTTGAATAGATTTAATTAACGAACCAATAAATTACTATCAACTATTATGAAAGAGCTTGTAGAAAAAATCAATGCCGCTTTTGCAGAGTTCGCCAAGAACGCTGACGCTCAGGTTGTTAAGGGAAACAAGGCCGCCGGTGCCCGCGCCCGTAAGGCTGCCCTGGAACTCATGAAGGATCTGAAGGACTTCCGTAAAGTCTCTGTAGAAGCCAGCAAGTAAGTTCCTATTACTTATTTTTGAAAAAACGTTGCAGAAATTTCATTTTTTCTGCAACGTTTCTTTTTTTTCTGCATCTATATAGTAGGTTTAGGTTTTAGTACACGTCAAAAGGCCGGTTTCCAGAGGTGACTTTGGGGCCGGTTTTTTGTTTGTGGACATGCCGATGGAATGGGGATGCGTGCCGTGAGAGGGCGCGCTGTCGCTCAGAAGGCAAAAAAGGGGCTCACCTGGTCGCTTGACGGCTAACGCCTCCCTTTTAGCCACGCCCTCGGCGCGTCTAACGGTCGTTGAACGGACGCCGTCATCCCGCGGCAGCGGGACCGCTCCCTGCACAGGCCCCCGCACGGACCCTTTTTTGCCTATTCGCTCCGGCGCATCCCTCTCCTCGTCATACATCCCTTTCCAGGGCATCTCCCTGCAAAAGGTCCGAAAACATGTGCCCAACCTTTTGCATGATGAATAGGTCTGAAGGCGTTCGGCGGCACTTTGCGTGCAAAAGGTTTGCGGGATAAAAACCGACCTTTTGCACGGCGACAACAACCGGCGAAACGGGAAAGGGAATGAGGCGAAGCGGAAGTAGAGAGGCGTGCCGACCGGCGCCGGAGAAGAAGGGCGGTCCCGCAAGGCGGGATGACGGAGACTGTTCGAGGACGTTCCGGCCGAGGCCGAAGGCCCGGGCGGATAAGGACGAGTTTCGACGTCAAGCCCTCCTTCTCCGTAAGCGCCGGGGCACGCCGAACGGTGGAGCGGAGCCCATCCCTTTTCCCCTTTGCTGGATTAGAAAGGCGGGCAAACAGCTATTAATCAATCACTTACCTCTACGTCTTTTTGTTTATTCCACGACTATTCGTATATATGTTGGAGTTAGCTCATCATTCACCTAAAATCTTTACTCATATGAAATTACGGAATTTTCCTATGAGCAGTTGTCTAAAACTTCGTATGGACAATGGATCGGATTGCCGATGGTAAGCAGCAAGAAGAAGTACAAATACCTTCGTTTCGGCATCGTCCAGAATCAGAAAGGCGAAGACATGCGCGTCGTGGCTTCACAGCCAGATGAAAAGTGGGTCAATTTGGCCGAACTTCATATTTACGGGAAGTAAGTCTATTACCGTCCGCAGATGGTCTTGAAGTCGCACTTCTCGCAAGTGCTGATTTCTTCGGTGCGATGGAAGGGGACGGAGAGATCCGTCATCTGCGAAAGGACTTCCTTCAGACGTTCAGCTACCAGCCGGGAGAATTCCCGGCTTTCTGATACCTCCGGCATCTGACCGGTGTACAGGCGCGTGGTGCTATAGATGGCATTCACCAGCGTCTGGCCCTGGAACTGCCTGTCGGCGTGGGTAAAAAGGTCGTACACGAATAGCTGGAGGGCGATTTTGGGCCGTCCTTTGTTAACCGGGCCGAAGAGTTTCTCCACCACGGCGGCGGCATTTTCGTCGGAAATATCGACATCGGCGTCTTCCACCTTTCCCGTCTTGTAGTCCACGATGCGCACTTCCCCGGGGCGGTAGCTGTCCATCCGGTCCACATAGCCCTTGATGCGGAATCCTTCGAAGTTGATTTCGCGGGGGTCTTCCAGGCCGATGATCCGGAATCCCGGGGACCCTTCCTTGGACAGCAGGGAAGCGTCGTGCCGAAGCATTCCCTGGACATAATCCAGCAGAATCTCCTCCAGCACCAGATTCCGGCCCGTCACCTCGAGGCTGCGCATCTCCTGGAGGATTTCCGTCCGGATCAGGGTACGCAGGCGGGCCTTGTCCCGGAGCATTTCGGCAATATCGGCCCCGGAAACCAGCGTCTTCCCGTCGTACAGCTTCTGCATGACGTGATGGAAAACGTTGCCCAACATCCCGGCATCCAGGGATTCGGCCACCTCGTCCTCCGGGCGAAGCCCCTCCACTACCCGATAGTAAAACTTGGCCGGGCAGGCCAGGTAATCCTGCAGGGTCGATGCCGACAGCTTCCCCTCCCGGATCTTCCGTACGGCCTCCTCCGTCTTGGGGATGCTGCCGATGGGTTGGATGGGGTAGAGGGCCGCGGCGGCTGTGAGGCGCTTCATCGGCAACTGGAAATGGTATTCCAGCTGCTTGATATAGCGGCTTTCCTCACCGGACTTGAGGCCTTCCGTACGGCTGTCGTACAGGAGCCATATGCGCTGCGGCCGCTGGATCATGCGATAGAAATAATAGGCCCAGACGGCGTCCTGATATTCATAGGTGGGCAGGCCGAAGCCTTTGCGCAATTCCGGCGGGATAAAGGAACTGCGGGTGCTCCGGCGTGGGAACATCCCCTCGTTGGCGCTCAGAATCACCAGATTGCTGAAATCCAGCGCCCGCGTTTCCAGGGGCCCCATCACCTGCAGGCCTTTCAGCGGCTCCCCCTGGAAGGGGACGGAAATGCCTTCCAGCAGGCGTTCCAGCATCCGGATATGGGTGGCGGGCGACACGTCCAGGTCGATGTCCCGCAGAATGTTCAGTTGGGTATGGCAGCGTTTGGCGAAGTCCAGTTCCAGCAGCATGTCGCCCTTGGCCGCCAGGCTGCGGCCGATGAAGGCGACGATATCGGCCAGATACGCCTCCGTCCGGTGATTCTGCCGGGCCGAGGCTTCGTTTTCCGTAACCACGGGCTGGAACAACAGATCCAGCAGCGGGCCGCCTTGCAGGTCCGCCTGGGCTACATAATAGCGGGCGGCGCGTTTCACGCGGTCCACCACCTGGGCCTCTTCCTCCGTGAGCAGTTCCCGGAACAGGCCCGATGTGAACACTTCCTGGATTTGCCGATGGTAGAAATACCAGCCGTCCGGCTGCTGGCGCAGCTTCAGCTGCATCTGCCCCAGGCTTTGCAGCAGGGTGAAAAGGGCGCTGCCTGACATCGGGTATCCCATGGTTACGTTCACGGAATCCCACTCCGGAGGGACGCTGTTCAGCAGGGGTAGGAGCAGCCCCTCGTCCGGGAGAACGAAAGCCGTCTCCATCGGGTCCGCGACCCCGTCCTGGGCGGCAATCTGCCCCAGGATATAGGGCGCCAGTTTCGCCTGCCCGACGGAGGAGGGGACGCTGATGACGGTGATTTCGGGCTTTTTGAGCCCGGCGGCATCCAGCGGGAAGGCTTGGGGAAACTCCTCCACATTGCGCCTCATGAAGAAGGACGCTTTGTTGGCCGGGTCCTGGATCTGCGGGCTTACATAGTCCCAGATGAACTGGGCCAGGCGGGCGTCCCGCATCCGTCGCAACAGGGTGCGTTCGCATTCGTTCAGGGCATTCAGGCCCACGAACACGTACTGTTCCACTTCGGGGAAAACGCCGGAGAGCAGGTCCCGGACCGAGGTCCCGTCCTGCAGGCTGCCGGCGATGTCGCGGTACACCATTCCCTCATAGGCCATTCCTTTTTCCCGGAGGCGGGTCTTGTACTGCTGGTAAAGCGGGAGCAGCAGGTTCCACAGCTGGGCGAAGCGGGTGACGATCTCGCTTTTCCCGTCCCGGAAATGTGACAGGAACTGTTCGATGGCCCCGCGCTGGGCCTCGCTCAGGTAGTCGTAACTGTCCTGGATGGCCTTGAAGTCCGATACGTTCTGCAGGAGCCGCCGGGCATCGACCAGGTATTTGTCCAGGTCGTCGAAGTCCCCCAGCATCATATCGCCCCAGAACAGGAACTCGTCCAGGGACTCGGCCGAAGGATTCAACTCCTGGTAAACTGCGTACAACTCCAGCAGCAGGCGCAGCTTGTCCGTCACCTCCATCCGGCAGGCCTTGTAGAAGAAGTCGTTGATGGTCAGCAGCGGCGGCACCATCATGGGCCGGCCGCTGCCCTTTTCCCGAACCTCGTCGGAGAGGTATTTCCGGAAAAACACCAGGGACCGCCTGTTCGGGAAGACGAAGCAGGTGTGGGCCATGGTGCCGGTCCCGAAATAGTGGGAGGCTACCTGTTTGAGAAAAGCATCCATATTTTTTGCTAAATTACGAAAAATCCCGGAAAAGTGATTATCTTTGTCCAGATACCATTGGTAATTTATTCACTAAACAGATACCGATATGAAAAAGAAATTCAGATGCCTGGTGTGCGGCTATGTACACGAAGGAGACAACCCGCCCGCAGAATGCCCCATTTGCCATGCAAAGGCCGAAAAGTTTGTAGAAATCAAGGAAGAAGCCGGCAAGCCCCAGTGGGCCTGTGAGCACGTGATCGGTGTAGCCAAGGGCTGTGATCCGGAGATTTGGGCCGGCCTGCAGGACCACTTCGTAGGGGAGTGTTCCGAAGTGGGCATGTATTTGGCGATGAGCCGTCAGGCCGACCGGGAAGGCTATCCCGAGGTGGCCGAAGCCTTCAAGCGCTATGCATTCGAAGAGGCTGAACATGCCGCCAAGTTCGCCGAACTCATCGGTGAAGTGGTCTGGGACACCAAGACCAACCTGAAGAAGCGTTACGAGGCTGAAGCCGGTGCCTGCGAAGGCAAGCTGGCCATCGCCAAACGCGCCAAGGAACTGGGCTACGACGCCATCCATGACACCGTGCACGAAATGGCACGCGACGAAGCCCGTCACGGCGCCGGTTTCCTGGGCCTGTTGAAGCGCTACTTCGAGAAGTAAGCTATTGCAGGCTGCTTATGTAAATCCGATGCGGTTTTCCCGCATCGGATTTTTTCGTACCTTTGCACTATGAGTGAAGAAAAGAAACTGACGCCCCTGAAGTTCCTGCCGGATGTGCAGCAGATGCCCTGGGGCAGCGTCGCGTATAAACTGGCCGATTTAGGCTTTGTGGATTCCATGGCGGCCGAAGGCTGGCTGGGCGGCAACAACCTGAGTGACATTATGCAGACCTATCTGGAACGCATCGTGGGCGAAACCGCCTTCGAGTGGTACGGGACCCAGTTCCCGGTGCTGGTCAAACGCCTCAGCGTGAAGGGACGCACCTCCCTGCACGTGAATCCGGACGATGAAACGGCCGAGCAGCGGTACGATGCGTTCGGCAAGACGGCCCTCTGGTATGTGGAGGAAGCCGGTCCCCAGGCCAGACTGTACCTGGGCTTCAAAAAGCCCGTCACCGCGCAGCAGTTCTACCGGGCCTGTATGGACGGAAGTGTGGAGCAGCTGCTGCACACGGTCCGGCCCCAGGCAGGGGAGAGCTATCTGATTACGCCCGGCCTCGTGCACGCCGCACAGGACGTGACGCTGCTGGAGGTGGCGGAGGCTTCGGAACTCTGGTTCCGCCTGTACGACTGGGACCGTCAGGACCGCGAACTGCATCTGGAAGAGGCGTTTGACCTGATCGACTTTGCAGGGAAAACTGCTGCCAGGGCCGGAGATGACGGCCTCCTGGCTGCCACCGATCAGTTCACCATTCATCGGATCGGGCTGAAGGAACCCTTGAAGAGCCACCGGGACCAGGACGACACCTTCCTGCTGTACCTCTGTGTCAAGGGAGAACTGGCCCTCCAGGCCGATGGAAAGGATTTCCAGGCCAAACCCGGAGAACTGATCCTGGTGCCCGCGGAAGTGACGGATTTCTTCCTGATGCCCGCCGCGAAGGATACCGTGCTGCTGGAAGTGCGGATGGATCCCCGGAGCGCGGAAGATATCGTTTCTGAACCCGTAGAGGAATCGTAATGGCTGAAGTTCGTATCGACAAGTATCTGTGGGCCATCCGGGCCTTCAAAACCCGCAGCGAAGCCACCGAAGCCTGCAAGGGCGGCAAAGTGAAAGTGGGCAATGTCAATGCCAAGCCTTCCAAGGCCGTCCAGACAGGCGATGTCCTTCACGTGCGCAAAGGCGCCGTCACCTTTGTCTATAAGGTGCTCCAGCCCATTGAGCACCGCGTGGGGGCCAAGCTGGTGCCCACTTTCGCCGAAAACCTGACGCCTGCCTCCGAAATCGAGAAGCTCCGCGCACCCGTGGAAACCTTCTTCCTGTCCAGGGACCGGGGCGCCGGACGGCCTACCAAGAAGGACCGCCGCGAGATAGAACAAATCTGGGATGCCATCGACTTCAATGACATCCCAGACGATATTGCCCTGCGTTTCGGCCTCAGCGACGAGGACGAGCTATAGCCAGCAGCAGGTTCTCCACCAGGTAAATACAGAAAATCAGCAGCACGGCCAGGCTCCAGTTGAGCCGGAATACGGCCGTGGCGGCGATGGCTACCCCGGAGAGCACCAGGAACACGATGCGCTTGGCATCCAGCAGTTTGTGTCCCTTGGCCACCTTCATCCCGAACATGGGAATTTCGCTTACCAGCAGGAGTCCCAGCACCAGGGCCAGCACGGGCAGGAACCAGATGCTTCCGGCCCAGGATACCAGGATGCTGTCCGTGCAGCACCATATGTAGCAGCACAGCGAGCCGCAGATGATGGCTGCGGTCGGCGTGGCTACGCCCAGAAAATCGGTGGTCTGGCGCTCGTCCACGTTGAATTTGGCCAGCCTGAGTCCGCTCATGACCGCCAGGAACAGCGGCAGGAGACTGGCCCAGAAGGCTGCTCCGTGCTGCTCCATGGTGCAAACCAGCATCAGGGACGGCAGCAGGCCGAAACTGACCATGTCGGAAAGGGAATCCAGTTCCTTGCCGATGGGGGAGTAGGCGCCCAGCAGCCGGGCCGCCAGACCGTCGCAGAAGTCAAAGACGGCGGCCAGGAGCATCAGGCAGAACGCGAGGCCCATCTCTCCGTGGAACGTACAAATCACTCCCAAGGCCCCCGAAAGGAGGTTCATGGAAGTGATGGTGTTGGGAATGTGCTTTTTGATGCTCATTAACTATTTGATACCCAGTTTCTTCAGGATTTCCTTGGGAACGGCCTTCTTGTTCACTACGATGTTCAGGGTCTTGGCCTTGGCGAAGTTTTCGGACATGTACCACATCCCCTTGTAGTTGCCGGTTTCGCCCCAGGAATTCTTGATCATATAGTACTTGACGCCGTTCTGGTCCTTGGCGATGCCATACAGGTGCATGCCGTGGTCGTCGGTGGAGGTCTTCTCGTCGAACATCAGCTGACGGCTCTCCTGGGTGACGTCCATTTCCTTGGCCGTGGGTTTCTCGGCCGGCTTTTCATCGGTCTTGCCTACCCAGCGCTCCTGGTCGGAGCCGGAAGTGGCCTTGGCCTCGGTGTCCAGCAGGATGCCCAGACCGTCGCGGGTGAAGCCGGGCTCGGAGACGTCGCCGCCCCAGGCCACGGTATAGCCATTGTTCACGGCATTGTCGATGATGGCCATGAACTCGTCCAGGGTCACGTTCCAGGAAGGGGTCCAGCGCCAGTTGTCTTCCACCTCAATGGCGAAAGCGGTGTAGAAGGGATGATGGGTGTAGGAGGTGAAGCCGATATAATCGTCCGGGTTCAGGCCCAGGGCATCCCGGTAGCTCTCGGGAGTGTAAGATACGCCATTGACGGTAAAGTTCTCGGGGATTTCGCCCATGTAGGCATCCAGGATGCCGTTCACACCCTTGGGCCATACGGGGGTGAGCTTGCGGTTGGGATTCTCCACCACGGCCTCCACATAGCCCTTGAGTACGGCGTCCAGTTCGCCCTGGACGGGGAGGTCGTAGCCGTACTGCATGCCGGTGTAGGCCTGCTGGTCCACGATGCCGTAGTCACGGATGACATCCAGGACATCGCCGAAGTCCGAACCGGCAGCGAAGTTCAGTTTGCCGTTCAGGCGGACATACTTGATGGCACGGTCATAATAAGCCTTGCGGACCACGAACATTTCCGAGAAATCCGGATACAGGGCCGGGTCCTTCAGGTTCTTGGCCTTGATGACTTCCGACTCCAGGAAGGACAGGGCGCTGAAGCACCAGCAGGTGCCGCTGCGGTATTGGTTCTTGACCGGGGTCACGGGATTCTCCTTGACTACGGTGAACTGATAGTCGGAAGATTTGAGGGGGGTGGGGCGCTGTGCGCCGGCGACGAAAGCGGAGAGGACCACAATGGCCGCGGTAATGATGTATTTTTTCATACTTTACTAGGAATGTGAGATACAAATATATGTAAATAATCGTAATTTTGCAATTGATGAAAACAATCTTGTATATCCACGGAATGGGCGGCGGCGGAGACAGCCGCATCCCCTGCCACCTGAACCGTCTGATGGCAGGGGAAGATGTGCGCGTCATCGTCCGTACCTATGACTTCGACCCGGAAATAGGCCGGTCCCAGATTGTGTCCTGGGTGGCTGAATTGCAGCCGGACCTCGTTATCGGCGAATCGCTGGGCGCTATCCAGGCCCTTCGGATCCAGGGCCTGCCCCATCTGTTCGTATCGCCCTCGATGGGGGCGCCCGAAAAGCTGTACAGCCTGGCCCCGCTTTCCCGCCTGGCCCTGGGCCGGTGGTTCCTGCACAAGCTGTTCCCCCTGCGGGAAGGGGACCGTCAACCCATGAAGTTCACTTTTGACGTGCTCTCCAAGTACCGGGCGCACGGACAGGCGGCCCTCAAAGCCATCGAAAAGGGAGGATACTATTTCGCCTTCTTCGGCACGAAGGACCATTACCGCCGCTCCGGGGTGGTGCGGCCCGAGGAGTGGCCGGCGCTGTTCGGCCCGGGAAGCTGCGTGATCTATGAAGGGACGCATTTTATGGAAGCGGAGTATATCGAGTCCCTGTTGATTCCCAAGATCCGCGAGGTGCTCTCTTTGGAAAAAAAGTAGGAATTGTGTAATTTTGCAGATTAAACGGATCGAGATGAAACATTACCTCCTGACAGGCCTCTCAGCCCTTTCCCTGCTGGTTTCCTGCGAAACTGTTACTGTACAGCCCCGTCCCACCATCCCGTTGGTACTGGGCATAGCAGCCGATACCTCCGGTCAGGGAGGTCTGATTGCCCGTGCCGGTTCCAGGGGGGCTGACGGCTCCATCGCCATTATCGGTGAACCCGCCGACGTGACCATCCTGGCCCGCCGTTTCCAAAGTATTGACGCCGTGGACAACGTGGACGGACGCTCCGTCCGCGACTCCTTGCCGGATTTTGCCGGAGAAAGCTTCGATGCCATCATGGATGCGTTCAACGCACCCTATGCCCATTTCCTGGAAGGCCCTGCCCCGGAAACGGACAGCCTGCGGGAAGCAGCCGTGCGCGGTGCCATGGCGGCCTGGGACAGCCTTTGTTACCGTACGGCATCGGACCGGGAGGCCCTGCTGCGGAAACATCAGGCCAAGATCCTGGTCTATACCTCCTCCCTGCATGCCGCATACGGCCTCTTTGACGTGGATACCCTGCAGCAGCTCACCGGCGGAAAGAGCCGGGTGTTGTCCGTTGTGGACGTGATGCTGGACAACGCCCTGGCTTCCGGTCCCCGGAACCTGGCTGTCTGGACCACCCCGGAGGTTCGTTCCTCCGGCGCATGGGAGCAGGTGTTTGAAGGTAAAAACACGAGCGGGAACGCTTCACTCTCCGTTTTGGCCCCGGATGCAGCCTTGGATGTGCGCACGGAACTGCGCAATCTGCTGCGGCAGTACCAGCAGACCGGCCGGCAACTGCACGTGTTGCTGGTGGACCGCTTTGATGTGGATAAGGCCCCGCTGGCTTCGGAAGTGGCGATGATCCGCCGCGAGGGCACCGAGGAAGATGCTGCGTTCAACCGGATGCTGGCCCCGGATTTCCGGGTTGTGATGCCGGCTTCGGCCCTGATCAGCGCCACCTACGGAATCCTGCGCAGGGACCGGCTGTTTACCCATCGCATCCTTCGGCCCTCTATCCGATATTACGAGACCGTTGAGGGCAGCCAGGGGACGCCCATCCTCCAGGAAGTGACTGCGGCCTATGTCCAGAGCACCTATGTACCAGATATCGATTAGCCCGGAAGAGATCAGTACCCTGGAACTGGCAGCATTTCCCGGGGAGATTGTGGTCCTGGAGGCCGAAGACGAGCAGTTCGCCTCCGCCATCCGCTATCTGAAACGGCAGCGGATCCTGGGCTTCGACACCGAAACCCGCCCCACTTTCTCGCCGGACCAGCATTCGACCGGAACGGCCCTCCTGCAGCTTTCCGGCAAGGAAAAGGCCTTCCTGTTCCGCCTGAAAAAATGCGGCCTTCCGCGTTCGCTCGCCAGTGTGCTGGCCAACCCCCAGATTCTGAAAATCGGAGCCGCTACCCGGGACGATGTCCACGGCCTCCAGAAAATCACCGGCTTCTCGCCGCAGGGCTTCGTGGACCTGCAGAATATCGTCTGGGAATATGGCATCCGGGACAAGTCCGTGAAAAAGATGGCGGCCATCATCATGGGCGTGAAAATCTCCAAGGCCCAGCAACTGTCCAATTGGGAGGCCGAAAAACTCTCGGATTCCCAGTGCCGCTATGCCGCGACGGACGCCTGGATCTGCCGGGAAATGTACCTGAAACTGCAGGATTCCGAGAAAGCTCCGCTGACGCCTGAACAGCTGCATCCCGAACAGGCGAATGCGCCCGTCCAGGCAGCTGACCCCGAAAAGAAAAAGAAGAAAAACAGCAAGCGGAGACGCCGTCGTCCCGCGAAAAAGAATCAGAATGGATAAAGTCATCCTCCGTCCCCGCCGGGAAGAATCCCTGCTGCGTTATCATCCCTGGGTGTTTTCCGGGGCTATCGCCCAGATTGTGGGCCATCCCCAGGAAGGGGATCTGGTAGGCGTTTACTCCGCGGACGGCCAGCTGCTGTGCTGCGGTCATTACCAGATTGGTTCCATCGCCGTCCGGGTGCTCAGTTTCGACGAGGACCCCACGCGGGAGGATTACTGGCTGCGGATGCTTACCCGCGCCTATCAACTCCGCAAGGCCTATGGCCTGGCCGTTTCCGACACCACGAATTGCTACCGCCTGGTGCACGGGGAAGGCGACGGTCTTCCCGGTCTGATTGTGGACTATTATGACGGTGTCTGCGTGCTGCAGGCGCATTCTGTGGGGATGTTCCGGGCCAAAGGGGCCATCTGCAGTGCCCTGCAGGAGGTTTATGGTCCGGCCCTGAAGGCGGTCTATGACAAGAGCTCCGGTACGGCGCCCTTTAAAGCCGGGCTGGAGTTGGTGGACGGCTATCTGTACCAGGCTCCGGGTTTCCAGACCGATGAACTGACGGTGCTGGAGAACGGCAACCGCTTTCTGGTGAACTGGTCGGAGGGGCAGAAGACGGGTTTCTTTCTGGATCAGCGCGAGAACCGCGCTGCCGTAGGGCGACTGGCCAGGGGCCGGAAGGTCCTGAATCTTTTCTGCTACACGGGCGGTTTTTCCATCTATGCTCTGCAGGGCGGAGCCGTGCACGTGGACTCGGTGGACAGTTCCCAGCGTGCGATGGATATGGTGGACCGGAACGTGGCCCTGAATGGCTTCGGCCCGGAGCAGCACACTTCCTACTGTACCGATGCCATCGACTTTGTCAAGCAGGTGCCCGACGGGGCCTATGACCTCATGATCGTGGATCCGCCGGCATTTGCCAAGCACCGCGGCGCCCTGAAAAATGCCCTGCGGGCCTATCAGCGCTTGAATGCGGCGGCTATTGCCAAGGTGGCGCCGGGCGGTTTCGTGTTCACCTTCAGCTGCTCGCAGGTGGTGGACAAGGAGGCGTTTGCCCTGGCCGTTTTCTCTGCTGCCGCTGAAACGGGCCGGAGCGTGCGCATTCTGGACCGCCTGAACCAGCCGGCCGACCATTCCGTGAACATCTACCATCCGGAAGGGGAATATCTGAAAGGCCTTCTGCT
>CACYHZ010000015.1 GCA_902774345.1 uncultured Bacteroidia bacterium | reverse complement strand
CTGGCTGCGGAAGAAACCATCAATGCCGATTACCCTTACGCCGACGTGAAACTGCACGTGGAAGAAGGCCTTGGTCTGGTTTGCTATGTGGTGAACAGCGCCTACGGCAGCCTGTCCAAGCTCCTGCTTACTTTCTAACTGAGAGCTAAATACTTATGCAAAATCCCCTGGTCGGAAACGGCCAGGGGATTTTGTGTAAAGAATTGATAATCAGATTTTCAGTTTCACGCCAGCTTTTGTCAGCCCCCAGGCGCAGAGGATGTAGATGCAGGCCATCAGGGCGCATTTGGCGACGCCGACCCAGCCGGTGAGCCAGGGCGCGGGCGTAGGGCTGACAGCTACCCACAGGGCGATGAACAGGTAGGGAATCATATAAACGGTCAGGGTGGCGGTTCCAGCTACGCTGATGGGCTTGAACCAGCCCGTGATACCGTTTCTTTCGGCAAGACGAAGCAGGGTGTACAGGGCCACGGAAAGGGCGCTCACAAACAGGCACCAGGGGAGTGTCCCCAGGTTTTTGGAGATGATCCAACCCGTATGGGCGGCCATGCCCAGCACGGCCAGTACCGCTGCGGCTGCAAAGCCGATGCCCGCCCGCTGCGCTGCCGTCTGTTTCTGCAGTTTCCAATCCGTCACGGAAAGATTCATCAGGCACAGGGCGGCCCAGAGTACGGCCAGCACCCAGGGGCGCTCCCGGAAGAGGAGATAAGCCACGGCGCAGAACAGATACATCCAGCCTATCTGGCCCAGAATGCCCCACCAAAGGCCCTGGAAAAGGGCTCCGTCCGGGGTCCGGTAATAGATGGCAAGGCCCATCAGCAGCAAGGCCCCCAAGGCTTTGAGCCAGGAGGCGGGCTTCCACTCTTTGGGATACTGGTTCCAGCAAAGGAAAAAGCCCGTGACCATCAGCAGCACCCAGAGGGCGCGGTTCCCCAGCATCTGCCGGGACTCCTGGTTGCAGATGAAGGTGCCCATGACCAGCAGGGCCAGTGTCCGGGACAGGATGTGCCGCAGGGTGCTTTCCGTGCTATATCCTTTCTCCCGCCGCCGCTCCAGGGCGTAGGGGATGGACATGCCCATCGCAAAGAGGAACATCGGAAAGACGATGTCCGAAAGCCCCATCCCGTCCTCCAGGGTGGCGAAATGCTCCAGGAAGTGCGGCACGTTGTATACTTTCCAGAACTCGTTCACGAACACCATCAGGAGCATGGTTATGCCCCGGAACATATCAATAGCCAGGTTTCTTTTCATGTCGCTAGTTTTCAGGTACGTTTACCCAGGTTTCGTTGGCCCAGCCCACGCTGCGGCCCGTGCCGCGGACCTCGCCACGGATTCCCGCCTCCTGCAGCTCCCGGAAACCGGGGTCGGAGGGCTTCAGATCCAGGAACGGAAGCAGATAGCAGCCGTGATCCAAGAGCACTTCCTGGACCAGGACGGCCGGTATTTCCGAAGGGCTCAGGCGGCTTTTGGCAGCAAGGGCGGCCAAGGCCCCGGCAGCTTGCCCCATTTCCATCACAACGGGCTGCAGGCGGGTGGCCCCGTTCATCTCCCAACTCACCGAAACGGCCTTATCGGCCACCAGGAAGTCTTCGACGGAGACGGGAATCAGCACGCCCATCGGGACGCTGAAAGAGGGAATGGAACCGCAGGCAAGTGCCGACAGTTCTTCCCGGCGGGGATTCTGATTATGGTGATGGTCCACAGGATAATCGCCCACGGCGATGGCGCGGGTGTACAGGTCGAAGTCATAGGGGCGTCTCGCGGCCTCCACGGTCATGGTGTCGCGTCCTGCGATGCGGCGGGCCTCCCGCCAGTAGGGGATCAGCGGCAGGCCGTCTTCCGTGGGGAAAACGTCGTCGGCGATGCCCAGCCGGGTATAACCCAGCTCATGCTGCAGGAAATAGAGGTAGCCCAGGGTGCGCAGCTTGGCTTTCCGGATCACTTCGGCCCGCTCGTCGGCCCCCATATCCAGGTACTCGGCAAAGTAGTCATTGCCGCTCTCCGGCCAGTTCAGCATCCAGTGCCCGTCCGGCAGATGCCCGTAGGAAAGCATCATCTCCGGGCTCCAATTGACGCAGCAGTTCCGGTACAGCTCCCGGTCATAGCCCTCCGGCTGCTCCATGAGCACGTCGTGGTCATATTCCTTGACGATGGCTACATACGTCAGGTCCTGGGCCGATACCCGGTCCTGCAGCGCCTCGCAGCCCGCTTCCTGGGCCACATCGCCCAGTTCCGTGCCGTCAATGAGCACGCGGGCGTGGTAGCGGATGCCGCTGCCAAGGGTAACGGTCCAGCCGCTGGCCCAGCGCTTTTTGATCCGGGTCACCTGGTTCCGCGTTCGGATGTGCACACCGGCTTCGGCCGCCATGTTCTGCAGCACCTCAGCTCCGATGGCCGGATTATAGAGGATGTTGGATACCCAGCCTGATTTTAATGCCTCATACCCCCCGTAACGGGCCGCCAGGGAGTCGGTGAATTCGCCGAACAGGCCGCCCCGTAGCCGGTAATTGCCGTCGATGGCGCTCACCCCCGCCGAAGTGAGCATGCCGCCCAGCCAGGGGCCTTCCTCCACGATTAGCGTCAGGGCGCCGTCACGCGATGCTTCGATGGCTGCCATAGTGCCGCCGGCGCCGCCGCCTACCACGATGACATCGTAGGTACGGGTGCAAGAAAGGGCTGTGGCAAGTACCAACAGCCCTGTCAGAATCGTTTTATTCATCTTTCGGGGTTTCTTCCTTGGGCTTTTCCGGTTCGTCGCCGTGGGAGTCCTTGTACAGGAAACGGCGGATCTTCTGGGTAGCGGTCTTTTCGAACGGCTCCTTCATCGCATCCACCTCGCCAATCTTGGCATTCTTGCCCACGGCCTTGTTCACCCAATCCATCACGGCCTTCTTGCGGTTCTCCAGTTCGTCGAACCACTTGTCTTCCGTTGCCAGGTTCCAATCCAGGGCATTGTCGGTGAACTTCACCAGGGCCACCAGCTTGCCGTCACGCTCCATCACCAGCGATTCTTCCACGCCCTCGATGTTGTTGATCACCTGCTCGATCTCTTCCGGGTAGATATTCTCGCCGGAAGGCCCCAGGATGGTATTGTTCAGCCGGCCCTTGATGTAGTAATAGCCGTCTTCGTCCATGCAGGCCACGTCGTTGGTGTGGAACCAGCCCTCGTCATCCATCACCTGCAGGGTGCGCTCGGGATCCTTGTAGTAGCCCAGCATCACATTGTTGCCGCGCACCACAATTTCGCCTTCGCCGTTGGCCGGATTCACATTGTCCAGGCGGATCTCCACCTTGTAGGACGCCACGCCGATGGACCCGACGCCCTTGCTCTTGTGAACCATCAGGTTGCACACCAGAGGCGCGGTTTCCGTGAGGCCGTAGCCCACGGCATAGGGGAAGTGGCATTCCCGGAGGAACTCTTCCACAGCCGGATCCAGCTTGGCACCGCCGATGCCGAAGAAGACCAGCTTGCCGCCGAAGGTCTTCACCATCCGCCGGCCGATGAACCAGCGCAACACGCGCGGGATACGCCTGTCGGCCCAGGACAGCACGCGGCTCTTCTGGATGGTGGGCAGCACGCTGTTTTTCACCACCTTTTCGATGATCAGGGGGACGGAGCACACGATGGTGGGCCTGACATCCTTCATCGCCTTCAGGAGGATGGTGGGGGTGGGTGGTTTCTGCAGGGTATAGCAGGAGGCGCCTACATAGAAGGAATAAAGGGTGGAAACATTCATTTCATAGGCGTGCGCGGCCGGCAGGATGCTCAGGAAGCGGTCTGTGGTGAAGGCCGGCTGTGCCTTGAAAGCCGCCGCCAGGTTGCTGCAGATGTTGCGGTGGCTCAGCATCACGCCCTTGGCCTTTCCGGTGGTGCCGGAGGTGTAAATGATACAGGCCAGGTCGTCGGGCTGAGGGTCTTTCACCCAGCCGTTGCACTTGAAATCGTCCTTGTCCTTCTTCAGGAACTCGAAGGTTTCGATGTCGATGATAAGGGTGAGGTTCCGCTTGCACTCCTCGCTCAGTTTCGGCATCATGCGCTGGGAGATGAAGATGACCTTGGACTCCGAGTGGTTCAGGATGTTGGTGAGCTCGTTCTCCGAACTGTCCGGCAGGATGGGGACAGCCACGCGGCCGAAAGCGGTGGCGCTGAAGAAAGCGACCACCCAGTTGGGCATATTCTGCGAGAAGATGGCTACACGGTCTCCGTGCTTGATGCCGAAGCGGGTCATGCGCAGCGAGAGATGCTCGACCTTGCGGCGGAAATCTTCGTAAGTGTATTGCTGACCGCCATCGACATACTGATAGGCGATCCGTTTGGCATAATTGGTAGTGGCGTAATCAAAAACCTTATGCAGGGTGGAACAGGTATTCTCGCGGTTGCGGTACTTGCGCCATGCCTTATAAGGATTCTTTCTTTTCTTGGCCATAAAAAAGGGTTTGTTTAGGATTCAGGGACGACGAACTGATCTTTGTGATAGCCCTGCACGCCCAGGGGACGGTAATGGTCGTAGATGCGCTGCATGTCGGCCTTGGCGTCGTCGGTGATTTCGAAGGGTTCGCCCACGCTGATGCGCTTGCGTCCCCAGTCATAATAGCCCAGATACACGGTGGCACCGGTCTCTTTGGCAATGAGGTGATAACCGCTCTTCCAGCGTTTGGTCAGGGAGCGTGTGCCTTCCGGGGCGATGGCCAGATGGAACTCCGGCACATCCTCCATCAGGGAAATCAGGCTCTTGACGGTGGTGGATGCGGTCTTCTGGTTCACGGGAACGGCACCGCAGGCACGCAGGATGGGTCCCAGGGGCCAGAAGAAGAAACTTTCCTTTATCATGATGTGAGCCACCTTGCCGAAAGAAGTATAGAAAAGGTAGCTGACCAGGAAGTCCCATACCGTGGTGTGCGGAACGCCCAGTACGATGGCTTTGGGCTCTTTCATGGGGCCGCCAACGCTTTCCCAACCCAATTTCCGCAGCGCCCAGCCGCAGAATTTGGCCCAACGCGGACTCACCGTCGTTTTGATTTTCACTTTTGCCATAAGCGTCAGATATTAACGTCTTCCAATTCTTTTTCGCTGCGCAGATTGTCCATGATGAAATGCTGGCGCTCGAAGGTGTTAATGCCCATATAGAACTCCATGATGGTGGAGATGGACTCTTCGTCGGCCAGTTTCACGGTGTCCAGGCGCATATTGTCGCCAATGAAATCCACAAACTCGTGGGAGGAGATTTCGCCCAGGCCTTTGAAGCGGGTGATCTCCACGCCCGACTTGAGCTCCTTCACGGCGGCGTCGCGCTCTTCGATGGAATAGCAGTAGCGGATGTCTTTCTTGTTATGGACGCGGAACAGGGGCGTCTGCAGGATGTACACATGGCCCCTTCGGATCAGTTCCGGGTAATATTTCATGATGAAGGTCAGGACCAGCATCCGGATGTGCATGCCGTCGTCATCGGCATCGGTGGCCACGATGATGTTGTTGTAGCGCAGGTTGTCCAGGTCCTCCTCCACGCCCAGGGCGGCGATCAGCAGGTTCAGCTCCTCGTTTTCAGCCACCCGTTTGCGGCTTTCCTTGAAGCAGTTGATGGGTTTGCCCCGCAGCGAGAACACGGCCTGGTTGTTGGCGTTGCGCACCTTGGTGATGGTACCGGATGCGGAGTCGCCCTCCGTGATGAAGATGGAAGTCTTTTCGCGCTGGTCTTCCATTCCCTTGGGGAAGCGGGTGTCCGAGAAGTGGTAGCGGCAGTCCCGGAGCTTGCGGTTGTAAACGGCTGTCTTCTTGGCCCTTTCGCGGCTCTTTTTCTGCACGCCGGCAATCTCCTCGCGCTCCGCCTGGGACGCCTTGATCTTGTCTTCAATCACCGGGACGATGTCCATGTGCATGTGCAGGTAGTCGTTCAGGTTCTTGGTGACGAAGTCGTTCACAAAGGTGCGGATGGTGGGGCCGCGGTCCACGGACGCGGTGCCGTCGGCGCCTTTCACCTGCTTTTCCCACATGTAGGTGCTGCCCAGCTTGGTCTTGGTCTGACCTTCGAAGATGGGCTCCTGGATCTGGATGGAAATGGCGCCCACGATGCCCTGGCGGATATCCTCGGGCTTATAGTCCTTCTTGTAGAAGTCCTTGATGGTCTTGGCGATGGCTTCGCGGTAGGCCGCCAGGTGAGTACCGCCGTCGCGGGTGTTCTGGCCGTTCACAAAGGTGGCGATGTTCTCCCCGTAGCTGTTGCCGTGGGTGAGGACGATCTCGATGTCTTCGCCCTCCAGGTGGACCAGCGGATACAGCGGCGTCTCGCTCATGTTTTCCGTAACCAGGTCCAGCAGGCCGTTTTCGCTCTTGTAGGGTGTTCCGTTCAGGTTCAGGGTAAGGCCTTTTTTCAGGTAGGAGTAGTTCTTGACCATCGTTTCCACGAATTCCATGTGGAAACTGAAGTCGTTGAACATCTCCTCGTCGGGGGTGAAACGGATGAAGGTGCCGTTCTTTTCGTTACTGGGGACGATGGCGCTTTCCAGCAGATTTCCACGCGTAAAGCGGGCATAGGAACACTGTCCGTCACGGTAGGAAGCTACGTAGAAATCCACCGACATGGCATTCACGGCCTTGGTACCGACGCCGTTCATACCCACGCTCTTCTTGAAGTTGGTGTCGTCGAACTTGCCGCCGGTGTTCAGCTTGGACGTGGCGTCCACCACCTTGTTCAGGGGAATGCCTCGGCCGAAGTCCCTGACGGTCACGGTCTTGTCTTCGATGGTGATGTCGATGCGCTTGCCGAAGCCCATGGAGAACTCGTCGATGGAGTTGTCCACAATCTCTTTCAGCAGCACGTAGATGCCGTCTCCCTGGCGGTCACCGTTACCCAGACGCCCGATGTACATGCCGGCGCGGCGACGGATGTGCTCGTTCCATTCCAGAGTCTGGATGGAATCGTCGTTGTAGCTGGTATTTACTTTTTCTGCCATTCGTCCTGAATTAACACACAAAGATACGAAAAATCGGCGAATTTTGCTACTTGCAAAGCATGATGTCCAAAATCAGCCGGTCCACGCTCTTCATTCCCACCGCGCCGATCTTTCCCAGGTTCCGGACCGTGCGTTCCACATCGTCCTCGATGATGCCGTCGGTGGACGGGATGCAGGTGCCCCGAAGGGCCAGCACGGCCGATTGCACCGCACAGGAAACGCCCGAAGCCACCTTCATCGCGCAACCTACCTTGGCCCCGTCGCAGACCATTCCGGTGATGTTGCCGGCCATATTCTGGATGGCGGAGCAGACTTCCTTGTATCCGCCGCCTTCCAGATAGACGATGCCGCAGGCCGATCCGGTCGAAGCCACCACGCAGCCGCAGAGGGCCGACAGCCGTCCCAGGAAACTCTTGATGTGGATGGCCACCAGGTTGCTCAGGATCAGGGCCCGGGCCAGGCGTTCGTCATCCACCTTGTATTTCAGGGCATAGGCAATCACCGGCATGCTGACGGTAATGCCCTGGTTGCCGCTGCCGCTGTTGCTCATCGCAGGCAAGGTACAGCCCGCCATACGGGCATCGGAGGCAGCCGCCGTCATTCCCATCGCAAAGCTCAGGAAATCGTCCCCGAACACCGCTTCCTGGTTCTCGCGGATGGCCTTTCCTACTTTCAGGCCATAGTCCCCGTTCAGCCCTTCATGGGCCAGGGCCAGATTCAGCGTTCTGTCCTCCAGGATGAAGGAAATGGCCTCGTAGGGCGCCGTGCAGGCGAAATCGTAGATTTCCTTCACACTGAGTCCGTACTCCTTGGTTTCCCGGTCAGTGGACACGGCCGCCGACTCCGAGCTCATCAGGATGTGATCGGCGAAACTGGTTTCCACGATGGCGTCGTGCTGGTCCTCGATCACGGCATAGGCGTGGGGACTCACTTCCGCACTGGCGCTGCGCCCGCTTTCCTCCAGGGTCACGGTGGCCTTCACATACAGGAGATGCTCGGTCTCGGCCACGCGCACGCGAACGGCCTTAGCGGCTACCATATCCCGGGCGCGGGCCACGTGCTCCGGAGTAACGTTCCGCAGCACCTCCAGCCCCAGGGACGCGTCTCCGCAAATGGCACCCAGGGCAGCGGCGACGGGAATGCCCACCATGCCGGTCCCCGGAATGCCCACGCCCATCGCGTTCTTCAGGATGTTGGCGCTCACTTCCACGTCAATGTGGAAATGGGCGCAGCTGCGCCCCCCTTCCGGGCAGGTACAGTGTTCCATGATGATTTCCACGGCTTTGGCCACAGCCAGCGCCACGGCGATGGGCTCCGTGCAGCCCAGGGCGGGTTTTACCTCCCGGTGCAGCAGGCCAATGATTTCCTCTTCCCTTGCAGTCATAGGTCCAGTTTCTATATACTTCTACAAATATAACCAAAATCGCCGAGATTTTCTATTTTGCCAAAGAATGCTTATATTTGGTCGATAAAACGATGTTTGTGCTATGATGAAAAGGACTGTACTTTTACTGGCGGCCGCCCTTGTTGTCCTGGGCGCCTGCAAGAAAACGCAACCGGACGATTCCAATAAACCGACGGTGGCCTGGGAGGCCAATCCCAGCTTTGACCTGATGGAAATCGGGGTCAACATGGACGCCAAAGTGAGCCTGACCGTTCCGGAAGGCGTTGAGTCCCTGGTGGTCCGCATTACCGAAATCCCGACCGACCTGAGGGGTATCGTCAAGAAGGAGATTTCCATCAGCGGCAACAAGAACGACCTGATCATGGACCTGGTTTCCGATGCCAATATCGCCTCGGCTTTCAGCGGCTTCGTGTCGCCCCGCCAGGTTTCCGCAGCCAAGTCCGTCACCCTGAATTTCACCCCGCTGCTGTACAAGATCGCGGAGGGGCAGCTGCTGAATAATGACGACCGCTTCACCTTCGAGCTCACGATGCTGGACGCCGCTGAGAATAAACTCGCCAAGACCATCCGTTTCCGCTGGACTTCCGGTCCGGAAATCACCTGGACGCCGAAGGACAAGAAAGTCGTGTTCAAGGCCGATACTGAGGAATATCCCTGCAAACTTGCCATCGTCGCGCCCGGACGGATCGAATCCCTGGTCCTTTCCTTCGAAGGAACGTCCGAACAGTCGGTCGATGCCGGCCTGATGGCCTATATCAAGAAGGTGGCCGGCGGCAATGCCATCGACCTGATTGCGCAGTCCACCGTGGCCCAGAAATTGAGCCTGCCCGGTGCCGAAATCAAGTCCAAGACCGCCCTGGAGATCGATTTGAAGACCTTCCTGGGGAATCTGAGCCTGGTGGCCGACGGAAATGGTTCCAGTACCCAGATGAAGATTGTGATCGTCGATGAACTGGGCAAGAGCCTGGAGGACGCGCTTACGATCGAGGCCGAATAAATCAGCGTATTTCCCCCGCGACGAACAGGTTCACAAGGGGCCGGAGCGGGGAGTTGGTGGTGAGTGAGATCATCACTACGTTTTCACCCTTGGGAAGCAGGGAAGTGTCCAGCGTAAAGCGGACGCTTCCTTTTTTTCCGGCCTCGATTTCCGGAAGGCTTCCGGCCAGTTCCAGGGCCATTTTCTCCGTGTCTGCCTTATAGAAATGCAGGGTGGATTTTCCCTTGTTCAGGCAGGGGAAGGAGACATCAATGCTTTTCCCGTCATCGATGATGCCGAAATTGAAGGTGCTGGTGTCGAACATCGGGAGGGCGGCGTTTTCCCGCTGTTCCTGGCTCCAGAGAGCGAAATTCTCCTGCGTCCATGCGGTAACGGACAGGATTTCCGGGGCCATCATCCCGTTCAGGACGGGGACGGCGGAGTACTCGTTGCGGCCGAATAGGGAAGCATCGGCCCGGACGGTATAGGTGAGGGTGGCGGTGCTGCCAACAGGGATGGGATTGGGCGATACGCTCATGGTCAGCTGCGGGGAGACGGACTCGAAGCCCACTTCCAGAGGTTTCCGGCCCAGGTTGGCCACCGTGGCGGTTTCGCTCACGCTCAGGCCCTGGTGGAGGGTGCCGGTTTTCAGCGACCTGCTTTTAATGCCAAAATCCCCGAGCTTTTCCGCTCCGTAGAGCTCGCTCAGGGATTTTTTCTTATCGTGTACCATGCCGCGGAGCCTTAGCACCACCGGCCGCTTGACACCGGAAATATAAACTGTCAGCGTTTTGTCGAAAGCCAGGGCGCCGTCCTCATTCTTATAGGTGGCCGAGATGGTGCCGCTCTGGCCGGGCATCAGGGGATCGCGGGTCCACTGGACGTCCGTACACCCGCAGGAGGAGACCACTTCGAAGATGGTAATCGCTTCCTGACCGGTATTGGTGAGGGTGAAGGTACAGGAGAGGGGACCGTCGCTCACGGAGACGTCCCCGAAGTCGTGCAGGGTCTTGTCCCAGGATATCTTTCCCTGGCCGTCCGCCTGGTCCAGCTGGACTTCTTCCACGAACTGCTCGGGCTGCAGGGCCAGCTGCGCCGGGGCGCCCGAGGACCGGGACCATCCGCAGGAAAGCAGGCTCAGCAGCAATATGGGGGAGTACATGCTCATTTTCATAGGTGCAAAGTTACACACAGTTCTTTTGTAATTCAAATATAATGCCTATTTTTGCACTCACGAAAGAACACAACAACAATTAAAGATAAAAACAATTATGGCTAGACTTATCAATCCCGACCTTTGTGTCTCTTGCGGCTCCTGCGCCGATGTTTGCCCCGTGGGCGCCATCACTGCCGGCGACGCTGCCTACCAGATCAATGCCGACGAGTGCATCGACTGCGGTGCTTGCGAAGGCACCTGCCCCAACGAAGCCATCTCCGAGGCTTAATTGGGTCCGGAACCCTTTTAAAAGCGGGAGCAACCCGCTTTTTTTGTTTCTTTAGCTCCGAATATAGTATATGGCGACAGCAGTTCCCAAATTTCCTGTTTCTATGCCGCTGACCATCGTATGGGCCCTGGTCCTGGTGGTCTGCCTGCTGGTCTTTGTCCAGGCCATTATCCGTTTGCACCGGAAGGGGAAACGGAGGATCATCGGCCTGATTTTCACCTTCCTGCTGATTTGCGGTACGGGTATTCACGTGGCGCTGCTGGTGCAGTCCCACCATACCGTCACCACCGGCAACTGGATCCAGCTGGCGCTGGTTTCCACCGTGGCATCGCTGGAGATGTTCATCAGCCACACCGTGGTGTTCGACGATATCATCGCCGCCGTCATCTTCCGGGAACCGCTGATGATGCTCATCTACCTGAGCATCTTCGCCTTCGACCTGGTGTTCACCCTGGCGATGGTCTTCCTGATCCTGCCGCGCCGGCTCCGGGACCGTACCTGGTTGTGGCGGAACCAGGGCAAAGCCTCCCTGGACTGCAAGAACCATATTTTCCTGGGACTGGGTTCCAATTCCAAACTGCTGGCCAAGCACGTTATCAAGGAGTGGGAGAATCTTCCTGAGAATAAGCGCGGAATGATCATTTTCGTGGAGTTCCCGGACCCCAACAGTCACCATGCCGGCCTTTCCATCGGCGAACTGCTCTCCAGCGTCTTCAGTCGCGAGAAAGAGCTCTCCCTGGAGCAGGAGCTGGGCAGTGACCGCGTCGTTACCCTTCGCGGCCGGGTGCCCGAGAATCCCGAAAGCCATCTGTGCAAGGCCCTCGGCCTGGATAACCTGGCCCCCTGGCTGGAAAACCCGCGTGCCAGCCTGTACCTGCTTTCGGACGTGGACAGCGAAAATTTCAGCTGCCTGAGCGTGCTGGTGCAAGATCATTCCGTGAAGGCCAAGTCCTTCTACTATACGCATGAAAACGATGGTTACGAGTCCCTGGTGGCCGGCGCCGGTCACCGGCTGCGCATACTGAACCCCCACGTGCTGTCGTTCATGCAGCTGAAGCTGGAACATCCCGAACTGATGCCCGTGAACTTCGTCCCGAAGGCCCTGGACAAGCAGGGACAGCCGCTGGGCTATGTGGAGGACGGCTTGCAGGCGATGATCGTCGGCTTTGGCGAATCCGGCCAGGAGGCCCTCCGCTTCCTGTACGAATTCGGCTCTTTCGTGGGCAAGGACAAGGAGGCCGCCCCGATGCGCATCCGCATCGTGGATCCCGCCATGGACCGCCAGGCCGGCAAGTTCTTCACGACGGCCCCCGGCATGCGTTCGGTGGAGGGGCTGGAATGGTCCACGCAGGAGGCCGGCAACGCCGACTTCTGGGACGACTACCGGGCCCGCCTGCACAAGCTTTCCTACGTGGTCGTAGCGATGGACCACGGCAAGCGCAACGTGGAAATGGGCATTGCGATGCTCCGGGAGGCTGCCCGGAACGGGAAAGACCTGCATCATTTCGTCATCCTGGTGCGCACCTGGAGTGCCGATCCGCAGCTGCAGGCCCTGACCAGCTACTATAATGCGGCCTATGCACCGGAAGGCTGCCCCGTGATCCACTGCTTCGGCGTCCCTGAGACCATCTGGAAGTCCGATGTCATTTCGGGCCGAAGCCTGAAGGATGCGGCTATCCGCTATTCCGACGCTTTCCGCCTGTCTACCAACAACGGAGAATCCTGGGAAGAGCGCCGCAAGCGCCTGTCCGCCCGCGGCGGCAACGAACTGGCCAAGCGGATGGAACTGCGCCGCCGTCAGGCGATGGAAATCGGCCAGGCCCTGTACGCCGGCACCCTGATGTCCCTCGCGGATCCTGCCCTGATTCCGCTCGCCGCGGACATCCCCGTTCAGCTGACGAAGGAAACGCCCGCCCACTATCCCAAGCAGGACAAGATGTACGAGAAACTGGATTACCTCTCCGCCAACGAGCACCTGCACTGGATGGCAGCCCTGCTGGTGTCCGGTTACACCGACGGTCCTGTGGACGAGCTTCTGCAGACCCATTCCAACATGGTGCCGTACAACCAGATCCAAAAGGAGGAACTCCGGCACCTGAGCTGGGTGTCGGTCAAAACCATCCTGGGTTTGAAGCAGCAATAGGTCTTTTTAGACCAGTGAGAGGGCCACTTCCATCATATTGGTGAAAGTGGTCTTTCTTTGTTCCGAAGTGGTGGCTTCGCCGGTGAGGATGTGGTCGGAGATGGTCAGGATGCCCAGCGCCCGTTTGCCGCTGCGGGCGGCGTTCATATACAGGGCGGCCACTTCCATTTCCACGGCCAGCACGCCCATGTTGATCCAACCCTGGGTGTGGGGATTCTCCCGGTAGAAGATGTCGGAAGAAACCACGTTGCCCACCTTATAGTTGAGGTCCATCTTCCGGGCGGTTTCGGCGGCTTTGCACAGCAGCTCGAAATCCCCGATGGGGGCGAACATGCCGTCCAGATTGAACTGGTCCGCATAGTTGGAATCCGTGCAGGCGCCTTCCGCCAGCACCAGGTCCCCGATGTGCAGGTCCGGGTGGATGGAACCGGCGCTGCCCACGCGGATGATGGTCTTCACGCCATAGAAATGGTACAGTTCATAGGTATAAAGGCCGATGGAAGGCATTCCCATGCCGTGTCCCATCATGCTCACGCGCTTTCCCTTGTAGGTGCCGGTGTAGCCCAGCATGCCGCGCACTTCGTTGAAAAGGACGGGATTCTCGAGGTATTTTTCGGCCATGAACTTGACCCGCAGCGGGTCTCCGGCCATGATGACGGTTTCGGCGATGTCGCCATATTTCGCTCCGATGTGGGGCGTAGGGGTATGATTATTAGCCATCGTGTATCTAGTTTCTGCAAAGATAAGGAAAATCCAAAGAATTTTGCTATATTTGAAAGATGAATAAGCGGTCCTTGATATGTGCGTTTTCCGGCAGTTACGCCGAGCAGGGTTTCCTGTCCTGGCTGCGGGAAAGGGATAGTGGGCTGGAGGTGATGCAGTTGCAGGATCTGGAAGGATGCTGCTGCTACTGTGATCCGGAGGCGGAGGCGGCGATAGAGGCGGCGCTCCCTGCGGAATTGCCCCGGCTTCGCTGGCTGGACAGTGGGGATTACCACTATCTGACCCACCTGTTGGCCCGGCGGGAACGCCTGCCTTTCCACCTGGTGCTGCTGGACCACCATCCGGACGACCAGGAACCGGCTTTTGGCGGCGTCCTTAGTTGCGGAAGCTGGGTGAAGGCGATGCGGGAGAGCAACCCGCTGCTTCGGGATGTCCTTTCCATCGGCCCGGAAGGCTGCCCGGAGGCCATTCCGGCAGGCTGGATGGAAAGCCGCAGGGGAGAGCGGGTGTATGTGTCGCTGGACAAGGATGTGATGGACCGCCCCTGGGCCCGGACCGACTGGTCCCAAGGGTCGCACACGCTCGCGGAGGTGAAGGAGATGCTCCTGCAACTGCTGCAGGGCCCGATGCAGGTGGCGGCGGTGGACGTGTGCGGCGAACTGGCGCCTTCCAAGGGGGCAACCCCGGAGGACCTGCGCATTAACAAAGAGACGAACATTGAACTTTATAAACTGATATCCAATCATTTAATCTACTAGCTATGTCAGACATCCAGACCGATCCCGAGCAACTGCAGCAAACCTGTCTGTACCAGGCCCACCTGGACCTGCAAGCCAAGATGAGCCCCTTCGCGGGCTTTATGATGCCCATCCAGTACAACTCCATTACCGTGGAGCACCTGGCCGTCCGCCAGCACGTGGGCATGTTCGACGTCTCCCACATGGGCGAGGTCTTCGTCAAAGGCCCGGAAGCCGAGGCCTTCATCAACCACATCTTTACCAATGAAATCCGGGGCTACGAGCCCGGCAAGGTGCTCTATGGCATGATGTGCTACCCGGACGGCGGTACCGTGGACGACCTGCTGGTGTACCGTGAATACCTGGCCAACCATTTCCTGCTGGTGGTGAACGCCGCCAACATCGACAAGGATTTCGCCTGGATCCAGGAGCAGGCCAAGGGCTTCGACTGCAAGCTGGACAACGCCTCTCCCCGCATCGGGCAGATTGCCGTACAGGGCCCCGAGGCCGAGAAGACCATCATCGAGGTCCTGGGTTACAAGGAAGCGGCCGACCTGGGCTTCTACACCTTCTGTGACGTGGAGTACAATGGCGAACGCCTGATCCTGAGCCGCACCGGCTATACCGGCGAAGACGGCTTTGAACTGTACACCACCCCCGAAAACATCGTGGAAATCTGGGGCCGTCTGCTGAAAGCCGGCGTCCAGCCCTGCGGCCTGGGTTGCCGTGACACCCTCCGTTTCGAGGCCGGACTTCCGCTGTACGGCGACGAACTGAGCCCCGAAATCAGCCCCGTGATGGCGGGTCTCGGGATGTTCTGCAAGTTCGACAAGGACTTTATCGGAAAGGACGCCCTGCTGGCCCAGAAGGGTGGGGAGCTGGCCCGCAAACTGGTGGGCATCGAAATAGAGGACAAGGCCATCCCGCGTGCCGGTTATCCGGTGGAAACGGCTGAAGGACAGGAAGTTGGCGTTGTGACCACCGGCTATCATTCCATCTCCCTGGACAAGAGCATTTGCTTCGCCCTGGTGGATAAGGCCTATGCCGCCCTGGACACCCCGCTGAGCATCCGCATCCGCAAGAAGACCTTCCCGGGCAAGGTGGTCAAAAAGAGATTTTATCAAACTAACTACAAAAAATAACAGCTTATGTCTAAGATTCTTGAAGGACTCAAGTATTCCGAATCCCATGAATGGGTGAAAGTGGAAGGTAATGTAGCCTACATCGGCGTATCGGATTTCGCCCAGAAGGAAATGGGTGATATCACCTATGTGGATATGCCTGAAGAAGGGGACGATGTCCTGGCCGGCGAAGAATTCGGCGCCCTGGAAAGCGTGAAGGCTTCTTCCGAACTCATCTGCCCCGTTTCCGGTGTGGTGGTTGCGGTGAACTCAGCCCTGGAAGACGCTCCCGAAAAGGTGAACGAGGATGCCTACGCAGCCTGGATCATCAAGGTGGAAATGTCCGACGCTTCCCAGCTGGATGCCCTGATGGACGCCGCCGCATACAAGGATATGATTGGCGAATAAGATGGCTCAGTCCCCGTATTTACCGCATACCGGGTCGGATATCCGGGCTATGCTGGAGCGGATCGGTGTGGACAAGTTGGAAGACCTGTACAGCGATGTCCCTTCCGAATTCCTGAAAAAGGGTCCCTACGCCCTTCCGGACGCAATGTCCGAGCAGGAAATCCGCGACTATTTTGCCTCGCTGGAGGCCCTGAACGCCAAGCTGAATGTGTTTGTGGGAGCCGGTGCGTATGACCATTACACCCCGGCTGTGATCCCGTACCTCTGCGCCCGTTCAGAGTTTCTGACGGCCTATACACCCTACCAGTGCGAGATTTCGCAGGGCACGCTCCGTTACATCTTCGAGTACCAGAGCCTGATCTGCGGCCTCACCGGCATGGATGTGTCCAACGCCTCGATGTACGACGGTCCCACCGCCGCAGCCGAGGCCATGAAGATGGCCATCGCCTGCACCCGCAAAAAGACGCGTGTGCTGCTGTCGGGCACCCTGCTGCCCAACGTGATCCAGGTGGTGGAGACCTACGCCCGCTTCCATGGTGTGGCCATTACCGTGCTGCCGCCCGCTGAGGGCGTTACGTCGCTGCAAACGCTTGAGAATGAGCTTGCTGCCGACGATGTGGCCGGCGTTATTGTCCCGTCTGTGAACCGCTACGGCATCGTGGAGGATCACAGCGGCTTTGCCGAGGCCGTGCACGAGCGCAAGGCGGTGCTGGTGGAATACTGCGACCCGTCGGCCCTGGCCGTGGTGAAGACGCCCGGCGAATGGGGCGCCGACATTGCCGTGGGCGACGGACAGCCCCTGGGCCTCCCGCTTTGCTATGGCGGCCCTTACGTGGGCTTTATGGCCGTGAAGAAAGAGCATATGCGCAAGATGCCCGGCCGTATCGTGGGACAGACCGTGGACAAGGAAGGCCGTCGCGTCTTCGTCCTTACCCTGCAGGCCCGCGAGCAGCACATCAAGCGTGAGAAAGCCACGTCCAACATCTGCTCCAACGAGTCCCTGATGGCCCTTTGGGTCACCATCTACCTGTCTCTGATGGGCCCCGAAGGCCTGAAGGAGGTGAACCGCATCAGCAGCGACGGCGCCCATTACCTGAAGGCCGAACTGCTGAAGACCGGTCAGTTCCAGGATGTCTTCCCGGACAAGCCTTTCCTGAAGGAGTTTGTCCTGAAACCCGTGGGGTGCGCGTGCCAGCTGCAGCAGAAACTGGAAGCAGCCGGTTTCTTTGCAGCCCTGCCCACGGAGGAAGGCTATGTGAGCTTCTGCGTGACGGAAAAACGGACCAGGGCCGAAATCGACCGGCTGGTCAAAGTGGTAAAGGAGGGCTAGGCTATGAAATACTACGACAAACTCATTTTCGAAGTCTCCAAGGAGGGCCGCAGCGGCTTCTCCCTGCCCGTGAACGCTTTCCCGGCGGCCCCTGCGCTGCCGGAGGCCGTGCGCCGCGAGGCTCCGCTGGACCTCCCCGAGGTGAGCGAGCCCGATGTGGTGCGCCACTATACCAACCTGTCACAGATGAACTTCGGCGTGGATACCGGCTTCTATCCGCTGGGCTCCTGCACCATGAAGTACAATCCCAAGATCAACGAGGAAATCGCCGCCCTGCCGGGCTTTGCGGGCCTGCACCCGCTCATGCGCAAGGAAAGCACCCAGGGAGCGCAGAAGGTCTATGAGGAGATGGGGAAGGCCCTTTCCGCCATCACCGGCATGCATACCTTCACCTTCGACCCCTGCGCCGGCGCCCACGGCGAACTCACCGGTCTGATGATCATGCGCCAGTATCATCTGAACCGAGGCGATCTGGGCCGTACCAAGGTCATCGTCCCGGACAGCGCCCACGGCACCAATCCCGCTTCGGCCGCCGTCTGTGGCCTGGAAGTGGTGGAGGTGAAGTCCCTGGAGAACGGACGCATCGACGTGGAGGCCCTCAGGCCTCTGCTGGGCCCGGACATCGCCGGTATGATGATGACCAATCCCAACACCCTGGGCCTTTTCGAGACGGAAATCAAGACCATCGCTGAGCTGGTCCACGGGGCCGGCGGCCTGCTGTACTATGACGGCGCCAACATGAACCCGCTGATGGGTGTGGTGCGTCCCGGCGACATGGGCTTCGACATCATGCACCTGAACCTGCACAAGACCTTCAGTACGCCGCATGGCGGTGGCGGTCCCGGCAGCGGTCCGGTGGGCGTGGCCGAGCATCTGGCGGGGTGCATCCCCAGCCTGAAAGTGTCCGCGTTCCATGGTAATTTCGGCGTAATCCTGAGGGCCTATGCCTACATCCTGTCGCTGGGTAAGGACTATCTGCGCCAGGTGGGTGCCTACGCCGTCCTGAGTGCCAACTACATCAAGGAATGTCTGAAGGACGTGTACAAACTTCCCATTGAGGGCGTCTGCAAGCACGAATTCGTCTTTGACGGCCTGCTGAACGACGGCGCCCGCGAGGGCGTTCCCGGCGCCACCACCCTGGATGTGGCCAAGCGCCTGCTGGACTACGGTTTCCACGCGCCCACCATCTATTTCCCGCTCCTGTTCCACCAGGCCCTGATGATCGAGCCCACGGAGACCGAGAGCAAGGAAACCATCGACGCGTTCATTGCGGTGATGCGCAAGATTGCCGCCGAGGCTGCCGAGGATCCGAACATCCTGCACGAGGCCCCGCACTGCACGCCCATCTCCCGGCCGGACGAAACCACCGCCGCCAGAAATCCCGTCCTGAAGTATCAGGATACTTTGTAAACTAATGAAAGAAAGGACGTTACATACCATCTTGGACAGCTTCCAAAAGCCGGAGTTGCAGGACCTGGGGAGTATCCTCGGGAATGACTTGAGCCCCCGCCTCAGGAAGTCCCAGCTGGTGGATCAGATGGACACCTACCTGCGCGGGGAGCCGCGCAGGTGGCTGTCCCATTTGATGGAACGTGACGTCCGCCTGCTCCGGGACCTGGTCCACGCCGGCCCGGAAAAAGTGCAGTATCAGGATTTTGCCGATTATCCTTCGCTGCTGGAGGTGACGGGCCTGGTACAGTTCGACGATTCCGACGAGAACTACCACAAAGTGTGGATCAGCCGGGAAATGTACGATATCGTGGCCTCGCATGTGGAGAAAGTCCTTCGCAGCGGGGAGAAGAGCGGCCAGTACGAGGTGGAACGGGTGGCTCTGGGCTATCTGAACCTGTACGGGGTCATTCCCACCAACCGCTTCCTGGACCTGCTGATGGACTGGTTCGAAGGCCAGTACGGCAGTGATTTCCAGGACCTGACCCACTTCCTGCAGCAGAGTCCGCTGGTAAAGATGTACCGGTACACGGACCAGTGGGGAGACTATGTATGCTCGCCCTGCGTGGAGAATACCGAGGAATTGTTCACGCTGCGGAAATCCCTGAAACAGACGCGTTTCCGCAATTATACCGCCGTCGAAGCCCGTGAGGCCGGCAGCGGTGCCCCTTACTTTACCGTGGGGATGAAGACGCCGGAAGGCATGCGCCTGGAACAGATGTACCGGCGCGTGGGCTACGAAGGCTTCGACCTGGTAAAGGCCGAGCATGACACCTGGATGGAGGCCCAATATACCGCCGAACAGAACGACGCCCTCTTCCATCCGCTGATGGACAGCCCCATGGCTCCGGAACTGGACGATGCCAGCTGGGAAGCCTGCTGCCGTATCATCTGCGACTATGCCAACAGCATCCCCAAATGGTTCCTCTGTGGCCGTACGGCTGCGGAAACCCAGCTGGGGCTGGCCGATTGGGACGCCTGGAAGCCCGAAATTCCGGCGGCGTTCCAGGGAATCGACTCGGATGAGGGGGAAGCCGGCGGGGAGGATTACCCGCGCTGGACGATGCCCGAACCCACCATCTCCGACGGCTTTGCCAAGGATCTGGGGGCGGCGGGCCTGCCGCTGGGCTTTGCCATTCCGCATGTGGCGCCCGACGATCCCTGCCCCTGCGGCAGCGGCCTGCGCTATTGCCACTGTCACGGTAAATACCTTTCCTGATTCATGGAAATCAAGCCCATCGCCTATTATCACGGCCCCTTTGGGAGTAAGTTCGGGGTGCCGCGCCAGAGTGCGCTGGTGCCCGGTATCCAGGGCCGTATCGTGTTCCAGGAAGCCTACCGGGTCCGGGAGGCCCTGCGCGGCCTGGAGGGTTTCAGCCATCTCTGGCTCATCTGGGGCTTTTCGGCCAATAAACCCGCAAAAGGGGAGTGGCAGCCTACCGTGCGTCCGCCCCGGCTGGGGGGCAATACGGCCCTGGGCGTCTGGGCCACGCGCTCGCCCTATCGGCCCAATCCTTTAGGCCTATCCTGCGTGGAAATAGCTGGGATAGAGGACTTTGACATTCTGGTCAAAGGTGCCGATCTGGTGGATGGAACGCCCATCTACGACATCAAACCCTACATCGCCTATGCCGACAGCCGGCCCGACGCCGTTTGCGGTTTTGCCGCCGAGGCGCCGGTGCGTCGTTTACAAGTGCATCTTCCGGAGGATCTTCCCCTGGATGCAAAGGCGCGTACCCTGCTCGCAGAAGTGCTGGCCCTGGACCCGCGTCCGGCCTACCAGGACAATCCCGATAAGGAATACGGGATGAGCTTCGATGGCTTGGATATCCGCTTTCGCGTGGAGGGAAATCAGCTGACGGTTACAGGCTGTTCCGGTACTGGGAGGGCGTAAGCCCCGTTTTCTTCTTGAAAAAGCGTGAGAAGTAAGACTGGTCGTCCAGCCCGGCTTTTTCGGCTACTTCCACGATGGGAAGGCTCCTGTCCCTGAGCAGCTGCTTGGCCAGGTTCAGGCGGGCGATTTCAATCCAGTCGATGGCCGTGCGTTGCGTATGGATCTTCACGGTCTTGTTCAGGTAATTGGGCGTCACCTCCAGCATCTGGGCATATTCCGAAACGGACAGGGGAGCCTTGTCCCGGCTGAAGACCAGCTGGAGGAATTTCTCGGGAACGGCCGCCACTTTGCCGCCGGGGCGAAGTTGCCCAAGAATCAGGTCCATGCCGCTTTGCAGGAACTGACGGTCCTTGTCCTCATAGGCCGTGCACATACGTTTGAGCAGAGCCCCGATGAAAAGGGCGTCATCGAACCAGAAGCTTTGGATAATGGGCACCGGCGAACGCAGCACCTGGTAGGACGCATCCTTCAGATAGTCGATGGTGAACATCCCGTCGAAGCCCACGCAGTTCTTGAAGAAATGGAGGGTAATCTGCTTGTCCTCGGGCACCAGCAGGAAATGCCCCGGTCCCAGAAGGATGTTTTTCCCGTCCACATCCACCAGGGCTTCTCCTTCCATCAGAAAACTGAAGGCGAAGGCCGAAATGCGATACCGGTCACGTTCAGGCTCGGTGTAGCCCTCGGTCTTTATTGGATGTATGGTTAAGGTGGGTTTCATAGCAGTTTAGAAATCGATGTCGATGCCGACGTTGACAGTGAAGTTATCCTTGGCTTCGGGACGGCGGTGGGTGAGCCTCCAGAAACAGTCTACGCGCAGAATCCGGAAGATGTTGGAAATGCCCGCGCCCACTTCCACATAGGGGACTTTGGCGATGCTTTCCTGGTTGGTCACATTCATCAGCTTGAAGGGCGCGTAGATGGAGTTGCTGTCGGTCAGGTCGCCCCAGGCAACCCGGACGGTGGCCACCTCCCGCAGGTCCAGTTTCTTCACGCCCGGAATCTTGCCCAGTAAGAGACCGTTGAAGTTGTGTTCATAATAACCCGTGAGCCAGCGGTCCGACACGAACTCGTAGTAATCCATGCAGGAGAAGGCGCTGCGGTCCAGGAAGAAGGTCTGGTTACCGTCGTGGATCTTGAGCATCGGATAGGGAACGCTGCCCCAGATTATGCCGCCCTTGATCTCCAGACGGCCGAAGCCGATGGCGGTGGAGGGCACCTTCCAGAACAGGTTGGCCGTGGTCCGGATGAAGGGGAAGTCGTCCTTGGTAATGCCCTTGAAGCCGAAACTGGCATTCAGCTGGAGGACCGGATATTTGGTGAACAAATAGTTCTTGGTAAAGTAGTTACGGCTTACGCGGTCGTCAAAGGAAAGCCGGAAGCCCACATCCAGCATGTTCATCGAGAAGCTCTCCTGCACCTGCCCGTCGGAGGTGCGGATAAAGCGGACGCGGTCGTCGCTGGGGTCGGGGCCGTTGTAACTCCAGACCCGCTGCGTGCGCCACTGCAGGGAGGCGTTCAGCCAGTGGACGATTTCGTGCTCGTACAGCAGGTCCACGTAGCGGACCATACTCAGTTTCTTGGACTGGGACTTGGCCAGGACGGCCGAGAACATATTCTGGGCTGTGAATACGGTACCGCCGCCGAACTGGACGTAGTCGTACTTGAAGTCAAAGGTCAGTTTGCGCGTCTTTTCCCGGCCCAGCATCCACTCCGTGGTAAACTGTCCCTTGGGACGCAGGTCCTTGAAGCCAAAGGCGATGTATCCGCCCAGGCGCACCTTGGTGGAGAATTCCTTGAGGGTACGGCCGCCGATGAGCATGCGGAAACCTTCCATATCGTTGTAGGCGAAGGTCTGGGGCCAGCGTCCAAACTCAAACTTGAGCGGCTTTGCCTCAATATAATTGGTGGTCAGGGCATAAGCCAGGCCGTACGTCCCTTTGTAGAAGCCGGTGGTCTGGAACTCCTCCACCATGGTGAAGATGCCCTTTTCCCGTTCGGAAAGCTCGTACGGGCGCACCGTTCGGAAAGCTCGTACGGGCGCACCTGCTCCCAATAGGCTTCGTCCCCGTGGGCGACGTTGCGCATCACTACGTCATTCTCCGACGTGAGGGCGTCGGGGTCGGTCACCGGCTTGTACTCGGGTTCTCCGAAACTGATGTGCCGGTTGGCCATGAACGAGATGATGCGGGATTTGTCGCTGACCGAAATGGAGAAATCGATGAAGAGTTTTTCCTCGTCATAGAACCAGCGTCCTTCTTTCGTGCGCCGGTTCACGATGTCCACGTTCATGTGGCGGATCCAGTTCACATTGGCGTCTGCAGCCAGTTCGGCGTGGACGCTGCGAATCCCAAAGTCCTCCGCGTCAATCTGCATTTCACCGTCAAGGGTGGGGGAGGTCACCAGTTTCTTGGGATGGAAGCGCAGCACATAGGTCTTGCGCCCTTCCACCTGCAGGCTGTCCACCAGGAA
>CACYHZ010000014.1 GCA_902774345.1 uncultured Bacteroidia bacterium | reverse complement strand
AAGCTCACCATCGCCGATGGTACTGACCCACCAGTTGGGAGAGTAGGTAGCCGCCGTTCTTCGAGAACCCCGAAGGTCTGAGGACCTCCGGGGTTCTTTCTTTTATAACTCCATAAAAAGCAGTATATTTGCAAACTCAAAAAATTGCAAACCGAATCAATATGATGAATAGAGTAGTTATTACCGGTATGGGTATCTGGTCCTGCCTGGGCGTGACCCTGGATCAGGTGAAGGAATCGTTGTATCAGGGCAAGTCCGGGATCGTCCTGGATCCCCAGCGCAAGGAAATGGGCTTCCGTAGCGGCCTTACGTCGTTTGTCCCTACGCCCGAACTGAAGGCTGAACTGCCGCGTTCCCAGCGGGTGTATATGCCGGAGCCGGCCCAGTATGCTTACTGTGCCACGCGCGACGCCCTGAAGAGTGCCGGTATCGACCAGGATTATCTGGATGCCCACGAGGTGGGTCTGCTGTACGGCAACGACAGCACGGCGGATGCCGTGTACAAGTCCGTAGCCAAGATTGTGGAAAAGAAAGACACGATGCTTTGCGGCGCCGGTGCCATCTTCCAGAGCATGAATTCCTGCGTCACCATGAACCTGGGCGTGATTTTCCACCTCAAGGGCATCAACCTCACCGTCTCCGGCGCCTGCGCCAGTGGTTCCCACGCCATCGGCCTGGGTGCCCTGCTGATCCAGAATGGCCTGCAGGATATGGTGGTCTGCGGCGGTGCACAGGAAGTGAATATGGCAGCTACCGGTTCGTTTGACGGTATTTCCGCCTTCTCGGTCCGCGAGGACGAGCCCACCCGCGCCTGCCGTCCCTTCGACCGCGACCGCGACGGCCTGGTTCCCGGCGGTGGCGCCGCTACCGTGATCCTGGAAAGCTACGAGCACGCCGTAAAGCGCGGCGCTCCCATCATTGCCGAAGTGCTGAGCTACGGTTTCAGCGCCAACGGCGACCATATTTCCTCGCCCAATGTGGACGGCCCCGCCCGTTCCCTGGAGATGGCCATCCGCCGTGCCGGCATCGACATGAAGGAAATCGGTTATGTGAACGCCCACGCCACCTCCACCCACGTGGGGGATGCCAACGAGGCCAAGGCCCTGTTCCGCGTGCTGGGCGAAAAGACCGTCCCCATCACTTCCACCAAGAGCCAGACCGGCCACGAAATGTGGATGGCAGGCGCTTCGGAGGTCATTTATTCCATCCTGATGATGAAGAACGACTTCATCGCCGGCAATATCAACTTCGAGAATCCCGACGAGGATTCCTGCCACCTCTGGATCCCCGGGGAAACCATTTCCGCTCACTTCGACACCTTCCTGTCCAACTCCTTCGGCTTCGGCGGAACCAATTCCACGCTCATCGTCCGGAATGTCTAGACAGGCCCTGGTTGTTGGCGCCGGTCTGGGCGGCCTCCTTTGCGGAAGAATCCTCTCCCGCGAGGGCTGGCACGTCACGGTGCTGGAGCAGGGGATACAGGCAGGCGGTGCGCTCCAGACCTTCGTCCGGGGCGGCCTCCGTTTCGATACCGGCTTCCACTCCGTGGGCGGATTAGGCCCCGGAGAGCCGCTGGAGCAGGTTTTCCGTCCTTTGGGACTGATGGACCTGCCCTGGTATCAGGTAGAAGCGGACGAGTTTATCAACTGCGACCTGCCGTTCATGCGCCTGAGCTCGCAGACGGAGGACGAAATCGCCCATGTGGCCGATCCCTTCCGCCAGAGCGTATGGCGCCTGAGGGGCGGTGGAAAAATGCTAGTGGACGCCCTTCGGGAAGGACTGGATGTGCAGCTGCGGAAAAAGGTCGTGGAAATCAGCGACCGTAGTGTCACTTGTGCCGATGGAAGCATCTACGGGGCCGATATCGTGGTCTCGGACTTGCATCCCCTGAGCACCTTCCGGATGGTGCGGGACCATGTGCGCCCGGCCTATCTGAAGCGACTGGAGAAGCTACAGAACGGTCCCGGCGCCTTTACCGTGAATGTGGCGTTGAAGCCGGGTGTGCTGCCCTATGTGAACCACAGCATTTTCCTGGACGGGGAAGTGATGATCCACTTCGGCGAGGCCGATGAAAACGGCTTTGCCCGTAGCCTGGACCTCCTTCGATTCGTCCAGCCTGGCTATGATAGGGAAGCTGTTGCGAAAGAACTTATTGAGCACGCATCCAAGCGTTTACCGGATTTACCGGAAGCGATCCTTCAATACTGGACCAGTACGCCCGCAACCTGGGAACGCTTCACCGGAACACCGGGCGGATCGGCCTTTGGCGTCGTGAAGCACAGTCCCGCAGAGTACCTGTCTGCGGTTACGCCCCTCCCGTGGCTCTTCCTGACGGGGCAAAACATTGGCCTGCACGGAGTCCTGGGGACGTCCATTGCGGCTGTAAATACATGTAATTCAATAAAAAACGTATGCGATACGCTTTAGTTACCGGCGGAAGCCGGGGCATCGGCAGGGCCATCTGCCGCCGCCTGTACCAGATGGGCTACGAGGTGCTCATCAATTTTGTGTCCAACCGTGCCGCCGCCGAGGAAACCCTCGCGCTGGTGGAAGGCCATGGAGAACTGATGCAGTTTGACGTTGCCGACCCCCAGGCCACGTCCGAAGCGATTGCCGCCTGGCAGGCTGCCCATCCTGAGGAATACATCGAGGTCCTGGTGAACAACGCCGGCATCCGCCGCGACAATCTTCTGCTGTGGATGGAGCCCGACGACTGGCGTAAGGTGTTGGATACCAACCTGAACGGCTGGTACAATGTGACCCGTCCGCTGCTGCAGCCGATGCTTGTGCACAAATTCGGCCGCATCGTGAACGTGGCCTCGCTCAGCGGTCTCAAGGGCCTGCCCGGACAGACCAACTACTCGGCCGCCAAGGGCGGGATGATCGCCGCGACCAAGGCCCTGGCCCAGGAAGTAGCCCGTAAGAAAGTGACCGTGAACGCCGTCGCACCCGGTTTCATCAAGACTGATATGGTGGAAGGGCTGGACGAAGCCGCCCTGAAAAAGGACATCCCCGCCAACCGTTTCGGAGAGCCGGACGAAGTGGCGGCCGTGGTGGCCTTCCTGGCATCGCCCGAAGCTTCCTACGTGAACGGGGAAGTGATTTCGGTGAACGGCGGTCTGTACACCTAGAAGGTATAGCGCTTGTTATAGGCCTTCAGGGCGGCCCTCAAGAGCATGAGGCTGCGCTGAAGGTCTTCTTTTTTCAGGACGTAAGCCATCCGCACCTGGTTGTTTCCGAGGTCGGGATTGCGGTAGAAGCCGGCGGCAGGGGCCATCATAATGGTTTCCCCGTCCAGACGGAAGTCGGTCAGGCACCAGCGGCAGAAATCCTCCGCGTCGGCAACCGGCAAGCTCACCACCGTATAGAAGGCGCCGTGCGGCATGGGGGAGTACACCCCCGGAATGCTGTTCAGTCCCTTGATGAAGAAATCGCGGCGGGCCTTGTATTCGTCGAAGCATTCCCGGGCATATTCCTCCGTGCCCTCGATGGAGGCATCGGCCACGATCTGGCCCAGCAGGGGCGGACTCAGGCGGGCCTGGCAATACTTCATCACGGTATCATACACCAGGCGGTTGCGTGTGACCAGCATGCCCACGCGGATGCCGCATTCGGAGTAACGCTTGCTCACAGAATCCACCAGGATCACGTTTTCGGGAAGCCCGAGGGTCATGGCCGACACGAAGGGTTCATCGGTATAGACGAATTCGCGATAGACCTCATCGGCAATGAGATAGAGGTCATGTTTGACCACCAGCTCCTTGATTTTCTGCAAGTCTTCCGGGGAATAGACGGCGCCCGTGGGATTGGAGGGATTGCAAATCAGGATGGCGCGTGTGCGGGGCGTAATCTCCTCTTCGAAGGCCTCCATCGGCGGCAGGGCAAAGCCGTCCTCGATGTACGATGCCACCGTACGCACCTTGATGCCGGCGGTGACGGCGAAGGAGATGTAATTGGCATAACCGGGTTCCACCATCAGGATCTCGTCTCCTGGATTCAGGCAGGCCATGAAGGCAAAGAGGATGGCCTCCGAACCACCTGAAGTGATGATGATATTCTCGGGGCCTATATCGTTGATTCCGAATTTCTTATAATAGTCAACCAATTTGGTTCGAAGGGACAGGTGTCCTTCGGAGGGGCTGTATTCCAGGGTTTTCCTCTCTATGTTTTTCAGGGCATCCAGGCCCTTTTGCGGCGTGGGTAAATCCGGCTGGCCGATGTTCAGGTGATATACTTTCACGCCCTCGCGTTTGGCCGCATTGGCCAGCGGGACCAGTTTCCGGATCGGGGAGGACGGCATTTCGGCGCCGCGGTGAGAAATCTGAGGCATAGCTTAAAGCATTCCTAACATACGGCTGCGCACCAGCAGGGAAGCCCCGAAGGGAGCCGCTTTCTTATGAAGTTGGGTGAGTTTGATGCTGGTATCCTGGTTGGCGATGTTCAACACGTGGCGCTTGATGGCGGAGCGGATGGGCAGCATCAGATAGTCGCCGGCGGCATCGGCCACCTTTCCGCCGATGACCACCAGTTCCGGGTTGAAGATGTTGATCAGGCCCGCAAGGCCCTTGCCCAGGTTGGTGCCCACCTTTTCGACGGTCTCGATGGCCAGGATGTCCTCGCTGCGGATGGCGGAGAAGATATCGTTCAGGTTCACCTTGCCGTTTTCCTTATACTTGGCGGCCAGGGAAGAGGCCCTTCCGGCCGAAAGCTTTTCGCCGATCATCCGCACCAGGGCACTGCCCGAGGCACCGGTCTCCAGGCAGCCAATCTTGCCGCAGCGGCACATCTGGCCATTGTCCAGGAGGGGGAAGTGGCCGAACTCTCCGCTGAATCCCGAGGTGCCGTAGTACAGGTGTCCGTTCAGGATCATGCCCATACCCAAACCCCAGCTCACGTTCACGAAGAGCATATTCTTCTCCTTCAGGCCGCCGCCCAGGTACTCGCCGTAGGTCATGGCGCGGGAGTCGTTTTCCAGGACCACATGGATGTTCAGGTCCTCCTGCAGGATGTCGCTGATGGAGCGGCGCTCGTCCAGATTGAAGCTGTAGCTGTAGCCGGTGATGGGGTTCACACGGCCCGGCAGGCTCACGCCCAGGCCCATGATCTTGTTCCATTCGATATCCTTCATCGTGAGGAACTCGCGGATGGAACTGGCCACCTGGTGGATGGCGCTTTCCTTCGCTTCCATCTTGAAGGGAATGCCGTCCTGGAACAGGCGCAGGCCGCCCTTGAAGTCGGTTACGGCGATGCTGGCGTGGGAATTGCGGACATCCACGCCCACAAAGAAACCGGAATCCGGGTTCAGGCCGTAGATGGAAGGCCGGCGGCCGCCGGACGTGCCGGATTTGCCCATATCGATCATAAATCCCTCGTCCATCAGTTCCCCGATGAGCTTGGTGGCCGTGGGCACGGATGCGCCGATGGCCTCGCTCAGGGCTGCGATACTCAACTCTCCTTTCTCGATGCAGAGGTAGAGAATCTTTTTCTTGAGGAGGGAATTTTTATTGTCTTTCTTTTCTAGGAAGCTGTCTCTCATTATAAAAATTATATTTATGCTGCAAATTTACGAATATTTTTTAAAAATTCCAAGGAAAAGAGCTCTGTCTTTTTAAAATTGTATATTTATAGAAAAAAGTAGTATCTTTGTCAACATGTTTACGAAGTTCAGAAACTGGTGGAAGACCTTCCGGCTTTCCCTTCGGATGAAGATGATCCTTGCGCTCAGCTCCATCGCCATTGTGCTGATGCTCTCCAGCATCATTTCCATCCTGGAATACCGGCGCATGTCCAGCTATGTGTCGGACCTGATTGCCGACAACATCCGCAACATCCACCTGACCCAGCGCCTGGTGGATGCCGTGGACAGCTATAACCTGCAGCTGCTGGCGGTGGTGGGGGACGACAACCTTTCCACCCTTCCTGACTTCGACCGTGCGTACTTCGTGGACCATTGCGACTCCCTCCGTCATGCCTTTGGCGCCGGTGATGCCGTGCCGCTGGCCGATTCCGTGGTCTATGCCTATTCGGCCTATATGCTGGCTTCGATGGAGCTGGAGGAGGTGCTGGAGTCCAATTTCATCAATACGCGTGACTGGTACTTCGACCGCCTGCAACCCCTTTTCGGCCGGATGAGAGGCTATCTGGACCGGATGAGCAGCACGATGTACCAGGAACTGGAGGACAATTCCAAGAACTTTGACAGCGGCTTTTTCCGTAGCATCGTTCCGGGAGCCGTGGCCGTGAGCGTGGGTATCCTGTTGGTGATGCTGCTGATGTTCTTCATTCTGGTCTATTACGTCAAGCCCATTTACGGGATGCTGGAGGCCCTCCGGGACTACCTGGCTTTCCGCCGGCGCTATACCTTCACCTTCGAGAGCAATGACCAGCTGGGTGAGTTGAATACCCAGATTACGGACCTGGCGGAGGAGAACCGGACCCTCAGGCGGAGAATCGCCGACCTGAAGGAGCGCGATCGCCAAAAGAGCGGCGCAGAGTAAACATTTCCTATGAATCTGAAGGTCATATCCAGGAACGTGGGCGTCGCACTGCTCGTAAGTGCGCTGTTCATGTTGCTGTCGGTGGTGGTCTCGCTGCTGGATGGCGGGGACAGTGCCCTGGCGCCGCTGTTGATCAGCTTCACCCTGACCTTCATCTTCGGCATCTTCCCCTTCATTTTCGTTCGGAAAACGGCCCAGATCTCCCTGAAGGACGGCTATATGATCATTTTCCTGTCGTGGCTGCTGTCCTTTATCTTCGGGGCCCTGCCGTATGCCATGTGGGGCGGTCCGTTCACGCTGATCAACGCCTGGTTCGAGAGCGTTTCCGGCTTCACCACCACCGGCGCCACCATTCTGGAAGATGTGGAAGCCCTGCCCAAGAGCCTGCTGTTCTGGCGTGCATCGACGCATTTTATTGGCGGCTTGGGAGTCGTGGTGTTCCTGCTGCTGATTATTCCCACCTCGTCCCCGGTGCGCCTCAGGCTCACGAATATGGAGCTCTCGTCCCTTTCCCGGGACGATTATCGCAGCCGCGCCAACCAGACGGTGTTCATCTTCGCCTGGGTGTACCTGGGCCTGGCCGCCGGCGCTTTCCTCTGCTTCTGGATTTGCGGGATGCCGGCCTTCGATGCCATCTGCCACGCGTTCAGCGTCTGTGCCACGGGCGGTTTTTCGTCCCGGACCCTGTCCATCGGCGCATTCAACTCGCCGCTGATCTCGGTGGTCACGATGGTGTTCATGTTCCTGGCGTCCATCCATTTCGGTATTATATTTATGGTGCTGGTGCGCCGGACCCTGCGTCCGCTGCACAATGCCGTGCTCCGCTTCTACGTGGTGTCGCTGGTGGTCATCTCCCTGATTACGGCCCTGTCGCTGAAACTGCAGGGGATTGATGCCAGCTGGGGCGGTGCCCTGCTGGACGGTTCCTTCCACGTGCTCAGCTATGCCTCCACCACGGGTTTTGCCATTAGTGACAATGCCACCTGGCCGGCGCTCCCGTGCTTCATGCTGGCGCTGGTGAGCCTGGTCTGCGGCTGTGCCGGATCCACCACCGGCGGTATCAAGGTGGACCGCGTGATGGTGCTGTTCAAGGCCATCCACATGCAGATTCAGAAGAACCTGTATCCTTCGTCCATTTTCGAAGTCCGGATGGGGCGCCGCATACTCCACGATGAAGAGATTTACCCGCAGGTGCTGTACATGGCCATGTTCCTGCTGCTGATTGCCCTCTCGTCCATCTTCTGCATGCTGGCCGGAGACCCCTACGGACACGCTCTGACGGGTTCGTTGGCCACGCTTTCCAATGTGGGGCCGTCGCTGGGCAGCATCGGCTCCATGGGCAACTACAACGCCGAGCCGGGCGTGCTCAAGGCCATTTTCTCTGCGAATATGTTCCTGGGCCGCGTGGAAATCTATCCCATCTTCGCCGTCCTTTCCAGTATTTTCAACCGGAAGTACTGATATGCCGCATGCCTCCTTTTTCCTGGATGCCTTCCTGCGGGGCTTTCCCTATGAGCCGACGCCTTGTCAGGACCGGCTCCTCTCGGCCGTAGCCCGTTTCCTGTCCTCTGACGATGGGGACATCCTGGTGGTGAACGGCTATGCGGGCACCGGCAAGACCACGGCGGTGGCGGCGGTGGTGGCGGGCCTGGGGTCCCTGGAGCTGCAGACGGTGCTGCTGGCACCTACCGGCCGGGCGGCCAAAGTGCTGTCCTCCTATGCGGGGAAGCCGGCTTCGACCATCCACAAATTCATTTATCGGCAAAAATCCTTCGGCAGCGACGGTTTCGGCCTGTTTTCCCTTTCGCCCAACAAAGCGCGCAGTACGCTCTTTGTGGTGGACGAAGTGTCCCTGATTGGCATTGAGGCCGATGCATCCACAGGAGGCGGGGCCTTCGGCTCGGGGAATCTGCTGGAGGACCTGGTGGCCTTCGTCCGTTCGGGGGTGGATTGCCGCCTCCTGCTGATCGGCGATGCCGCCCAGCTGCCGCCGGTGGGCCTGGAAGCTTCTCCGGCCCTGGAGCCCGCCTTCATGGATCATTTTGGCGGGGTGTCCTATGCTACGCTGACTACCGTGGTCCGGCAGGCCCGGGATTCCGGCATCCTGGCCAATGCCACGCATCTGAGAACCCTGCTGGATTCGATGGATGCGCCGCTGGAGCTCCAAGAACTGGGCTTACAGGTGAACGGTTATCCGGATATCCAGCGCCTCAGTGGGGGAGAGCTCCTGGAAACCCTTTCCGATGCCTATGCCCGCTACGGTGACGACGAAGTGGTGGTGCTGTGCCGCTCCAACAAGCGGGCGGGCCGCTATAACGCCGGCATCCGTGCGCAGGTGCTCTTCCGCGAGGAACGGCTGGTGCGCGACGACAAGCTGATGATTGTGAAGAACCATTACAATGCGCAGCTGGAAGGCACGGATTACATCGCCAACGGCGACATTGCCACGCTGGTGTGGATCCGCCATTTTGAGGAGCGTTACGGCCTGCAGTTTGCCGATGCCTGCCTGAGTTTTCCCGACTACGGCGGTCAGGAGGTGGAGATGAAGGTGCTGCTGGATACGCTGGAATCAGATTCTCCGTCTCTTCCATACGCGCAGGCGCAGGCGCTATATCAGGGAGTGATGGAGGACTATGCCGATATCCGCGGCAAAAAAAAGCGCTACGAGGCCGTCCGGGAAGATCCTTTCTTCAGTGCCCTGCAAATCAAGTACGCCCACGCCATTACGGGCCACAAGGCCCAGGGCGGGCAGTGGAAATGCGTGTTCGTGGACAATCCTTTCTGGCAGGATTTCCTGATTCCCGACGACATCAAATGGCTCTATACCGCCCTGACGCGCGGGATAGAGAAGGTGTATCTGGTCAATTTCCGTGACCAGCTGTTCCGCTGATTATTCCAGCAGATAGCGTTTCCAGAAGGCGTCGTTTTCCGCCTGGAAGTGGCGGCCCTGATAGCCCCTGTAGCCGTGCATTCCGTCAGGATAAATCATGAGCTCGAAGGCGGCGCCCTGCTTGTGCAGGACATCGATCAGCTGCAGGGTGTTCTGGAAGTGGACATTGTCGTCCCCGGTGCCGTGGGTGAGCTTGAGCATCACGCTGCCATCGGCCTGCCCGGCCTTGACGGGATAGTCCTTGACGCGCCGGATCACGGCGGTTTCCCGGTATCCGTCCGGATTGTCCGCGGGCGTGGACATGAAGCGCTCCGTATAGTGGGTGTCGTAGAGCATCCAGTCATAGACCCCGCCGCCGGCGATGCCGTAATGGTAGTAGTCCGATGCGGTGGCTACCAACAGGGTGGTCATGGTTCCGCCGAAGCTGAAGCCTTCCACGCCAATCTTGTCCGCCTTTACGTAAGGCAGGCTCTGCAGCCATTTGGCCCATTCCACGAAGTCGCTGATCTCGATGGTGGAAAGGTGCTTGTAGATGGCATCCGTGCCTGCGCGGCCGTTGTGGCCGGCGGCGCGGCAGTCGGCGATGAGCTGGATGATGCCGTTCTCGGCATACCAGGCATAGCTGCGGGGATGGACCCAGCGGTCATGTACCAGCGGCGTGTCCGGCCCGCCATAGATATCCACATGGACGGGATACTGCTGGGCGGGGTCGAAGTCCTTGGGGTAGTAGATGACACCGGGCAGCTCCAGTCCGTCCACCGTAATGGAGACCAGCTGGCCGCCTTCCTCCGTTGCGGCGCCCTGAGAGGCAATGACTTGCGCATTGCCCTTGAGGTCGTGCAGCGCCCACTGCCAGGGGGTTCTGAGGTTGGAGGAGAGGGTGACGAAGTGCTTTCCGTCGGGGGCGAACGAAGCCAGGTTGACGTTCAGCGCCGGATCCGTGAGGGCGGTAATGACGCCCTTCGGATTCACCTTATAAACGGCCTTGCGTACGTGGGAATCCCGTTCGGCCAGGAAATAGACCGTCCCGTCCTTTTCGGCCCTGAGCAGCTGTACGCGCCAGTTGGGGCCGTCGGTGAGGCGCTTGAGCGTGGCGCCGTCGTAGCTCAGGAAGTAGATCTGCTGCCAGCCGGTTTCGAAGCTCCGGACCATATATAAACCCTTGTCGCTGAAGAGCATTCCGTCAATCCAGTCCAGCCAGGTGGACACCTCCTCGTGGTAGATGGCCTGCTTGCTGCCATCGGCGGGATTCACGGCGTACAGATCCAGCGTATTCTGGATGCGGGGTTCGCGGGCTACGAAAAAGCGCTGGCTGTCGGCGCCCCAGAAAGGTATGCCGAAGTATTGGTCCTCGGTTTCGTCGAAATCGGCCCAGACCGTGTGTCCGTCGGAGACGGTGACAAAGCCGATGCGGACCTCCGGATTGCGTTCGCCGGCCTTGGGGTAGTGCGTGCGGCGGAGTGTTCCGTCCTGTCCGGATGCGGAGTAGATGGGGAACATCGGAACCTCGGTGTCGTCGAAGCGGTAGAACGCAAGCGTCTGACTGTCAGGGCTCCACCAGAACGCGCGGTAGCGGGAAGGACGGCCGAAGATCTCTTCGTAATAGACCCAGCTGGCATAGCCGTTCATCACGGTCTCGGTGCCATCCCAGGTCAGGCGTTTTTCGGCTCCGCTGGCGATATCTACCACCCAGAGGTCGTTTTCACGGGTAAAGGCCAGCTTGGTGGAATCCGGGCTGTAGCTCAGGTTCACGGCGCCTTCCGGCTGCATGGGGAAGGAGACGTATTTCTCGGGCGCCTGTGCCGGAAGTTGTTCCAATGCCTTTCCCATCCGCTTGGGGACGGTGAGCTTGAAGCAGCTGGTGTCCGTATAAGTGCCGTCGAAGGAGAAAACGGCTTCCTGCCTGTTCAGCCATTTGTGTGCAACAGGAATCGGCTGGAGGTCCTGGGCCCGGGCGCCTGCCGCCACCAGCAGCAGCCCCAGAAGGATGCATACGCGTTCTTTCATGCCTTAAAGATACAAATAATCTGCTCCCCAAACAATCTTCGCGAAAAGAAGGGCCCGAAATCGGGAAAAAATGTCTATCTTTGGATTATGGTTCAGGACGATTATCTCTGGGATCCGCTGCGGAAAAAGAGCGTACGCAATACGCCTGAGGAGGCGGTGCGACAATGGTTCATCTCCGTGCTGCACGAGGGGATGAAGGTGCCGGAGCACATGATGGGCTCGGAGGTGTCCTTCCGGCATGGCGCCAAGGACTACAGGGCCGATATCCTGGTGTATGACCGCGCGGCCCGCCCCTTGATGCTGGTGGAGTGCAAGCGCCCGGAGGTGACGCTGGACCAGACGGTGGTGGATCAAGCCTTGCGCTATTGCAATGAACTGGAAGTGAAGTATATAGCCGTGACGAACGGGCTTAAGACTTTTCTGTTTCAGCGCACGGGCGAAGGCTGGGAATTCATGCAGACCGCCCCGTCTTGGGAGGAAATGCTATGACGATAACCGAAGGATATCTGGAGGCACCGGTGTTCAGGCTGGTGGGAGAGACGGCCAGGGAACTGGGCGTGCGGGCTTTCGTGATCGGGGGCTACGTGCGGGACTGCTTCCTGGGCTGCCCGAACAAGGATATCGACATTGTGGTGGAAGGCTCCGGGATTGCCCTGGCCGAAGCCGTGGCCCGGAAGTGTCACGCGCGGGTGAGCGTGTTCCGGAATTTTGGAACGGCCATGCTGCGCTACCACGGAATGGAGGTGGAATTCGTAGGTGCCCGCAAGGAATCCTACAACCGCGACAGCCGGAAACCCATCGTGGAGGACGGGACGCTGGAAGAGGACCAGCTGCGCCGGGATTTCACCATCAATGCGATGGCCTTCAGCCTGCAGCCGGAGGATTACGGTGCCCTGGTGGATCCCTTCGGCGGAATCCGGGACCTGGCGGCCGGCATCATCCGTACCCCCCTGGAGCCGGAACAGACCTATTCCGACGACCCCCTCCGGATGCTCCGGGCCATTCGCTTCGCTACGCGCCTGAGTACGCCGGAGCGGCAGTTTACCATCGTCCCGGAAAGTATCCGGGCCATGAAGAATATGGCCGACCGGCTGCAGATCCTGTCCCGGGAACGGATTGTGGAGGAGCTGAACAAGATGCTGCTGACGCCCCATCCTTCCATGGCTTTCCAGCTGTTGGAAGAGACCGGCCTGCTGCGGCAGTTCCTTCCGGAGCTGAGCCAGCTGAAAGGCGTGGAAACGGTTGACGGAAAAGGACATAAGGAAAACTTCACCCATACGCTGCAGGTGGTGGACAATGTGGCGGCCTTCGAGCTGGAGGCCATCGCTCAGGAGCTCCTGCACGACTATGATGCCGAGGGGCAGGAGTCCCTGCGCACCCAGCCGAATGTATGGCTGCGCTGGGCCGCGCTGCTGCACGATATCGGCAAGCCCGCCAGCAAGCGGTATGTGCCCGGAACCGGCTGGACCTTCCATGGTCACGAGGTGGTGGGGGCCCGGATGGTGCCCCAGATCTTCCAGAAGCTGAAAATGCCCCTGAACGAGAAGATGAAATACGTCCAGAAGCTGGTGGGGCTGCATCTTCGGCCCATCGCCCTGGTGGACGATGAAGTCACGGACAGTGCCGTGCGCCGGCTGCTCTTCGACGCGGGCAACGACATCGACGACCTGATGCTCCTGTGCAATGCCGACATTACCTCGAAGAACCCCGCCAAGGTGGCGAGGCTGCACCGGAACTTCGAACTGGTGAAGGAGAAGATGGTGGAGGTGGAGGCCAAGGACAGCATCCGGAACTGGAAGAATCCCATCACGGGGGATTATATCATGGATCTTTTCGGCCTGAGTCCCTGCAATACCATCGGCCAGCTGAAGGAAATGGTGAAAAATGCCATATTGGACGGCGAGATTCCGTACACCTTCGAGGCGGCCGATGCGTATTTGCGGAAGGTGGCGGGGGATACGCTCGGCCTTCGGCCTCGGTATGACAAAAATTGAGGATTATATTGCGTACATTCGGGATGTCCGGCGGTATTCCGAACGGACGCAGGTGCTGTACCGGGAGGCGCTGGAAAGTTTTGCGCAGTGGGGCGGAGACCTCATCCCTTCGCGGATCCGGGAGTGGGAGGCGCATCTGATCGACCGGGGGCTGAAGCCCCGGACGGTGCATCTGCAGCTGAGCGCCCTCAGCGGGTACTGCAATTTTCTGATCAAGGAGGGGGTGCTCAAGAGCAATCCCGTGCGCGGGATCAAGCGCCCGAAGATGGAAAAGCGTCTGCCGGAATTCTACACGGACAGCGCCCTGGAGGCCTGTCTGGCGGGGAGCGCCCATGCCGCAGGGGAGGAAGAACTGGCTCTGCTTCAGAGCCTGCAGCCTTCTTCGGATTTGGCCAAAGAACTGTACAACAGGCGCCTTAGGCGCTTGATCCTGAGTTTGTTATATGGGACGGGAATCCGCCGCGCCGAACTCATCGGCCTGCGCCGGGACAGTGTGGATGCCGCACGCGGGACCCTTCGGGTCGTGGGCAAAGGAGATAAAATGCGCGAAATTCCCTTAATCCCTTCTCTTCTTCACGAAATTTCACTATATTTACAAGCAGTTAGTTCGATGGTAGGGGAAAGACCCGCCCAAAGCCCGCTCCTCGTGACGGAAAAAGGAAACCCTTTGTATCCTTCGTTCGTGGACAGGGCCGTGAAGGCGGAACTGGACGGTACCGGTATCACCGGGAGGAAATCCCCCCACGTGCTCAGGCACTCCCTGGCTACGGCCCTTTTGGAAGACGGAGCGGACCTGAATGCCATCAAAGAAATGCTGGGCCATAGCAGTCTCGCTGCCACGGAGGTCTATACCCACAATACCGTCGAACGGCTGAAGGCACAATACATAATCGCCCATCCCAGGGCAAAAAACGAAGACAGAAATGATTAACATCAAGTCCCTCAAGTTCGACGCAGATGAGAAGCTGCTGGACTTCACTGAGAAAAAAGTTGGAAAAGTAGAGAAGTTCTTCGACAATCTCGGCGACATTGACGTCACCCTGTCCCTCCTTCCGGACGCCGAGAACAAATGTGTCAAACTGCAAACACACATGCCCGGCGAAGACATCATCATCGAGCGTCACGCCCATACCTTCGAAGAGGCCGTAACGGATGCCGCCGATGCCCTGAAGGAGAAGATCGTCCGTTCCAAGGAGAAGAAATTCGCCAAATAAGTGGCCGCAGCGAAAGGCTATATCGAGACGGACCGCCAGGTTCGCGCGTTGCTTGAAGATGTCCGCAGTGGCATCTTCAAGTCTGTTTATTTGCTGATGGGCGAGGAACCCTACTACCCGGACCTCCTGTGCAACGCCATCATCGACCATTGCCTCCAGGACTGGGAGAAGGATTTCAACGAAACCATCTGCTACGGCTCCGACGTGGATGCCGATACCGTGATCACGGCGGCCCGCCGCTTCCCGATGATGGCGGACCGGCAGCTGGTAGTGGTGAAAGAAGCCCAGCAGATGAAGTCCCTGGAGGATCTGGCCGTCTATTGCCAGAACCCGCTGGACAGCACGGTGCTGGTGATCCTGCTGCACGGGGCATCGGCCGATAAACGGCGCGCGCTGTACAAGAGCGTCCTGAAAACGGGCGTCGTGGTGGAATCCCTGGCCCTGCGGGACTATGAAATGCCCCAGTGGATCCAGGCGTACTACGAGGGAAGGGGACTGAAGATTCATCCGGAGGCGGCCCAGCTGCTGGCCGAAAGCGCCGGCACGGACCTGGGAAAGATTGCCGTGGAAACGGAGAAACTGCTGAAGAATCTTCCGGAAGGCACGAAGGAAATCCAGGTGACCGATGTGGAGAAGAACGTCGGCGTGAGCCGCCAGTTCAGCATTTTCGAGCTCACCAAGTGCCTGAGTTACCGTCAGGGGGCCCAGGCCCTGAAGATTGCCGCGCATATTGGTGAAACCCCTCGCTTTGCCCTGCCGATGGTGGTAGCCCCGCTGTTTACCCATTTCTACCGCATCCTGAAGTACCATGCCCTGCTGGATAAAGGCCGTCCGCAGCCCGGTGAGGCTGCCCGTATCCTGGGCGTGAACCCGTATTTTCTGAAAGAGTACGACGCGGCTGTCCGTAACTATCCCCGCCAGCGGGCGATGGCGGCCATCAGCCTGCTCACCGATTACGACTATAAGGGCAAGGGTGGAGATGCCGGCGAAGCCACTCCGGCGGAACTGTTCACGGAGTTGACGGCTAAACTTTTGAATTTGTAACAATGGCTATTATTGAAGTCAAAGATGTAAGTAAGCGCTTCGGAGAGAAAGTGGCGCTGGATCATGTGTCGCTGGAGATTCCGGAGGGCAAGATTTTCGGCCTGCTGGGGCCGAACGGAGCGGGAAAGAGTACCCTGATCCGAATCATTAACCGTATTACCATCGCCTCGGAAGGGCAGATTCTCTTCCAGGGCCACCCCATTACGGAGGAGGATGTTTCCCATATCGGCTACCTGCCGGAAGAGCGCGGCCTGTACCGTAAGATGAAGGTGGGGGAGCAGGCGATGTACCTGGCCCAGCTGAAAGGGATGAGTTCCCGCGATGCCGCCGTGGAACTGAAGAAGTGGTTCGTGCGCTTCGAAATCCAAGACTGGTGGAACAAGAAGGTGGAGGAACTGTCCAAGGGTATGGCCCAGAAGATCCAGTTCATTACCACGGTGGTGCACAAGCCCTCGCTGATGATTCTGGACGAGCCGTTCTCCGGCTTCGACCCCGTGAATGCGGAACTCATCCGCAAGGAAATCCTGCGCCTGAAGGAAGAGGGCGCCACCATCATCCTGTCCACGCACAATATGGAAAGCGTGGAGGCCTTGTGCGACAACATCGCCCTTATTAACAAAGCCAAGCTGGTAGTGACGGGCGGTACGGAGGAAATCCGCCGCCAGCACGGCCAGGACAATGTGGAAATCGAATACACGGACGCCACGCTGGACCGCAAGCAGCTGGTGGTGGCCCGTCCGGAGGTGAATGCCTGCCTGACGCAGCTGATCCAGCAAGGGGTTACCATCAATTCCTTCAAGGAAGTGATTCCCCGTATGAACGACATCTTTATCAAATTGGTTACAGAGGAGGCTTAGTCTATGAATATCAAGAAATTAGGCATCATTATTCAGCGTGAATACCTGAATAAGGTCAAGAAGAAGAGCTTCCTGCTGATCACGTTCCTGGCGCCGGTTCTGTTCGCCGCCATCTGCATCCTGCCGTCCCTGATCATGATGGGCGCCAAGGAGGAAGCCAAGCAGGTGGGCGTCATCGACCATTCCGGGATTGTGCTTCCGTACCTGACGGACAACGAGGTCACCCGTTTCAAGGATCTGGGGGCCGATGCTTCCCCCGAGGCCGTGAAGGCGGATTTCGGCAGCTTCGGCGTAGATCTGCTCCTGACCATCTCAGAACTGGATCCCGAGTCCCGTTCCGTATCGGCCGACTGCTATTCCGAAAAGCCGCTGGGCATGGATACCGGCAGCATGATTGAAGCCCGTATCAATGATGCCGTGGAGGCCTATCGGATCGAGAGCTATGGTATCGAAAACCTGGAGGAGATTATGGCGGGGGTGAAGTCCAATGTGAAGCTGCACAGCTACACCATTGACGAATCCGGTAAGGAAAGCATCTCAGAATCAGGTATTTATATGGCGCTTTCCATTATCTTGGGCATGGCGTTGTATATGTTCATCGCCCTGTTCTCCGGGATGGTGATGAGCTCGGTCATCGAGGAGAAGAGCTCCCGCGTGGTGGAGGTGCTGATGTCTTCCGTGAAGGCCACGGAACTGATGTTCGGCAAGATTATCGGCGTGGCACTGGTGGCCCTGACGCAGTTCCTGCTGTGGATTCTGCTGACGGGTATCCTGCTGGGCGTGGCGATGGGCATCATCGGCAAGGACAAGATGATGGGCATGCTGGACACCCCTCAGCCGGTGCCTGTGGAAATGGTGGACGCTATGTCGGCTCCCATGCCTGAGATGGGTGAGATGGGCGATATGGAGGTAGTGATGAGCACCCTCGGGAATATCAACCTGGGCCAGATTTTCCTCGCCTTCCTCTTCTATTTCATCTTCGGCTATCTGCTGTATGCCTCGATGTTCGCCGCCATCGGTTCGGCGGTGGAGAATGAGGGGGACAGTTCGCAACTCCAGCTGCCGGTAACCATTCCGCTGCTGATTGGCTTTTTCATCGCCCTGTATGCCTTCAAGGCGCCCGACAGCACCCTGGTATTCTGGGGGTCGATGATTCCCTTCACCTCGCCCATCGTGATGTTGGCCCGCATTCCCTTCGGCGTGGCCACCTGGGAACTGATCCTGTCGATGGTGGTGCTGGCGCTGACCTTTGTGGCCTGCGCCTGGGCTTCGGCCAAGATTTACAAGGTGGGCATCCTGATGTATGGAAAGAAATCAACCTTCAAAGACCTGTATAAATGGCTGAAACAAAAGTAAATAACCGCAGTGTCTGGTACATTTTCTGGGCACTCGTGATTCTGGGGGCCGTGTTTGCCGCCACCCAGGCCCTGAAGCCCCGGGAGATGGAAATAACCTGGCGGCGCGTGCTGATGGACGGTCACCGTTCGGGCGTAAAACCCTTTACCGCCGATAATCTGGACGAGGCCCTGGGCCGCTTTACGGAGGAAGGCTACATCTCGCCAGCCGGCACCGTGTACGAAAACGGTTCGCCGATGGCCGACGTGGCCGCGACCCTGAAAGGCGTGCAGCCTCATATGGCCCAGCTCAAGCAGGTCATCGGTCACAGTGCACGGATGATGATGAACGACCGCGACAATCCGGACCTGCCTCTGGGCAATCTTTTTGCCGACGTGCTGCGCAGCTATGCCACGCAGTATTTCAAGCAGCCGGTGGACGTGTCCATTACCAACTTCGGCGGCATCCGCATTCCCATGCCGAAGGGGGATGTGACACTGGACGACATTTCGTCCATGTTCCCGTTCAAGAATTACCTGTGCCTGGTGAAGATCAAGGGCTCGGAGCTGACCAAACTCTATGAGCAGCTTGCCGGTACCAAAGCTTTCCAGGCCACTTCCGGCGCCACCATCCGGGTCAAGGCCCACGAGCTGGAGTCGGCCCTGGTGGGCGGAAAACCCATCGACCCCGACAAGGTGTACAGGCTGGCTACCATCGACTTCCTGCTGGACGGGGGAGACCAGCTGCGCATCGGCGCTCTGGCACAGGATGTTACGCTGACCCATGTCCTGCTGAAAGACATTATGTTATGGTATGTCAAGGACTGCGAGGCCAAGGGAAAACTGATTGATGCGACGGCTGACGGCCGTGTAATTATGGAGGACTAAGCCATGAAGAAAGATACTGCCTTACGTTGGATACTGATCGTCGCGGGCGTCCTGGCCCTGGGCTACTGCATCTATGTCGGTTATACCGTCGGGAAACGGGAGGTGCACCAGCTTACCATCCTGCACGTAAACGATACGCACAGCCATCTGGAGCCCGAAAAATCCGGGGAGTACCTGGGTGACGGAGGTGCGCTGGAACGGGCTGCCTATGTGGATTCCGTCCGCCGGGCCGACGGCGAGGCCAACGTGCTGCTGCTCCATGCCGGAGACTTCAGCCAGGGTTCGTCCTATTTCTCCGAGTTCGGAACGCCGCTGATGGTTTCCGTCATCAATGCGATGCGCTATGACGTGGTTACCCTGGGCAACCACGAGTTTGACAACGGGATCGAGGCCCTGGCCGAATCCCTCTCGGCCTGCAAGGCGCCGGTGGTGGTGTGCAACTACGATTTTTCGCACCTGCCCATGGGACCTTACATCAAGCCCTATGTGATTGTGGAAAAGGCCGGGCTGAAGATCGGCGTCATTGGGGTGCTGTGCTCCCTGAAGGGAATGGTCTCGACCGAAATCGCCGACCGTCTGGTGGAACTGGATATGGTGGAAAGCCTGCAGAAATATGCCGACGAGCTGCGTCCCCAGTGCGACCTGCTGATTGCCCTTACCCATATCGGCTATGAGGAGCACAGCCCCGGCGATCCCACAGACATTGATCTTTGCAAGGCCACGCGCGGAATAGACATGATTGTCGGCGGGCATTCCCACACCTTCATGGAAGCGCCCGACTATGTTCCCAATGCGGATGGTAAAAAGATACCCATCATCCAGACCGGATGGATGGGTGTCTGGATGGGTGAGTATAAAATCCAGCTATAGGATATTCATCGACTGTTCACGCACTTTCTCCAGCTCGTCTTTCATCCGAACGACGAGCTGTTGTATTTTGGCGTGGTTGGCCTTGGAGCCGGTGGTGTTGATTTCGCGGCCCATTTCCTGGATGATGAAGCCCAGCTTCTTGCCGGGGTAGGGGTCCGTGTCGATGACTTCGCGGAAGTACTTACAGTGCTGGCGCAGGCGGACTTTCTCTTCGTTGATGTCGTATTTCTCCAGATAGAAGATGAGTTCCTGTTCGAAGCGTTCCTGCGAGGGCTTGGCGGCAAGCTCTTCGATAGCGCGCATCAGTTTCTCGCGGACGGTGGCGATGCGTTCGCCTTCCAGGGCTTCGACCTGCTTGTAAAGGTCCAGGATGCCTTCCACGCGTGTGGTAACGTCCTTGTACAGGGCCTTCCCTTCATCGGCCCGGTAGGCGCAGAGCTGGTCCAGGGCTTCGTTCAGGGCCTTTTCCACCAGGGGCCAGTCTTCGGCGGTGATGGCATCGGCCTTCTTGGCGTCCACCACATCCGGCAGACGGAGGATGGCGCCGGCCAGCACTTCGCTGCCGTGGGGGTCCGTTCCCATCGCCTTGGCGACGCTGTCCCAGTAGGCCTTGAAGGCCTCGGCGTTGATCGCGTGTGAACTGTCTCCGGGAGCCGCTTCGAAGCTCAGATACAGGTCGATGGTGCCGCGAACCAGACGGTCGGCCAGGAGTTTTCGGACCATCAGATCTTTATCCTTGGGGAGCAGGGAAGACTTGATATTGATGTCGGCGTTTTTCCCGTTGAGGGTGCGGATTTCGATGGTAAGGGTCCCACCCGTAATCAGGGCCTGGGCCTTCCCGTAACCTGTCATTGACTGGATCATGGCTTTCTGTTGAATTTTGATCGTGCAAAGATACGAATAATATTACTTTCGGGAAATGAAAAATAATTTGTATCTTCACGGGAAATGATGAAGATCTGTCATGAATAAATTATTCACGCTGATAATGGTATTGCTTGCTGCCTCATGCGCTTCCGGCCCTGGGACGCATGTTGACGAACTTTGGCTGACCGCTGACGGTAACAGGGTCTATGGGGAATTCTACCACCCGGAAGGGAAATCCCCGCTGGTTGTCATTTCCCACGGTTTCAACGGCAGTCATGAGTTTGGTAAGCCGTACGCGGAGGCACTATCCGAGAAGGGGTATGCCGTGTACTGCTTCGATTTTCCGGGCGGATCGTCCTACAGCCGCTCGGAAGGGAAGACGACTGAGATGTCGGTTTTCAAGGAAAAAGCCGACCTCCTGTCTATCATTCATGCCCTGTGGGAGCGCGAGGACGTTATCCCCGGGAAGGTGACGCTGATCGGCGAGAGCCAGGGCGGCATGGTATCGGCGCTCGCTGCGGCGGAGCTGGGGGAGAAGGTGGAGAGACTCTTCCTGGTGTATCCGGCGCTTTGCATCAAGGATGACTGGCTGAAGATGTACCCGCAGGTCCAAGATATGCCGGAGGAATTGGACTTCTGGGGCGTCCGCCTCGGGAGAGCCTATCGCGAGGGCCTGGACAGCCTGGATGTGTACGAAACCATATCCCAATACCAGGGCCCTGTCGTCATCTATCATGGAGACAAGGATCCGGTGGTGAACATCGCGTATTCCGAGCGGGCGGCCGAAGCTTATCTGTCGGCAAAGCTTGTCGTCTATGAAGGCGAAGGCCACGGTTTCAGCCCCGAAGCCACCGCAAAGACGGTGGAGAGTATCGTAGAAAACATCAGGAGCACAGCTCCGAGCAAAATTAACAAATATATGATAGATGAAAAGATACTGAGTGAACTGAGGGGACGCGATGTCGTCATTTTCGTCGCGACGGAGGGAGAAATAGATGAGAGCGCTTCCCCTTTTCCCGTTGTCATCACCGGATACGGGAAGTTGCGTATGTACGCCGCACTTGCCCGTTGGTATGAATCCCTGGAGGCAGGCAGACATCCGATTGTCCTGAATATCGGTTCGGCCGGTTCGGCCAAATATCCCATCGGAGAAGTCGTTTCTGTGGGGAGTTATATAAACGGGGGTGACGATTATTTCGTGTATGACCGCATCGAGTCCTCGCATGAGGGCGCCTCGGTCTATTCTGGGGACTTTTTCATGAGCACCAAGACATTCTCCCCGGAGGAGGTAAAAAGGCTATCGACAGCGTATGACCTCTTTGACATGGAGGCCTACGCCGTTGCGTATTTCTGTAGCTCCTATGGCGTGCCATACTACTGTTTCAAGGCTGTTTCCGATAATCTGGACGGGACGGTGAAGGACTGGGAGAGTATCCTCGGAGAGATAAAGGCCACCTTCTCACAATTGCTTGAACGGTTAAGATAATCAATCAGTTATATGAAACTACTTATGTCACTTCTTTCTCTTTTGGGCCTCTTCGCCTGCGGAAGCGGCTACCAGGATCTTCATACAGAAGCGTTCGCAAAGGCTATCGCAGACGGCTCCGTCGCACTGGTGGATGTCCGTACTCCTTCCCGAAGGAAACGCCGATTGCGGTCTATTGCCGGAGCGGAAGAAGAAGTGCCGAAGCCGCCGCTAAGCTTTCGAAGGCCGGTTATACCGTTATGAACATGCTGGGAGGCTACCTGGCCTGGACGGAGGAGAACCGTCCCGTGACGCAGTATGCCGTGGAAACCTTCTTCACTGATGGCGGAAAGCCCGTTGCGATTACGCTTGTCAAGCATGGTACCCTGGCGCTTTCCTACAAGGGACTTTCCATCCACGTGGACCCCGTATCCGGCTACGGCAAACCCACGGATTATGCAGCGGAGTTTCCCAAGGCCGATGTGATTCTGGTGACGCATGAGCACGGAGATCACTTCGATAAGGAAGCCATCGGCGCCCTGACGAAGAAGGAAACGCTTCTTGTAACCAATGCCCGCTGCGGCGATATGCTGGGTTACGGTACAGCACTGGCAAACGGTGATGCCATTGATCTCCCGGGAGATATCCGCCTGGAAGCAGTCCCGGCCTACAACTATACGGAAGGGCACACGCAGTTCCACCCGAAGGGGAGGGACAACGGCTTCGTCCTTAGTATGGATGGGCTGCGGATATACATCGCCGGAGATACGGAGGACATTCCTGAAATGGCCGAACTGAAAGACATCGACGTTGCCTTCCTGCCGGTTAACCAGCCATACACGATGACGGTGCAGCAGTGCGTCCATGCCGCCCAGGTAATCAAGCCGAAGGTGCTGATCCCGTATCACTTCTCCCAGACCGACCTCTCGGAGCTCCCGGCGCTTCTTCCCGACACCAAGGTGCTCCTTAGGGAGATGCAGTAAGGTTCCCGGCAAATTAATTGATGAATATCAGGAAGGCATTCAGGAAGGACCTTGCAGCTATCATGGCGGTCCTGGAGGCTGCCAAGGGGATTATGCGTGCGTCCGGGAATATGGGCCAGTGGGTGAACGGATATCCGTCCGAGGAGGTTATCCTTCATGACATTGAGAAGGACTATGGATTCGTTGTGGAGGAGGTTAAATGACGAGCCTTACCATGTGGTGCACAGGATAGGGAGCTACCCGGAGGTTCACGGCGTTTTCAATGCCATCATGGACTGGTGCTTCCACAGGGACCCGAACATTCGCATCGACACCCACCAGGACAACCAAATTATGCAGCACTGCATCGTCCGTTACGGCTTTACCTACTGCGGAATCATCTACCTTCTGTCTGGAGACTCCCGCCTTGCGTATCAAAAGCAGGAATGAAAGCTCATTGATGATTGTTAATAACTTTTTTTAAAAATTTCTTTGGGAAAACATTTTTTTGCCTATCTTTGCGTGGTCATAATAGGCCTGCGGAGATTGAATCACTAACAAACCTAGCAAGCTATCTACGACGCCCGTACGCTCGGTAAGGGCAAGATGCTTACCCTCGGTCTCCAGCACATGTTCGCCATGTTCGGAGCCACGGTCCTGGTCCCGGTCATTACCGGTCTTTCGATGAGTGCAACCCTTCTTTTCGCTGGTCTGGGTACACTCATTTTTCATTTCCTAACCAAGATGAAGGTGCCGGCATTCCTGGGCTCGTCCTTCGCTTTCCTGGGTGGCTATGCAGCCGTAGTCGCCATGGGAGAAGCCCAAGGGCTCAGCGCCACGGAATCATTGCCTTATGCCTGCATCGGAGTTTTCTCGGCAGGCATTATTTATTTCATCCTGGCGGGTCTCTTCGCGGCATTCGGCGCCCGGAAGGTGATGCGTTTCTTCCCGCCCATCGTCACGGGGCCCATCATCATCGCCATCGGCCTTACGCTCAGCGGCAGTGCCATCAACAACTGCAACCAGAACTGGTGGGTGGCCCTGTTGGCCATTTTCATCATTATCTTCTGCAACATCTGGGGCAAGGGGATGATCCGCATTATCCCCATCCTGCTGGGTGTGCTGGGTTCCTACGTGGTGGCGGCCTGCTTCGGCCTGTGTGATTTCTCCGCCGTCAAGGAAGCTTCCTGGATTGGCGTGCCGTTCCACTGGGAGAATACGGCCTTCCACGTGTTCGCCGATCCCAACTGGGGCCTGGTAGTGAGCGCCATCATCGCCATCGTGCCTATTTCGCTGGCCACCATGATGGAACATATCGGCGACATGTGCGCCATTTCCTCCACCACGGGCATCAACTATCTGGAAGATCCCGGCCTGCACCGTACCCTCATGGGCGACGGCCTGGCCACCATGCTGGCGTCCCTGTTCGGTGCCCCGGCCAATACCACTTACGGTGAAAACACCGGCGTGCTGAACCTGACCAAAGTCTATGACCCGCGCGTGATCCGCATCGCCGCCGTGTTCGCCATCATCCTGAGTTTCTGCCCCAAGTTCAGCGCCCTCATCGCCTGTATGCCGGCTGCTACCATCGGCGGTGTGTCCTTGATCCTCTACGGTATGATCTCCGCCGTGGGTGTGCGGAACATCGTGGAAAACCAGGTGGACTTCACCAAGAGCCGGAACGTGATTGTGGCGGCCCTCATCCTGGTGCTGGCCATCGGCATCAGCTACAGCATCGGTGCCATCGACCTGGGCTTCACCAAGCTCAGTGGCCTGGCGGTCGCCGCCCTGGTGGGCGTGATCATGAATGCCGTTCTTCCCGGTAAGGACTACGAGTTTGGAACCAACGCCCAGGGCGACAAGGCCGTGGACTTTGAAATCAATCCTTCACTAAGAAAATAAGATACGCTCGCCCCTTGCAGGGGCTCGGTATGACAGTATAATATCGGTATGACAGTAAAATTGTCATTATAACGACAGAATTGTCATTCCGAGCGAAGCGAGAGAATCTCATAAAGAACATTAATATCATATTCAACTCATAAACTACGTTTTATGTTCAAAAAAGCTATTCTTACCTTTAGCATTGCCCTGGCGGCATGCGCGCTGGCCAAGGCCCAGACCAATCTGCAGGTGTTCTACGATTTCGGAAAGGATCGCGGACACGTCACTACCACCGTGGAGGGTTTCTACGCGGACAACTGGGGAAACACCTTCTTCTTTGTCGATCACGACTTCAACAACCGTCTTGACGACAAGATCATTTCGCCTAACGGAACTTATCTGGAAATTGCCCGCTGCCTGAATTTCTGGCAGAACAGCAAACTGGGCGGTCTGAGCCTGCAGGTGGAGTACAATGGCGGTATCTACAACCAGTTCTCCATCAACAACGCCTTCCTGGCCGGTCTGGATTATTTCTTCCACAGCAAGGACTTCCGCAACACGCTGAACCTGAAGGTTCTGTATAAATGGATCGATTATCGCGGCCTTCCCGACGGCTTCAAGAGCCAGGTCCCGATGCAGTTTACCGCCGTCTGGGGCCTCCGGGACCTGTTCGGCGCCAAGGGCCTGACCTTCAGCGGCTTTGCCGATTTCTGGTGGCAGGATCATATTCTCTATACCGACGAAAAGGGTAACGCTCTGGAGAATGCCGAGGTATCCCATGTCGTGTTCATTTCCGAGCCTCAGCTCTGGTACAACGTGGGGCAGTGGTTCGGCGTTCCCAATCTGAACCTCGGCGGCGAGGTGGAACTGAGCTGGGACTTCGGTTCGGCCCGCGGATTCTGGGTACGTCCCTGCCTTGGCGCGAAGTGGGTCTTCTAAGGTTTCGGGAGGGGGTAACGTTAATCATTTAATGATTCATGAAATGAAACCTGCTTTTGAAAAACTTTTCGGCTTCGATTCGGCCAAGCACAATGTGAAAACCGAGATTCTGGCCGGTATCACCACCTTCCTGACCATGGCCTATATCCTGGCCGTGAACCCCGGTATCTTCAGCGCCCTTCCCGGCATGCCTGCGGGGAGCGTATTTACCGCCACGGCCCTGGCTGCCATCATCGGTACCCTGGTGATGGCCCTGTATGCCAAGAAGCCTTTCGCCCTGGCCCCCGGTATGGGCCTGAATGCCTTCTTCGTGTACACCGTCTGCCTGGGCATGGGTTACAGCTGGCAGTTTGCCCTCACGGCCGTCCTGCTGGAAGGCGTGCTGTTCATCATCCTGACCTTGACCAAGGTGCGCAGCTGGCTGCTGAATGCCATCCCTGGAACCCTGAAAAAGGCCATCGGCGCGGGTATCGGCCTGTTCATCGCCTTCATCGGCATGCAGAACGCAGGGATCATCGTGAATAACGACGCCACCCTCGTCGGCCTGGGCAAGATTACCGAAGGCACTGCACTGCTGGCGATGATCGGCCTGTTCATCACCGCCGGTCTGGTGATGGCGAAGGTGCGCGGCGGCATCCTCTGGGGCATCCTGGCCACCACCCTTCTGGGCCTGGTGATCAAGGATCCGGCAACGGGTGAAGCCATTACCAAACTCAACGGCGTGGTTTCCATTCCCGACAGCGTCGATCCCATCTTCTGCCAGTTCGAGTGGCACCATATCTTCACACTGGATATGCTGGTGGTCGTTTTCACCTTCCTGTTCATCGATATGTTCGACACCATGGGCACCATCATCGGCGTGCATCAGGGTGCAGGCCTCATCCCGGAAGGAACACCCCGTGACAACGTTCCCGATATGGAGAAGATGTTCCTGGCCGATTCCATCGGTACCGTCGCCGGCGCCTGCCTGGGTACTTCCACTACCACCACCTATGTGGAAAGCGCCGCCGGTGTAGGGGAGGGTGGCCGTACCGGCCTCACCGCCCTTTCCACCGCCGTGTGCTTCATGCTGGCCCTGTTCTTCAGTCCGCTCTTCCTGGCCATTCCCAGCGCTGCTACGGCCCCTGCCCTCATTATCGTGGGCGTGATGATGATGCCTTCCATCAAGCGCATCCACTGGGACGACTATTGCAAAGCCATCCCGGCCTTTGTCACCATCATCATGATGCCGCTGTGCTACAGCATCTCCGACGGTATCCTCCTGGGTGTGATTTCCTATGTGGCCTGCCACGCCGTAGCCGGCCGTTTCAAGGACATTTCCATCACCATGTGGATCCTGGCGGCCCTGTTCATCTGCAAATACATCTTCATTTAATTGTATCCCGAAGGTTTGGAATCGGCCAAAGTTTTGTGTAAATTTGGAGAAAATTGATAACCTATGAAACGCTTGCTTTCTCTTATGGCTGCCGTGCTGGTACTGGCTTCCTGCGGCTCGCTGAATTTACAGAATCTGAATGCCGAACGCCTGATGCAGGGCGGGGCCTACGCCATCCAGGCGCTCACCCTGTCGGATGCCGAGGTGCAGGAGTATGTGCATCAGTATATTACCCAACTGGACGCCCAGAGTGTGGTGCTGCCGGAATCCAATGCCTATACCAAGCGCCTGCGGAAGCTGACCCAGGGCCTGGACGGCGTGAACGAAGTGCCGCTCAATTTCAAGGTCTATCAGCAGAACGAAGTGAACGCCTTCGCCTGTGCCGACGGCAGCGTCCGTGTCTATACGGGCATTATGGACGTGATGACGGACAATGAACTGCTGGGGGTGATCGGCCATGAGATCGGTCATGTGGCGCTGAGCCATACCCGCAAGCAGATGCAGAGCGCCATCCTCACCAACGCCGCCAAGGAAGGCCTGGCCGCGACCAGCGATAAGGTGGCCACCCTCACCGACTCCCAGCTGGGCGCTATTGGAGAGGCCATTCTGGATGCCCGCTTCTCCCGCAAGCAGGAGAGCGAGGCCGATGATTACGGCTACAACTTCCTGGTGGAAGCCGGCAAGAATCCCTGGGCGATGGTGATGTCCTTCGAGAAAATGCAGGACCTCTCCGGCGGCAACCAGTCGGGCCTGGTGAGCAACCTGTTCTCCTCCCACCCTGACACTGCCACCCGCATCGAGCGCATCTCCCAGCGCTGCATCACGGACGGTTATGACCGCCCCTCCAAATAGCGACAGGATAATTTACGCAGCCTGCTTGCCGCAGTAAGCTTTTCCTTACATAGCCCTTTTATCCGGCGTACTCCGAAGGGGGTACGCCGAATTGTTTCTTGAAGGAAGTGGAGAAGTGGGAGAGGGTGTTGAAGCCCGTCATCCAGGCAATCTCCGACATGTTGTGCTTGCCTTCCTTCAACAGGTCGGCGGCGCGGTTCAGTTTGTAGCGTTTGAAGAACACGGACGGGTTCTCGCCGGTAAGTCCCTTTACCTTATAATAGAATTTGGTGCGGGAAATCTTCATCATTTCCGTAATCTGGACAATATCCAGATCGGCATTGGCCAACTCCTTCTCCATCAGTTCGTACAGTTCCTTCATGAAGGCGGCGTCGCGCGGGGAGAGGGCTTCGGGGGCCAGGTCCTCGGTGGTGGTGACGCTGCCCAGCTGCAGGTGCAGTTTTTCGCGGTTCTCCAGGAGGGATTTAACAAGGGCCGTCAGGTAAGCCGGCTGGAAAGGCTTGGTTACGTAGGCATCGGCGCCCTTGTCCAGGCCCTGTACCTGGTTCTCCACGGCCACCTTGGCAGTGACCAGAATCACCGGAACATGGCTGAGCTGGATGTTGCCCTTGATAGCTTCGCAAAGGGCATAACCGTCCATGCCGGGCATCACGACGTCGGAAATCACCAGGTCCGGTGCGTCTTCCTCCATGCCTTTCAGGGCCGATGCGGCGTCGAAGTAAAGGGATACCTTATACTGCGGTTTCAGCAGGATTTTCAGGTAGTTGGCAATGTCGATGTCATCGTCCACCACCGCAATGTGTTTCTTGGCGGCGTCGCTTTCGGGACCGTTGTCCTGCGGCAGGGCCGCGGCGGGGATGAGCTGCAGCTGCGGCTTTTCTTCCGTGCGCTCTTCTTCCGTATAGGCCGATGCACTCACGGGCAGCACCAGGCTGAACATGGCACCGCCTTCCGGCCGGTTCCAGGCCTTGATATAGCCGTGATGCAGGTTGCAGAGGGCCCGTGCATAGAACAGGCCGATGCCGGATCCCTGCATCTTGTGCCCGCCGGAGGACTGGTAGAAACGTTCGAAAATCTTTTCCAGTTCTTCTTCCGCGATGCCGGGACCGCTGTCGCTGACGCTGATGCAGGCGTACTGTCCGTCCTGATCCGTCTCCGTGAGGGGGAAGCGCCCGGCGGCATCGGCCCGGGAAATGACGTCAAAGCCCAGGGTGACCTTGCCGCCGGAAGGCGTGAATTTGAGGGCATTGGAGAGCAGGTTCATCACCACTTTCTGGACCTTGTCGGCATCGACCCACATCGTGAAGGGCTCCTCCAGGCCATAGGTGCCCAGTTCGATGCCCTTGGAGTGGGCGTTGTAACTGAACAGTTCGGCAATGTCCTTGAGGGGCTGCACGATATCCATCTTGGCTACCTTCATCTGCAGGCGGCTGTTTCCGATGCGGTTGAAATCCAGCAGCTGGTTCACCAGCGACAGCATCCAGGTGGCGTTGCGGTTGATGATGGTCACCAGCTTGCGGTCCGTTCCCTTGATGTCCTCCGATGCAGCCAGCTGCTGCGCAGGACCGGCAATCATGGTGAGCGGCGTGCGGAATTCATGGGCTACGTTGGAGAAATAGTTCATCTGAATCTTGTTCAGTGCCTTTTCGGCTTTCTCGGCCTGCTCGGCCTGCTCCCGTTCACGGCGGACTTCCCGGATACGCTGGGCGGCCTCCTTCCGTACGCGGCGGATGTGGCGATAGAAGCTGTAGCAGATGGCGAGGAACAAAATGCCGGCAAGGACGAAGAGCAGGATGGCCCACCAGGTGCCGTACCAGGGCGGCAATACCTTAATGGAAAGCTCTTCCTGCGTTTCCGTGACGCTGTGGCTGCCATTGGCGATGCGCACCCGCAGCGTGTAATCCCCGGGCGGGACATTGGCGAAATAGGCGTCGTGGCGCGTGCCAATCTTCACCCAGTCGCGGTCGAAGCCGACCAGCTGATAGGCGTAGCGGATTTGCTCGTATTCGCTGTAGTCCAGGGCGGCGAAAGAGATGCCAAAGCCGTTCTGATGGTGGCGGATGGTGACTTCCGGTTTCTCGGACAGCGGTTTCTGGATGGGGCCGTTTTCGCTGGGAATGACCAGCTGTCCGTGGATGGTCAGGTTCTCGAATACCAGCGGAACCGTGCGGCGGGCAGGGGTGTCCAGGGGATTGAACCAGGTGATGCCGTGGGTGCCGCCGAATACCAGCGTGCCGTCCGGCAGCAGGCAGGAGGCGCGGTCGTTGAACTGGTCGCCGCCGATGCCGTCGGCTTCGACATAATGGACGAAACGGCCGACGGTGCGGTCGTACCGGCCCAGACCGGCCATGGTGGATACCCAGATGTTGCCCTGGCGGTCTTCCTGGATGGAACAGATATCCTGACAGGGCGTTCCGGGAACGGGTTTCATCACGCCGCTGTCTTTCTCGCTGAGCAGCAGCCCGTTGGCATAAGTGCTGATCCAGATATTGCTCCCGCTGTCTTTGAACAGGCAGTTGGGGATGATAATGGAACGGCGGAAGCAGGCGGCGTAGTCTTCCGGACTGATCGGAACCGTTTCAGCCTCCAGCGTATAGGTATTTACCTGGATGGGCGGCATTCCGAAGCAGGCGGCCAGAAGGCTCCCGGGCTCCAGCATCAGCAGGCTGGTGATCAGCGTCCAGTTCTCTTCCGGTACGGGAAGCGTTACCAGTTGCTGATCCTGCGTTTTCCAGTCGTAGCGCAGCAAGAAGTTGCTGAAGCCGCCGATCCACAGGGCTCCGCGCTCGTCTTCCAATACGGCTATGGGCGATTGAGCGAATACTACATCCTTGGAAATCAAGCGTTTCCCGTCCCATACGCAGCGAATGACGCGGTTCTTCTCGGCAAAGATAAACCAGAGGTTCCCGTCGGCATCGCAGTACACCCCGGAGGTGCGGATGTAGCCCACCTGCCCGTCCGGAATCAGGTGCGCGATGGGCACTTGGAGCAGTTCGCCGGAGGCAAGGTCGTAGCGGAACAGGCCGTCGCGAAGGGTGCAGATCCACAGGCCTCCGTCGTGGTCAGGGCAGAGGGCTGTGACGTTTTTGCCCTTCATAGCCTGTGTCAGGTATTTGTTATTGCCGAACAGGCTGCGGTCGTGGTAGGAAATGTGATAGCCCTGGTCCGTGGTTCCCAGCCACAGATTGCCGCTGCGGTCCCGGAAGATGGTGCGGATTTCGGTGTCAGGGATGCTGTAGGGGAAGTCGGCGTCGGACTGGAAACGGACGCTTTCGCGCGTACGGGAATAAAAGAAGAAGCCTTTCCCGATAACATTCATCAGGATAGACTGGTCGTCAATGGCATACAGCAGGTCGATGTCTCCCTGCATCAACCGGCTTTCCCTCCGGATGGCTTCGGGAAGGGGTTTCCACTGCAGGGAACGGCTGTCCAGGATGCTCAGGCTGCCCATCCCGGAGACCCAGAGTTCGTCCCTGCCGGCCTCGCAAAGATGGTAGGCCTGGTAGGGGAGGGTCAGGCTGTGGATGAGGGAAAAATCGGAGGTGGCGTAGCAGTTCAGGGTGAAGCCGTTGCCGCTGAGCACCCAGAGGTTGCCGTCGGCTCCCATCACGGCGGAGGGGGGGCCGAAGGCGTTGAAGTCCCGGATGACGGGACGCAGGATGTCCTGGTCGGGATCATAGCGGAACAGGGTGGAGCTGTTGGAGAAAAGCAGGGCCCCGTCGCGAGTTTCCAGGATTTGTCCGATGTTGGGATTGTTACCCTGGACGGGAATGCGCCGGAAACTGCCCCTGGCGGTGCGGACGGCCACTCCGTTAACGGTGCTGACCCAGAGGGCGCCGTTCTGGGCGCAGTAGACGGCGTTGATCTGGTTGTCCGGAACACCCAGGGTATCGTCCGTGCAATAAAACTGGACGAATTCGTTCCCGTTATACTTGTCCAGTCCGCGGCCGGTGGCGATCCAGATATGACCGTCCTTGTCCTGGGCAAAGCCGTTTACTTTCTGGTTGGACAGGCGGTTGGCTATGACGATGCTCTCTTTATCAGGTAGGAGATAGCAGCTGTTATGGGGATGGCTGCATGCTGTCGCGAGCAGCAGCAAAATGGCTATCAGTTTCAATCTCATGGGGCAAATATAAGCTTTTTTGAACAAATACGCATACTTTTGAACAAATCGCACGGGCGATATGCTCATACGCGAAAGCATTTGATAATGGCAAAAAAACCTTGCGGGGGATTATTCGCAACTTTGCATTGGTAAAACTACGCAGTTATGACACTAAAACCCATCAGCGTTTTCTTGTGCATTGTGCTCCTGTTCACCGCTTGCGGACAGCAGGTGCGTCGCAACACCCAGTGTGTATCCAGTCTGGAAACTTCGGCCAAGGCCAGTACGGTTCAGACCGTCTCCGGTCCTGTGGCCGGTTACATCGACGACGGCGTGTACATCTACAAAGGTATCCCTTACGGCCAGGCCCAGCGTTTTATGCCGCCCACTGATCCCGAACCCTGGAAAGAGGTGCGTGCCAGCCGTTCCTACGGTCCCGTGGCTCCCCACGGCGAACGCATGGGCTGGCGGGACGACAACCAGGCTTTCACCATGCATTGGGACGACGGCTATCCCGGCGAAGACTGCCTTCGCGTGAATGTCTGGACTTCCAGCATCAAGAGCGGCAGCGAGCTGCCGGTGATGGTGTGGCTGCATGGCGGCGGATTCAGTGAAGGATCCTCCCAGGAGCAGGCCGGCTACGACGGCACCAACCTGGCCCGTGACCACGGGGTGGTGGTGGTCTCACTGAACCATCGGCTCAATGCCCTGGGTTATCTGGACCTGAGTGCCTATGGCGCCAAATATGCCAAGAGCGGCAATGTGGGTATGCTCGATATCGTCAAGGCTCTGGAGTGGGTGCGTGACAACATCGCCAATTTTGGCGGCGACCCTTCCAATGTGACCATCTTCGGTCAGAGCGGCGGCGGTGGCAAGGTGACCACGGTGATGGCGATGCCTTCGGCCAAGGGGCTCTTCCACAAGGCCATTGTCCAGAGCGGTTCCATCTTCAACCTGATGGATCCCAAGTATTCGCGCCGCATCGGTGCCGCTACGGTGGCCAAACTGGGCATCACCCCTTCCCGGGTGGACGAAATGGCCTCCGTACCCTATGAAAAGCTGCTGGCCGCCTATCGCGAGGCCGTGCAGCAGGTGGCCCAGGAAGCCCGCGAGGACGGGACTTTCCCTACGAATTTCCTGGATATGATTATATATGGTCAGCTTCCCACCGTGGACGGCGAGGTCATTCCTTTCCAGCCTTCCACGCCGGAAGCCCTGGCCTTCTCCAAGGACGTGCCCGTAATCATTGGCACGGTCTATAATGAATTCACCCCGGGTCAGGAAGATCCCATCTTCCGCCCGCTGGCCCTCCAGCAGGCCCAGGACCGCACGTCCGCCGGCTGCGCGCCCGTCTATTTCTATCGTTTCGACTGGGCTACGCCGGTGCTGGACGGCGTGATGGGCAGCACCCACTGCCTGGAGATTCCCTTTGTCTTTGACAATGTGCTCCTGCACCGGACCTTTACCGGCGGGGGAGAGGATGCCGTGGAGCTGGGTCACCGGATGAGCGCCGCCTGGACCAGCTTCGCCAAGAATGGAAAACCGCAGGCCGAAGGCCTTCCCGAGTGGACCCCCTGGCCTTCCTGCATGCTGTTCAATATTGAATCTACTATTACCAACAATTAATCCATTAACCAATTAAAACTGATCACATGAGAAAATCTCTGCTGATGAAGATGACAACCCTGGCGTTGTCTCTCCTTGCGGGATGGTCCCTTGCTGCTCAACAGAAGGTGACTGTCTCCGGTGTAGTTGTTGACGATCAGAACGAGCCGATGATTGCGGCTGGTGTTGTCCAGAAGGGCACCTCCAACGGCACCATCACCGATCTGGACGGCAGCTTCACCCTCACCGTTCCGGCTGGTACGGTCATCGAATTCTCCTCCGTGGGCTATGTGTCCCAGGAGTACGTGGCCTCCAAGACCGAAACCATCACCATCAAGATGCTCACCGACACCCAGATGATCGAAGAGACCGTCGTGGTGGGTTACGGTGTCCAGAAAAAGTCCGATGTGACGGGCGCCATCTCCCAGGTGAAGTCCGAGGACATCCAGAACCGTACCATCACCAGCCCCGAATCTGCCCTCCAGGGTAAGACCGCCGGTGTGCAGGTGTTCTCCAGTTCTGCCCGCCCGGGCGCAGCCCCTGCCGTACAGGTCCGTGGTATTTCCTCCAACGGTTCTTCCGCTCCGCTGTATGTCGTGGATGGCCGTATCACCACTTCCATCTCCGGTATTGACCCTAACGATATCGAATCCATGGAAGTGTTGAAGGACGGTGCCTCCGCCGCTATCTACGGTGCAGAAGCCGGTAACGGTGTGATCATGATCACCACCCGCAAGGGTAAGGGTGACGGCAAGATCAACTACAGCTACCAGCTCACTTCCCAGAGCCTGGCCCGCGTCCCCAAGGTGATGAACGCCGAGGAATACTTCCAGTATTATGTCGAGAACGGCCGTTTCCAGGTTGCCGACCTGTACGAGCACTGGGACTTCAAGACCAACACCGACTGGATCGGCTACTCCTACGAGAACTCCCTGATGCATCACCACAACCTCTCGTTCAGCGCCGGTAACGACCGCGGTAACCTGTATCTGTCCGGTACCTATCTTAAGAATAATGGTATGTTCGCCGGCGATGCGGATGTGTATCAGCGTCTGACCTTCATGGTGAACGGCGCCTGGAAATTCAAGCCCTGGCTGGAAGTCCAGACCAACAACCAGATCGAATACTACAACGCCCGCAGCGTCTCCGAAGGTTCCGACTACGGTTCTGCCGTTCTGTCCGCCCTGCAGCTGGATCCGCTTACTCCTACTGTTTACAGCAAGGACGGTGAACTGCCGCAGAACATGAAGGACATCCTGGCCCAGGGCCGCCGCCTGCTCACTGACGAGAACGGTGACTACTATGGTGTTTCCTGGTTCAACCCTTCCGAGAACGTGAACCCGCACATCATGCGCGACCGTTCCTATTCTGTGATGAACGGCTTCAACATCAACGGTTCCACCTCCCTGAACCTGATGCCCATCCGGAGCCTGACCCTCACTTCCCGCGTGGGTTACCGTTTCTCCGCCTATGACAACTATGGTTATTCCCTGAATTACTATGTAAACCAGAATGCCCATCAGGAGTCCATCGGCCTCAGCGGTTCCTCCAACAACAGCATCTACTATCAGTGGGAAAACTTCGCCAACTGGAATCAGGCTTTCGGCAAGCATTTCGTGAACGTGATGGTGGGTACCTCCTTCTCCAGCACCCGCACCTACAGCGTCAGCGGTTCTTATTCCGGTAAGGATGACGACCTGGGCGTAACGCAGGACAACCCGCTGTTCTACTACTTCGCCTACCACTCTGCCAACGCTACGCCGTCCGTATACGGAGCAGAACCCGGCTATGCCCGTAAACTCTCCTACTTCGGCCGTGCTTCCTGGAACTATCAGGGCAAGTACAATGCACAGGTCTCCTTCCGTGCTGATGCCGCTGACCTTTCCGTCCTGCCGAAGCCGATGCGCTGGGGGTATTTCCCGTCCGTTTCCGCTGGTTGGACCATCTCCGAAGAGCGCTTCTTCGCTCCTTTGAAGAATGTCGTCAACTTTGCCAAGCTTCGCGCCAGCTGGGGCCAGAACGGTTCCCTCGCCGGCCTGGGCGGCTACCGTTATGCCAACGTGATTGCCAACACCGGCCAGTACGCTACCGGTAACGGTTTGGAATATGTGCTGGGTTATGCTCCTTCTTCCACGGGTAACCAGGAACTGAAGTGGGAAACTTCCGAACAAGTCAACGTGGGTCTGGACCTGCGCTTCCTGCGCGACCGTCTCACCTTCAGTGTGGACTGGTTCAACAAGATGACCAAAGACCTGATCGTATCCAATATCACTCCTTCCACCGTGGTGGGTGTCACCGCTTCTCCTGTGAATGCCGGTAACGTGCTCAACCGCGGTTTCGAATTCGAACTCAGATGGAGAGACACGGTCGGCGACTTCAACTACAGCGTAAGCGGCAACCTGTCCACGCTCTACAATGAAGTTACCTATATCCACGAGTCCCTGTCCGACGGTATCGACGGCGTCGGTGTGCGTAACTACGGCGCCATCACCCGTTTCGAAAAAGGCTATCCCGCATGGCACTTCTACGGCTATGATTTCCAGGGCATCGACCCCACCAACGGTAATGCCATCTTCAAAGATTACGATGGTATCGAAGGCGTGACCTCCGGGGACAAGATCGACCTGGGTTCCGGTATTCCGAAACTGAACTACGGTCTCACCCTCACCGCTTCCTGGAAGGGCATCGACGCCGTGGTCTTCCTGACCGGTGCCGCCGGCAGCAAGATTTACAACTGCCTCACCGTCGTGGACTATCCGTCCAACCGTCTGAGCTACTTCTATGAGGATCGCTGGACGCCCCAGAACACCACCGGTACCAAGCCGGCCGCCAACGCAGCCAACTGGCAGCAGTACCTCACTTCCAGCGGTGTTGTCTTTGATGGCTCTTATGCCAAGATCAAGCAGATCCAGCTGGGTTATACCCTCCCGCAGAAGTTCACCCGTAAGTTCCTGGTGGACAACCTCCGCCTCTACGCTTCCCTCGATGACTGGTTCACTTTCAGCAACTATATCGGCTTCGATCCTGAAATTACCGGTACCGGTAGTGGCCTGGGTGTGGACAAGGGTTCCTATCCTACCGCCAAGAAGGTTGTTTTCGGTGTAAATGTTACCTTCTAATCTGACTTGCCTTATGAAAACAAGAAATATCATTCTTTCCGCTGTCATCAGCCTTTTTGCCTTAAGCTCCGTGTCCTGCTCCCGTATGCTGGATATCCCTCAGCACGGCGTTCTGGACTACAATACTTTCTATCAGACCGATGAACAGGCTCTGGAGGCCGATGCTGCCATGTATCTTGAGATTCTTAACGGCGGCGGCCTGGGCTGGGACTATTGGGTCCGCCTGTGCAAGGCCATGCTTACCGACGACTTCTGGGCCGGCGGTTCCATGCGCGGTGACAACAACGACTTGGATCAGCTGAACGAGTTCCGTTTCGACGCTGAACAGGACTATGTCGAGAATATGTTCACGTCCTACTACTCACTGGTGTACAAGGCCAATGTCATCCTGGGCCACGTGAGCGAAGAAGGTGCCTCTGACATCGCCAAAATGGTCCGTGCCGAAGCCAAGGTGTTCCGCGCCTATGCTTATTTCGACCTCAAGACCCTGTGGGGCAATCCTCCGCTTGTGGACCACGAGCTCACTCGTACCCAACGGTACCGATGAGGAACTCTGGGGCCTGATGGAGAAAGACCTCACCGAGGCCATCGCTTCCGGTTATCTTTCCGAAAAGAGCAATGCCGATGACGCTTCTGTCTGGCGCGTGACCAAGCAGTTCGCCCAGGCTCTGCTGGGTAAGGTTTACCTCTGGCAGGGCAAATATGCCGAAGCTGCCGAGCAGTTTGATGCCGTGGTCACTTCTCAGAAATATCGTCTGATGGACGACTACGCCAATATCTTCCGTATCGGTTACAAGCACAACAGCGAGTCCGTTTTCGAAATCAACCGTGTGTACGACGACAATAACCAGCCCTTCTCCATGTACGCCCTGATGACCGGTTGGCGTATGGATAAGATGAACTGGCCTGCCGACACCCCGCTGATGAACACGGGCTGGGGCTTCCGCGTTCCTACCAAGGACCTCTATGATGAGTTCGTGGCCGATGAAGGTGTCAACGGTTATCGTCTGAACAATGCGATCAAGACCTACGATCAGATTCAGAGTGAACTGGGTATCACCCTCAAGTCCCCGGTGATCGGCGAAGGTCAGTTTATGTGGAAACTCCGCATCCTGGCCGAAGACCGCGGTACCAACAGCGACTTTGTCTATAGCGCCAACTGCATCTGGATGCGTTACGCCGAGGTGCTCCTCTGCGGTGCTGAGGCTCATTTCATGAACAACAATGTCCCCAAGGCTACGGAATACGTGAACATGATCCGCACCCGCGCTCATCTGACTTCCCTCGGAGCCGCCACGCTGGACGACATCAAACGTGAGAAGCGTCTGGAACTCTTCGGTGAAGGTACCCGTTTCCAGGATCTGCTCCGCTGGGGTGAAGGTGCCAAGATGGCCAATAACGGCAAAATCTATCCTTTGCTTCAGGTTAACGGCGCTGTGGATTATGTGGATCCGGCTAACCCTACCTGCGGTTTCAAGGCCGGTAAGCACGAACACCTCCCTTATCCTGCTACCGAAATCCGCCTGAACAAGAGCATCACCCAGAATCCGGGTTATTAATCGTCTAATTTGAAATGGATATGAAAAAGAATATCATATTGATTGCGCTTCTGGGCCTGAGCCTGGTTTCCTGCTACAAGTCCAAGCTGGACCCGATTTCCGGTATGTTCCCCGTTCCGTCGGAGGTTAAGGCCAGTGAATTCACTGCTGCCTCCGCTACCAGCGTGAAGGGTGAACAGGGCCGTCTGATCGACGTGGACCTGAAGGCCAGCTCCGCGAGCATTCATCTGGCTCTCGTCGGCAATAAGTATTACCTCTCCGAGAACGTGTATCTGGGGGCCCTGGAAGCCACGGCAACCAACGGTACCTTCATCGCCGCCAAAACCACAGTGAACGGTCTGGGTACCAAGGAAGGCCGCATCACGGTTTCCCGTGTTCCCGTTGACACCGAAAAGAAGACCTACAGCCTTGACGATATCTATACCATCAGTGCTGTCCTTTTCCTGGTCGATGGCGCTCCTGTCAAATTCGAATGGACCGGCAAACTGGCATTCTATCCGGATCCCATCACCGGTGACATTATCGTGGAGAACCAGTTGACCGACACTGTTTCCGATACGGAGGCCGGTATGAAGAAGCACCTGATCTCGCTGGTGGATGATTCCGGCAATCCTTCCGGTACCTTCGAAATCTTCGTGGATCCCGCCGCTACCAGCATCGCCGGCACCTATCTGTGTAAGGAGTATGCCGAGGCCGCCGGTGAAGCCGGCATCATCGCCAACGGCTACAACTTCCCGGAATGGGGTATCTCCGGCGGTTCCTACTTCATGAAGGATGGCGTCCGCGTGGATGTGAATGCTGGCCAGCTTGTGGTTATCGCTCCGCTCTCTGGCAAATCCTATGTCTTCAATGTGGCGGGTACCGATATCGTCGTTGCCGGTACGGAAATGGGTGAAGCCATCGTATTCGGTTATGCTGGTGTTGATACCGCTTCTGACACGGAGGCTGGCAAGAAGAAGCACCTGGTGAATGTGACGGAAGACGGCGCTCCGGTTGCTGTCTTTGAACTCTTCACCGATGTGGATGCCGACATCACCGCTACCTATCTGTGTAAGGAGTATGCCGAGGCTGCCGGTGAGGCTGGCATTATCGCCAACGGCTACAACTTCCCGGAATGGGGTATCTCTGGCGGTTCCTATTATATGAAGGACGGCGCCCGCGTAGATATCAACGCAGGCGAGCTGGTAACGGTTGCCAAGGCTGGTGACAAGCTCTATTCCTTCTGCGGTGACGGATTTACGTATCTGGTGAAATTCTAAACGATGCGCAAACCTTACCGTTACGTTCTATTTGTTATCTTAGCACTGGGGATGTTTGTCCCCAGTGCTTGTAACAAAGCAGCTCAAGAGAATGGAAAGGAGAATCAGCAGAATCTCCTGGATCTGCTGAATGCAGAAGACAAGCTGTATCAGGACCTGACCATCCGCAGCCAGTATAAGGGGAAGCAGATGACCTATTCCGTCTGGCTTCCGAATGGCTATGACCCCACACAGGCGTATCCTTTCCTGTACCTGCTGCACGGTTATGAATATGGGAATCAGGAACATCTGGACCGCTACTGGGTGGAAAAGGGAAATGCACGGGAAATCGCACGTGCGTACCTGAGGGAAGGCGGCGTGCCGATGGTCATCATTATGCCCAACGGCCTGTCGGATTTCTACATCGGCTTCCAGAACCAGGACTATGAGCGGTATTTCCATCAGGAACTGATGCCGCAGGTGGAGAAGTCTTTCAACTGTAATGGCAAACGCGCCGTCGCCGGTCTTTCCATGGGAGGATTCGGGACTTTGTATTACGCATTGACCTATCCCGAGAAGTTCTGCTATGCCTATGCGATGAGCCCGGCCACCAGCATGAGCATGTTCGACATCAGCCTGGATGTGATGACCGGGAAGGCGGCCGCACTGGCCAATGTCAACCCGCATCCTGACTTTACCATCGAGGTGGGGGAGCAGGATTCGGTCGTCAGCAATGCCGACGCCGCCATCCTGAGCGATGCCATCAACAGCGTCGCGCATTGTGAATGGATCTCCCGTTCCGGCGCCCATACCTGGGATTTCTGGCAGGAGTGCCTTCCCAAAGCCCTGAATAAAGTAGGGGAGTCTTTTAGCAAATAAAACACAAAACACTGATTATGAAACGAATCTTTTCAATTTTGGCGATGAGCCTGGCCTTTGCAGCTGCCCTGCAGGCCCAGGAACTTTCCAACTTCGCGTTCTGGGGCGGTCAGAAACCCATCGTTTCCCCGGAAATCCAGAACGACAGCGTTACCTTCCGTCTGAAGGCTGATTATGCCACCATCGTGAAGCTCAACGGCTCCTGGATGGCCAATCCCTGGATGGACACCATTGACATGAAACGCGGCGAAAACTGCGTATGGGAAGTGAAGATTCCGCTCCCGGAGCCGGAAATCTACACCTACACCTTCTATGTGGACGGCGTGGCCGTGAACGATCCCCAGAATGTGCTGGTGCAGCGTGACGGTACCCGTTACCTCCCGATGCTCCTGGTTCCCGGCGAGCGCACGGAAAACTATGGTGAAGCCCACCAGCATGGCACGGTGAGCCACCCCTGGTATCACAGCGACATCCTGGGCATGGACCGCCGCCTGACCGTTTACACCCCCTACGGCTACGAGAAGAACACCAAGAAGAAATATCCGGTGCTCTATCTGCTGCACGGCGCCGGTGGTGACGAGGAGGCCTGGAGCTCGATGGGCCGTGCCGCCCAGATCCTGGACAACCTCATTGAGAAAGGTCTGGCCGAACCGATGATCGTGGTGATGCCCAACGGTAATGCCAACCAAGCTGCCGCCCGTACCCTGAACATCCCCGAAAAGCCCATGGGCAACCGCTGGGACCGTGAGGCTTTCGAGAAGATGAGCGACGCCGAGAAAGACCTGGTCATGAACGGCTATGTCCGGAGCCTCTGCACCGAGATCGTTCCTTTCATCGAAAAGAACTTCCGCGCAGTTCCCAAACCGGCTTCCCGTGCCATCGCCGGCCTGTCCATGGGTGGCGGTCACACCATTTCCGCTTCCATCCTGTATCCGGAAATGTTTGACTACATTTGCCCCCTGTCCGCTGCCGGCAGCGCTACGCCCGAGCAGATTGCTGCCCTCAAGAAGGCAGGCGTGAAGCTCTACTTCCTGGCTTGCGGCAACACCGACTTCCTGTTCCAGGGCGCCGAGGAAATGCACGCCAAGCTCACCGAGCAGGGTCTGAAGCACGAATACTTCGTCTCCGAGGGTGGTCACGTATGGTCCAACTGGCGCCTGTACCTGAACACCTTCGCCCAGAAGCTGTTTAAATAGGAATTACGCGTCCAGGATTCTGGACATGAATGCATCTTTATAGGCATCGGCCACGTGAAGCAGGCCGGTGCCTATTTTGATGTCTCCGGCCGGTGTTACGCTGTCGATATGTTCCAGCGACACGATGTAGGAACGGTGGATGCGCATGAAGCGGTCCGCGGGGAGCAGCTCCTCGGCGGCTTTCATGGTCAGATGAGTGACCAACGGCTGTTTCTGCGAGGTCAGATGAAACAGAACATAGTCCTTCATCCCCTCCACGTACAGGATATCGGCCAGGGGAATGCGGGTAAAGGCTCCGTCCACCTTCAGGAAGATGGCCGATTTCCCGGCCTCGGCGCCCGGTGCCTGTTCTGCCGCCTGTTTGAGGGCGAACCATTCCTGTGCCTTCTGGACCGCCTCCACGAATTTCTGGTAACGGATGGGTTTTAAGAGAAAGTCCAGGGCGCTGACCTCGTAACTCTCGAAAGCGTACTGCTTGAAGGCTGTTGTAAAGATGATGCGGGTCTGGGGCGGCAGCATCCGGGAAAGCTCCATTCCGTTCAGATCCGGCATCTGGATATCCAGAAACACCAATTCCGGCGCCAGATCCCGGATACCCGCAAGGGCCTGGACGGGATCGTTGTACGAGGCGGCCAGTTCCAGCCCCGGCGTACGGGCGATAAAACCCTCCAGCATCTTGACGGCCAGGGGTTCATCGTCCACCACTATGCAGCGAAGTAGGCTCATGGCTTGAGGGTTACGGTGACGGAATAGGTATCATCGGTCTGTTCCTGCCGATAGGTATAGCGCCCGGGATACAGGAGTTCCAACCGGCGCTTCATGTTCTCCAGGCCGATGCCGGAGCCGATATGGTCGGTGCCCTGTTTCGGGAACAGGCTGTTTTCGCAGCGGAATACCAGCTGGTCGCCTTCCATCTGCATGGAAACGCGCACGAAGGAAGGATGGCGGGCGTTCACCCCATGCTTGAAGGCATTCTCCACCAGGGAGATGAACAGCAGCGGCGCCACGGAAATGCTGCCCCGGGGCTGCTGGAAATCCTTGGTGACGGTGGTGAGGTCGTTGCAGCGGAGGGCCATCAGGTCCACGTAATTGTTCATGAACTCCAGCTCGGCCTCCAGCGGCACCTTTTCGGCTTCGCTGTCGTACAGGGCATAGCGCAGCAGGTCGCTCAGCTGGCCGATGCTTTCCTGCGCCTTGTCAGGGTCGATCTGCGTAAGGGAGGAAATGTTGTTGAGGGTATTGAACAGAAAATGCGGGTTCAGCTGATGCTTGAGCCAGGTGAGTTCGGCCACTACCGTTTCGTTGGCGCGCATGATGCGGCGAAGTCCAACGGCGATGAGTATGATCAGGCATTGGATGAACAGCCGTAGCAGCACGGATCCAACGTAGAAGGCCCACATGCTTCGCGCGCCGAACTGGTCCAGCACCTCCTGCGGGAAATCTGCCGGCTTGAACCGCAGGAAGTCAACCAGCATCCAGCCCAGGATGATGGCGCCATTGATGAGGTAAAACCATTTCGCTTTTCCCCCGTGCAGCAGCTTGGGAACCAGCAGATAATAGTTCAGGCTGTACAGGACGAAGGCCGGCAGCAAAATCCGGGCACCGGCGATGAATACTTTCCACGCCTGGTCCAGCGAACGGGTCATGGTGCCGGTAACCAGGGCGGGGACCAGAAATACACCCACCCAGACAACAATCTGGGTGGTGTTGATAATGAGATTCCGGCGGTTGCGTTTCTGCATATGATACAAAGATAATAAAAATTACATTTGGAGGATGCTTCCCATGCTCTCGGCTGTGGTGCTGCTGTTCAGCTGGTCTTCGTTGCTGATGGAGCGGCGGGCTTTCTTGGTGCTGTAGTTGCCCTGTTTGCCGAAGCTCCAGCTAATCTGGAAGGTGACGGAACTGAGCGGAATCGTGGTGCTGCTGTTGGTGGTGAAACCGTTGCCGCGGGAATAGGACTCCATATTCAGTTTGCCGCCCTTTCCGATCGGGAGCATGCCGTTCAGTGACAGGCTCAGACGGTCGTCCAGGAAGGTCTTGGTGACGCCCAGAACCGCTGCCTGCATGCCGCCGGACCAGCCCTGCAGGTTGATGGATTTGCCCATCATGATCCAGTTGGCGCTGAGGCGGATGTCCAGGGGGAGGGTCTGCTGGGCGCCCAGCATCAGGTTGTAGGACCAGCCGCTGTTCTGCTGGGCCAGCTCGTCGCTGCGCAGATCCACGTAGCTGACGCCGCCGTTGAGCATGATGCGGGTCTTCTGGCCGGGGGTGAACATCACGAATCCGTTCAGGCCGGTGTTGTTGCTGCGGACGATGTTGCCGTAGGTGGTGTTCAGGAGCATCTGGTCATCGTAGAAACTGTAGGCCGAGATGCCGTTGCCGGTATAGCTGTGGCGCAGGGTGGCGTTTACCATGATCAGGGAGCTGTAATAGTTGTACACCAGGCTCATGTTGTGGCTGCGCTCGGCGTCCAGGCTGGTGTTGCCGTAACTCCGGGCGGTAGGGTCGGAGGTGTCCACGTAGGGGTTCAGGTAGGAGATGCCCGGCCGGCTGATGCGCATGTTGTAGCTCACGCCCAGGTTCTGGGTCAGGCTGGGACTCCATTGGAGGCTGGCGCTGGGCACCAGATTGCCGTAGTCCACGCTGAAGGGCTGGGTCATCGCCGAAGAGCTGTAGCGCTGCCAGGTGTGCTCGTAGCGGACGCCGGCCTTGGCACCTACGCTGCCGAATTTTCCTTCCATCTCGGCATAGGCGGCGCCGATGCGGTTGTAATAGTCGTACTGCAGGCTGCTCTGCGGGTTCACCACATAGCTGCTGCCGTCCCAGCGGTAGTCCGTTTGGTCGGAGCTGTTATGGCGCGTGACGAATTTGGCGCCGGTGGACAGGGTGAAGAGCGAGCCCAGGGGAGTGGTGAAATCGACCTGCAGGGTGTGGTCGGTGGACCCGGTGCGGCCTTCGCTGCGGCGGTTGGTCAGGTCCAGTCCCAGGATGGAGGAGCTCCCGAAGGTGTTCAGGCTGTTGTTCGTGGAAGGTGCGGCGTTGAACTGATAACTCAGGACCAGGCTTCTTCCGGGGGCATTGGCCCAGAGGTGCTGGTAGTCGGCGCCGGCCGAAATGCTGGTGCGGTCGTTGCGGGATTCGGTGGTGCCGTCGTAGCTGAAAGGATCGGCCCCGGGGGTGGTGAGGATGGTATTGGTGATGCCGCTGCTGTTCTGCATGCCGAAGTGCATTACGCCGACGGTGGCGCTCACCAGGTTCAGGCTGTCGATCTCGTAACTGGCCGAAGCATTGACCATGACCATAGGCATCTTCATGTCGGAGGTGGTGTGGGTCTGCATGGAGTAGCCGCTGTCCTGCGTGCGCTCCACGCTGGTCTCGGTGCCGCCCATCAGGTTGTACATGCCGTTGGCGTTGATGCTGGCGCTCAGTTTCCCTTTCTGCAGGCTGGCACTGACCCCGCCGCCACCGCCGCGGGTGGAGCCGACGGCCATCACGGTGCCGTAGTAACCATCGGCCATGGAGGCACCGCCCGTCACTTCCTTGTTGGTGGTGATGTTCAGTACGCCGCCCACGCCCTCGGCATCGTACTTGACGCCCGGATTGGTGACCACCTCGATGTTCTTGACGGTGCTGGCGGGCATCATCTTGAAAATGGTGGAGGCGTTCTGGCTCATCATCTGGTTGGGCTTGCCGTCCACATAGACCACGAAACTGCTGCTGCCGTTCACGGAGATGTTGTCCTGACCGTCCACGCTCACCATCGGCACTTTCCGGAGCATATCCAGAACCGTGGAGGTCTTGGCGTCCACATCGTCCTCTACATTATAGGTCATCTTGTCCACTTCCATCTTCACCAGCGGACGCATGGC
>CACYHZ010000013.1 GCA_902774345.1 uncultured Bacteroidia bacterium | reverse complement strand
GAGCGGGCGCAGTAGTCGCGCGCGATCTGGCTGCTGCGGGCCAGGAAGTCCTTGTCCGAAACGCACTTCTTGTAGAAGGCTTCCAGCTCCTGTTCGTTGTTCACGCTGAAGGCGCCGCCCAGTTTCACCAGTTCCACCCCATGCGGTTCACGGTCATAAATGGGGCCGAAGACCACAGGCATTCCGTAGGCGGCCGGTTCCACCACGGAGTGGGGAGCGTTGTCGGTGAAGCCGCCGCCCACCAGGGCAGCAAAGCCGTAGCGGTACAGGCGGGAGAGCATGCCCACCGTATCCATCACCAGAATCTGGGCCTGCAGGAGCTCGTCATCGACAGGTTTGTTCAGATAATCCGAATATTTCACGGCCCCGTGACGTCCTTTGGCCAGGAGGGCATCCACCTTCGCCGAGTCGATTTCGTGCGGGATAATCAGGATTTTCCCGGGATGGGCTGCGGCGATGTTGGCCAGCATTCCGTCCTCGGCGTCCAGCGTACTGCCGGCCACGAATACTTTCTTGCCGCCGGACCAGGCCTCCACAACGGGGTTGTGCCACTGCTCGTGGACCACGGAAAGCACCCGGTCCAGACGGGGATCGCCCATCACCCGCACGTCCGGCGCACCCAGCTCCTTGAGCAGCCGTGCGCTTTCCTCATTGTGCACCATCACGGTGGTGTAGCAATGGCGGAACAGCTGGCGGTAATTGAAGTCGTACCACTTCAGGTGGTGGGAATCGGGCTCCACCCGGACGGACATGATGTACGTGTCGATCTTTCTGCGCCTGAGGGCGTTCAGCAGGACCGGCCAGTAGTCCGTGATGGTGAAGATGGCTTTGGCGGGGCGCACGGCATCCAGGAAGCGATTCACCGACCAGGGCGTGTCGTAAGGCAAGTAGAATACCCAGTCCACCGCCTGATAGTGCTGCATCGGCTCATAGACGGTGGGGGAGAATACGGTGAGGAGAATCTTCCGCTCCGGGAAACGGGCTCGGGTGGCCTCAATCACGGGACGGGCTTCCTCAAATTCGCCGTAAGACGCTACGTGGAACCAGATGATATTATCGAAAGGGCGGCAGGCCGCTTCAATCTTGGGCAGGAGGCCTTTTCGGCCATCCAGAAAAAGTTTGAGCTTTTGCGTATTCATGGTCCAGTAAAGGTACGATATTTTCTTGACCTTTCCGTAAATATTTAGTATTTTTGTATGTTTAGACACTTGTCAAGTAATACGTACCAGAGCATGGAACAACTAGCAATCATGGGCGGTAAGCCCGTCCGGGATAACAAGATATTCTACGGTCGCCAGTGGATTGGCGAGGATGATATTCAGGCCATGGCCGATGTCCTGCGCGGTCCCTACATCACCTGCGGCCCCAAGGTGGAAGAAGCGGAGCAAAAACTGGCTGCATACACCGGTGCCAAACATGCCGTCATCTGCAGCAACGGGACGGCGGCGCTCCACTGCGCCTGCATTGCCGCTGGCATCGGCCCCGGCGATGAAGTGATTACCACGCCGATGACCTTTGCCGCCAGCGCCAACTGCGCCGTGTATTGCGGGGCCCGGCCCGTCTTTGCCGACATCGATCCGGAAACCTATAACATCGACCCTGCAAGCATCCGGGCGCATATTACGCCCCGGACGAAGGCCGTGGTGGCGGTGGATTTCACCGGCCAGGCCGTCAAAATCAAGGAAATCCGCGCCATCTGCGACGAATTCGGCCTCATTTTCATCGAGGACGCCGCCCACGCCATCGGCACGGCCTATAACGGCGCCAAGGTGGGCAGCCTGGCCGACATGACCTGCTTCAGCTTCCATCCGGTGAAGACCATTACCTGCGGGGAAGGCGGCGCCATCACCACCAACAGCGACCAGCTGTATAAGAAGCTGGTCCTCTCGCACATCCACGGCATCACCCACGACGAGTCGATGATGGAAGGCGCCCCGCACGAGGGCATCTGGTACTACGAACAGATCAGCCTGGGCTTCAACTACCGCCTGACGGATTTCCAGGCCGCCCTGCTGGTGAGCCAGCTGTCCAAACTGGAAGGCTTTAAAAAGCGCCGTCAGGAGATTGTTCAGAAGTACGATGCGGCATTCAAGGATGTGCCCGGCATCATCGTCCAGAAGGAAATTCCGGAGTCGGATACCTGCCGGCACCTGTATATCATCCGTCTGGATCTGGACAAGCTCAGCTGCACCCGCCGGCAGTTCTTCGACGCCATGAGTGCCGAGAATGTCCAGTGCCAGATCCACTATGTGCCGGTGTACTGGTTCCCCTTCTACGAGCATATGGGCTATACCAAGGGCCTCTGCCCGAATGCGGAGGAAGTCTATAAGGGCATCCTGAGCATCCCGCTGTATCCGATGCTCACCGACGCCGACACCGACGATGTGATCCACGCCGTCCGGAAGATCGCCACCTACTATGCCAAATAGCCGAAACAAGCTGGTGCTGGGGACGGTACAGTTCGGCCTGCAATATGGCGTGAACTCGGCCGGCCGGCCTTCGGAGGACGCGGTGAAAGGCATTCTCCGGGAAGCCCGTTCCGGCGGCATCTCGCTGCTGGATACTTCCAGCGCCTATGGCAATGCCGAAGAGGTGCTGGGCCGATGCCTCCCGGATCCCTCCGCTTTCAAGCTGGTGTCCAAGTACCCCAAGGGGGAAACGCCGGTACGGGCATGCTTCGGCCAAAGTCTTCAGAGGCTGGGCCTGGAGCGGCTCTACGGCTATCTGCTTCACCATTTCGAGGTCTTTCGGGACAATCCCGGCGTCTGGGACCAGTTCCTGGCCCTGCGGGAAGCGGGGAAGGTGCAGAAGATCGGCTTTTCCCTGTATGAGCCCGCCGAACTGGAACTGATTCTGGAAAGGGGCGTGCCCTTCGACCTGCTGCAGATTCCCTTTAACATCCTGGACCATAAGTTTGAGCCCTATATGCAGGCGCTGCATGCGCAGGGCGTGGAAATCCACGTCCGCAGCACCTTCCTGCAGGGGCTTTTCTTCAAGGACCGGGACGCCCTTCCGGAGAAGCTGCAGCCCCTGCGCAAGTACCTGGTGGAGCTGGACGAATATGCCGGTGAGACAGGCCTCAGCGTGTCGGAGGTGGCCCTGAATGCCAATCTCCAGCATCCGCTGATTGACGGAGTTCTTATCGGGGTGGACAACCTGGCGCAGCTGCAGGAAAATCTGCAGGCGGTGAAGGATGTGCCCATTGCGCTGGACTTCGACGTTAAGGAAAAAGAACTTTTGAATCCTGTTAACTGGAAATGAAAGTATTAGCGATAACCCAGGCACGCTACGGGTCCACCCGGCTGCCTGCCAAGATTCTGAAAGAGGTGGACGGCCAAACGCTGCTGGAGATTCATCTGCGGCGCATTCTGCAGGCCAAGTCCATCGACAAATTGAAAATCGCCACCACCGACGAGGAGGGCTCCCGTTTTATCGTGGCCGTGGCTGACAAAGTGGGCGTGGGCTACCACAAAGGCTCGGTGGACGATGTCCTGTCGCGTTTCTACAGCACCGCAGAGCCGGATCATCCGGACTGGGTGATCCGCTTTACCTCGGACTGCCCGCTCATCGACCCGGTGATCATCGACGAGATCGTCCGCTTTGCCGTGGAGCACGACTATGACTATGTGCACACGGATCCCCGCTGCTTCCCGGATGGCCTGGATACGGAGGTGATGAAGTTTTCGGCCCTGGAAAAAGCCTACAAAGAGGCGAACCTGACCTCGGAACGCGAGCACGTGACGCCGTATATCTGGAAGAATGGCTCGGCCCGGGGCGGCACCCTTTTCAAGACCTTCGATTTCCAGAACCGGGAAGGCGTTTTCGATGCCTCCGACTACCGCATTACCATTGACGAGGCGGAGGATTTCGAGGTGCTGAAGGCGCTGATCCAGGCGCTGGGCACCGGCCGCTACTGGAAGGAATACATCGACTACCTGCTGGCGCATCCTGAAATCAAATCGATGAACAGCAAGTTCGGATACAACGAGGGCTATGACAAATCCATCAGGAATGACAAGACTATCAAATAGTTATGGGAAAAGGACAAGAACTCTATAAGAAGGCCAAGACCCTGATCCCCGGCGGGACCAGCCTGCTGTCCAAGCGTCCGGAGCAGTTGCTGCCGGAGAACTGGCCGGCCTATTACAGCAAATCCAAGGGCTGCCACGTGTGGGACCTGGACGGCCGGGAATACATCGACTGCGGTCTGATGGGCGTAGGAACGAATACCCTGGGCTATGCCCGCGAGGAAGTGGACGAGGCTGTGCTGAAGGTCATCCGCGACGGCAACCTCACCACGCTCAACTGCCCGGAGGAAGTCTATCTGGCCGAGCGCCTGATCCAGATGAATCCCTGGGCCGGCGGCGTGCGCTATACCCGTGGCGGTGGCGAGGCCAACTCCATGTGCGTCCGCATCGCCCGTGCCTATACGGGTCGCGACAAAGTGGCCATCTGCGGCTACCACGGCTGGCACGACTGGTATGTGTCCGTGAACCTGGGGGAGAACGATGCCTTGGCGGGTCATCTGCTTCCCGGCATCCCGACGGCCGGTGTGCCGAAGGGTCTTCGCGGCACCTCCATTCCCTTCCATTACAATGATTTCGAAGAGATTGAGGGCATCATCCGCAATACCCCTGACCTTGCGGCCGTGAAGATGGAAGTATGCCGCAACTTCGGCCCTGCCGAAGGCTATCTGGAGCACATCCGCCGGCTTTGCGACCAGTACGGCGTGGTGCTCATCTTTGATGAATGCACCTCGGGCTTCCGGGAAACCTTCGGTGGCCTGCATAAGAAATACGGGGTCTATCCCGACATGACCATCTATTCCAAGACGATGGGCAACGGCTATGTGATTGCCGCCGTGCTGGGCAAGAAGGAGATTATGGACGCTGCCCAGGGGTCCTGGATCAGTTCCACCTTCTGGACCGACCGCATCGGCCCCACCGCCGCCCTGGCCGCCCTGGATGTGATGGAAAAGACCAAGTCCTGGGAGTACATTACCGAAAAGGGCCTGCAGAACAAGGCCCGCTGGCAGGCGCTGGCCGACAAATACGGCCTCAAGATTAACCAGTGGGGGATTCCGGCCCTGGCCGGGTTCACCTTCGACAGCCCCAACGCGTTGGCGTACAAGACCTATATCACTCAGGAGATGCTCAAGAAGGGCTACATTGCCGGCACCCTCATGTACACCTGCATCGCCCACACGGACGAAGTGCTGGACGGCTATTTCCAGGCCCTGGATCCCATCTTTGCCGATATCCGCGACTTCGAGGACGGCAAGGATGTGATGAAAGCCCTGGAGGGCCCGGTGTGCCAGTCTGGATTTAAACGCTTGAATTAGCATGCCGTACGCTTGTCTTCATCGGCAGGAGTTCTGCCTGGGAGCCTATCGCCTGGTGCCGCTTCGGTACCAGGACCGCTTCCTGATTATGCAGTGGCGCAACCAGCAGATTTATCACCTGCGGCAGCGCCGGCCCCTGACGGAAGAGGACCAGCAGCGGTATTTCGACCAGGTGGTATCGGCCCTTTTCGACCAGCCCCAGCCGGACCAGATCCTTTTTTCCTATCTGGAGGACGGACGGTGCATCGGCTATGGCGGTCTGGTACACATCAACTGGGCCGACCGCTATGCCGAAGTTTCCTTCATCATGGATACGGCCTTGGAGCAGGAGTATTTTGCCCTGCACTGGACCCATTTTTTGACCATGCTGAAGGAAGTGGCTTTCGGGGAACTGTCCCTGCATAAGCTGTTTACCTATGCCTATGACCTTCGTCCGCACCTGTATCCCGTGCTGGAAGCCAATGGCTTTGAACGGGAAGCGGTGCTCCGGGACCATTGCCTGTTCGAAGGGGTGTACAAGGATGTGATCATCCATCGCTGCATCCCGTACCGGCTGGTGAACTACGTGGACGCTACGCCGGAGCAGCAGGAGGCCATCCTGGCCCTTCGCAATCGGGACGATATCCGCTGCCACATGGTGCATCCGGAGCTGATTCCCATGGAAAACCACCTCCGTTTTGTGGAAAGCCTGAGAGGCAGGGAAGACCGGCTGTATTATGCCGTCTATAAAGGCGACACCCTGGTGGGTACCTATAACCTTACCCGGGAAGGGGACGCGTGGGACCGCGGCATCATTGCGGCGCCGGAGACCCAGGGTACGGGCGAAACCGCCGTCTGGGAGCGCCAGATCCTTGCTACGCTGCCCCAGCGGGGCATTCACAGCCTGACTGCCAAGGTGAAGGAGGACAACCTCCGTTCCATCCGGTACCATGAAAAAATGGGCTTTTGCGAGCAGCGGCGGGCCGAGGGATACATTTACTACAATCTGTCATTATGATGAGCAGAAGGACCTTTATTGTAGCGGAATTGTCGGCCAATCACGGTCATCGCCTGGAGGTGGCGCTGGAGAGTATCCGCGCTGCCAAAAGAGCCGGGGCCGATGCCGTGAAGATCCAGACCTACACGGCCGACACCATTACGCTCAACTGCGACGGAGCGGATTTCCGCGTGAAAGGCACCCTCTGGGACGGGCGCACTCTCTATGACCTGTACCAGGAGGCCTACACCCCTTGGGAATGGCATGAGGAAATCTTCCGCGTGGCGCGGGAGGAAGGGATTCCCTGTTTCTCCACGCCTTTCGACCCCACGGCGGTGGACCTGCTGGAGCGTCTGGGCAATCCCTACTACAAGATTGCGTCCTTCGAGATTACGGACGTGGGCCTGATAGCGTATGCGGCCCGTACCGGAAAGCCGATGATCATCTCCACCGGAACGGCTCTTCCCGAAGACATCGACCTGGCGGTGAAGACTTGTAAAGAAGCTGGGAATGAAGACATTACCCTGCTTAAATGCACCTCGGCCTATCCGGCGCCCATCGAAGACGCCAACCTGCGTACGATGGTGGATATGCGGGAACGCTATGGGGTGAAGGTGGGCCTGTCGGACCATACCACGGGGCACGATGTGGCCGTGGCGGCAGTGGCCCTGGGCGCGACGATGGTGGAAAAGCACTTCATCATGGACCGCGCCATCGGCGGGCCGGATGCGGCCTTCTCGATGGACCAGGACGAATTCACTGCGATGGTCCGTGCCATCCGCAATGTGGAAAAGGCCATGGGCCAGGTGGCGTATCCGACGGACCCTTCCACCATCAAGGGTCGCGAGTTCTGCCGTTCCCTGTACATCGCCCGGGATATGAAAAAGGGCGATGTGTTCACGCCGGAGACGGTCCGCAGCGTCCGGCCCGGTTTCGGCCTTCCGCCCCGCTGCCTGCCCGAGGTGCTGGGGAAATCCGTCGCCCGAGATGTGCGCATGGGCGAGCGTTTAACCTTTGACTTGATACAGAATTCCTAGCCGATGAATATCCTTGAAACCTCCATCCCCGGTGTCCTGATCCTGGAACCCAAGGTCTTTGGCGATGAGCGGGGCTATTTCCTGGAAAGTTGGAGCCAGCGGGTCTTCGATGCCGCCGTCCGCCCCATTCATTTCGTGCAGGACAACGAGAGCAAAAGCCGCTACGGCGTGCTCCGGGGCCTTCATTTCCAAAAGGGCCGATGGTCCCAGTCCAAGCTGCTGCGCGTGGTGAGCGGGGAAGTGCTGGATGTGGCCGTGGATATCCGGGTGGGATCGCCGACCTTCGGCCAGCATGTGGCCGTACTCCTGTCCGGCAGCAATCACCGGCAGGTCTTCATTCCCCGCGGATTCGCCCACGGTTTTTCGGTCCTGAGCCCGGAAGCCGTGTTCCAGTACAAGTGTGACAACCCCTATATGCCAGAGTCGGAAGGGGCCATCGCCTGGGATGATCCCACCCTGGCCATCGACTGGCGCATCCCTGCCGAGGCACTGATCCTTTCCGAAAAGGACCGGCATCATCCGCTGCTGAAGGACGCTCCGGGACTATTTGATTACAAGATAGATTACTACGCGCAATGAAAGTATTGGTAACAGGTGCCGACGGGCAGTTGGGGAGGAGTCTCCGAAACTTAGCCGCTTCCAAACCGGCCATGTCATGGATTTTCACTGATGTGGCGGAACTGGATATTACTGACCTTTCCGCTGTCCGGCAGATGGTAGCGCAGGAGCAGGTGGACGTCCTGGTGAACTGCGCCGCCTTTACCAACGTGGATGCCGCTGAGGACCAGCCCGAACTGGCCGAACGGCTGAATGCGCAGGCCGTGGAGAACCTGGCCGTTGCGATGAAAGAAACGGGAGGCCTGCTGGTACACATCTCTACCGATTACGTCTTTGGCGCAGGGCCTTTGAACACGCCCATCCGGGAAGATCAGACCCCCGCCCCCAGCGGGGTGTACGGCCTTACCAAACTGCACGGGGAGGAGGCGATCCAGCGCGTGGGCTGCCGGCACATCATCATTCGGACCGCATGGCTGTACAGCGAATACGGCAAGAATTTCGTGAAGACGATGCTGCGCCTGACGGCCGAAAAACCCAGCCTCAAGGTCGTATTCGACCAGGTGGGGACGCCCACCTATGCCGGTGACCTGGCCCGGGTCATCCTTGCCTTCCTGGAGGCGGGGGATACGCCTGTATCTGAGATCTATCACTTTACCAATGAAGGCGTCTGCTCCTGGTACGACTTCGCTCAGGCCATCGCCCGCTATGCCGGCCATAGCGCCTGCGACATCCAGCCCTGCCACAGCGACGAATTCCCTTCCAAGGTCCATCGTCCCGCCTATTCCGTCCTGGACAAGAGCAAAATAAAAGCCCGTCTGGGCATGCAGATTCCCTACTGGACCGACTCCCTCCAGCGCTGCCTGAGCGCGTTGATGGAGTCCTAGCCTTACGGATCAATAACCAGCATCGCCAAGGTGTCCAGGTTGGCCGGAGGGCCTGCCTGGAAGGAGATGACGGCCGTCCCGCCTTTCTCCGAATGAATGGTGAGGCCGTTTCCGTCGGCGTCCAGGGTATATTGGTAGAACTCGCGACCCTCATAGCCCAACAGTTCAATGGTCATGGGCGAGTTCTTGGGCCAGACCTCGCACCAGATGTGGTAGTCCTCGCCAGAAGCGCATTCGTTGTAGGCGGCCGGGTACAGCGCCAGCCTCCTTTCCGGCACCAGCGCGTGCTTGTCCACCCTCCAGCTGTCCTCGTTGAGTCCCGTTCCCTCCGGGCGGACCGTAATCCGGTACCAGCAGTTTCGGAATACGTCAAAGTTATCCAGCCCGTCCCCCAGGTAAAAGCGGTAGATCAGTTTCTCCCCGGGGGCCGTATGCCAGCTGTCGGAACGATAGAGGGCATGAATCTCGATATAGGAACAGATGTCCCGATACGTAGCATCGGAAAAGACCTTCCCCTGCGGAGACAAAACGTGGTCCAGCAGCGTTCCCTGGCAGTTTTCCAGCAGATACAGACTGACCGGTTCGCTGATGCCTGGGGCGCTGTCCCGGCCCAGCGCATCCACCTGATGCCCGTCTTTCAGATAGCCGTTCAAGAAGACCTGCTCCTTGTTTTCCGCCCGACTGGGCCCGAACAGCCGGACCGAGGAGGGACAGCCGCCGATTCGGACATCCGTCACCTGGAACTGTACGTCGCCGTCCAGGGCCGTCCGGTCGATGTTCAGGTCCACGCGGGCCATCAGCCGCTCCAGCGGAAGCTGCACCTCCGGTTCGAAGGCCAGCGTCCAGTCCTCCAGCGCGGCTGCCATCGGAAGCCCCTGGGTGAACTCGTCCGGATAGGCCAGATAATATCGGTACTCCTTGACCTCTTCCAGGCTCATCAGCGGCAGTTCGTAGCCCAGGTTCGCTACGGCCAGCACGGTGTAGGGCACTTCCTGGAGCAGGGTGGTGGTGTAGCGGAACGAAACATCCGGCGTGAGGGCGCGAGCGGGGACATAGACCTTCTCTTCCAGAATGCCGAAGCAATTGTAAATGAGTAGATTATAGTCTGTAATCAGGTATTCGTCCGGGTCCAGGGCCTTGGTCAGGCCCGGGGCAGCCGTCAGGCAGAAGGATACCGTCTGCCGGTTGTCGGGAAGCGTTTCCCGCGCGCAGGACAGCAGGAGTAGTAAGGGAAGTAGGAGGCAATACTTTTTCATAGGCTCAGAAGGGAATGATTTCTCCGGGACGGGTATCCCAGGGCAGGATGGCAGCGTCCAACGAAGCGACGTCGCTCTCCGTGGGTATGTCGGGGTGAGGTGATCCCATCCGCCGGAGCGTAATGTCCAGTTCCAGAACTTCGCCGCCCCGGAGGTTCCGTAAGGGGATGGGGTAGTAGCAGTGGACAGCGCCCACGTCTCCCTCCAGCACCAGGCGCGTGTCCGGATGCGGATAACAGTAAAAGCTCCGGTCCACGGCCTTCCTTTCCGCTCCGATGCTGCCGCAGCCTTCCTGCAGGACCATTTCGGGATAGCGGAGCTGCATGACTGCCATGCTGTCCAGCAGCCCCGGGTTCAGCCAGGACACCGGATACGCGTCTCCTGGCCCCAGTGGATGGCACTCCGCGCCGGCGTAGCAGAGAAAGAGCCTGTTAACGAAGAAAGCTTCACCGGCGTAAGGCCTGCCACTGAAGTCACAGGAGACGGAACGGATCCGGACGGCGGATAACCGGGGTCTCAGGACGATGTCGGCTCTTCGGGAAGCCCCGGCCTCCAGGTCCATTTCCCCGGCCAGAAGGGGAGATGCAGGGTCTTCGTTCTCCAGATGGAAGGTATGTTTGCAAAGCTGTCCGTAGGTGCGAAGGTCCATCCAGCGCTCCCGATGGCCCTTTTCACCGCTCAGGACCACCATATGGCGGGCCCCGGCCCCGGACAGGGCATACAAGTGCCCGGCGCTGTCACAGACTATTTGCTGATAAGCGTCCAGCACCTGGGCGCCCAGGGTGTCGAAAAAGAAAACGTCCAGCGCTTCCGCGCTGTGCGGATACTGCGCACGGATGCGGACCTGCGCAGGCAGTTTCAGGGGCGTATCGGATTTGCTGCACGAAGACAAAAAGGCCGGAAACTGCAAGAGCGCAGCGAGTAGAGCTACAGAGGCGTAGCGGGTGAAGCTTGTGAAACAGAAGATGAATAAATAGCGGAAGATCCGGCCTGTTTTGTTCTTTCGTGCCATAGCGGATTTGCGTTTTTCCACTGCAAAACTACGCGGCGAAAAAGGCAAAAACTACTATCGTGCAAAAGATTTATACGTTTCAACCGATTCCAGGGCCATTTTGCTTCTTTCGCCCGATTGGTCGGTACAATCGTAAAATGTTTGAACCGATTTCTAAAGGGCAAAAAGAGAGCGCCGGGGAAAATCCGGCGCTCTGGAAAAGATTAACCTCCGAAGTTGTCGAAGAGGATGCTTTCGGGTGCGACACCCAGGGAATCCAGCAGGTCGCACACGCACTTGGTCATCATGGGCGGACCGCACATAAAGTACTTGATGTCCTCGGGTGCCTCGTGATTCTTGAGGTAGGTCTCGTTCATCACGTTGTGCACGAAGCCGGGGGTGTACTTGACGCCGGCTGCATCGGCTGCCGGGTCCGGACGGTCCAGGGCCAGGTGGAAGTGGAAGTTCGGGAAATCCTTTTCGATTTCGGCGAAGTCCTCCAGGTAGAAGGCTTCCACCAGGGCGCGGGCGCCATAGAAGAAGTGCACTTCCTTCTTGGTCTTGAGGGTCTTGAACAGGTGCATGATGTGGCTGCGCAGAGGAGCCATACCGGCGCCGCCGCCCACGAAGATGTATTCCTGGGAATCAGGATCGTCCTTGGGAAGCAGGAACTCGCCGTAAGGGCCGCTGATCCAGACCTTGTCGCCCGGCTTGCGGGAGAAGACATAGGTGGAAGCGATTCCCGGAGGCACGCCGGGCACGAACTTGAACACGCCCTTGGGCTGGGTGCGGTCGAACGGAGGCGTTGCGATACGCACATTCAGCTTGATGAGGTCCTTTTCGGCCGGATACGAAGCCATGGAATAGGCACGGATGGTGGGTACGGTGTTCTTGAACTTCAGGGAAGTGATGCCGTACTTCTCCCAGTCGCCCTTGTAGATATCGGCCACGCCCATATCGGCAAAGTCGGCCTCGTATTCAGGGATGTCGATCTGGATGTATTCACCGGACTTGAAGTCGATGTGCTCGCCTTCGGGGAGTTTCACGGTGAATTCCTTGATGAAGGTGGCCACGTTCTCGTTGGAGATGACCTCGCATTCCAGCTTCTTCACGCTGAGGGCGCTTTCGGGTACGGCGATGGCGATGTTGTCCTTGACCTTCACCTGGCAGCCAAGACGCCAGCCTTCCTTGATCTGCTTGCGGGAGAAGAAGCCCGTTTCGGTAGGGAGGATGGTGCCGCCGCCTTCCAGAACCTGCAGTTTGCACTGGCCGCAGTTGGCCTTGCCGCCGCAGGCGGAGGGGAGGAAGATGCCGTGGTCGGCCAGGGTGTGCATCACGTCGCCGCCGGGGGTCACTTCCAGTTCCTTGGTACCGCTGTTGATGTTGATCTTGACGGTGCCGGAAGGGGTGAGGGCGGTCTTGATCCAGAGCAGGAGGGCCACCAGAACCAACGTCACCACTGTGATGACGATGATGGAGAATAAAACAGTATTACCCATAGTGCGTTCCTCCTACAGTGAAATACCCATGAAGGTCATGAAGGCGATACCCATCAGACCCACGGTGATGAAGGTGATACCCAGGCCCTTGAGTGCCGGGGGAACATTGGAGTAGCTCATCTTCTCGCGGATGGCCGCCAGGGAGACGATGGCCAGGAACCAGCCCAGACCGGAGCCCAGGGAGTACACGGTGGCCTCGCCGATGTTCAGGAAGTCCTTCTGCTGCATGAACAGGGAACCGCCCAGAATGGCGCAGTTCACGGCGATCAGCGGCAGGAAGATACCCAGGGAAGAATAGAGCTCGGGGGAGAATTTCTCCACCACCATCTCTACGATCTGCACGATGGCGGCGATGACGGCGATGAAGATGATGAAGCTGAGGAAACTCAGGTCCACGTCTTTCACCAGGGCACCGGGAGCCAGTACATAGGTGTTCAGCAGGTAGTTGATGGGGAGGGTAACCAGAAGCACGAAGATCACGGCCAGGCCCAGGCCGGCGGCGGTCTTCACATTCTTCGATACTGCCAGGAAAGAGCACATTCCCAGGAAGTAAGCGAAGATCATATTGTCCACAAAGACGGACTTTACAAATAAGCTAAGATATTCCATAGGAGCGTACTTTTATTTTTCCTGCAGATCTTTTTGGATAGAGCGCTGCACCCAGACGATGCATCCCAGCAGGATGAGGGCGAAAGGAGGCAGGATCACCAGGTTGTTGGGAACGTAGCCCAGCCAGTTCAGGATATCCACCCCGAAGAGGGTTCCGCTGCCCAGGAGCTCACGGAAGAAGGCTACGATGATGAGGATGAGTCCGTAACCGGCACCGTTGGCCACGCCGTCCAGGAAGCTGGGCCAGGGCTTGTTGCCCAGGGCGAAAGCCTCGATGCGGCCCATCACGATACAGTTGGTAATGATGAGGCCGATGTAAACGGACAGTTGCTTGTCGATGGCGTAGGTGGCTTCGAAGCTCTTGAGTACCTGGTCCACCAGGATCACCATCATGGCCACCACCACCAGCTGGACGATGATACGCACGCGGCCGGGGATGGTATTGCGCAGCAGGGACAGAATGAGGCTGGAGATGCCGCAGACCACAATCACGGAGAGGGCCATAACCAGCGCACCCTTCAGGGTGACGGTAACCGCCAGCGAAGAGCAGATACCCAGCACCAGGACGGTAATGGGATTACCCTTGAAAATGGGGTTGAGGATGGTTTCTTTGAGTTTTGCGTTCATGGCTTATTCCTCCTCACAATTATGGTTTTCACATCCTTCGTGCCCTTCCTCCTGGCATTTGCCGCAGTGCTTATGCTCAGCGGGGGCTGCACCCAGGAAGTACTTGGCATAGGCGGAGAGCCAGGTGTCGATGGCGGCATCCAGACCCTGGGAGGTCATGGTAGCACCGGAGATGGCGTCGATCTTGTTGTCGATCGCGGACTTGCCTTCGGCGTCCTTGGGGGCGCCGCCCTTCACGATCTCGAAGACGTTGGCGCTGCCGAAATCGGCCACCTCGCCCACGAATTCCTGCTGGAAGGAAGGATCGTCCTTGATCTTGGCACCCAGGCCGGCGGTCTCGGACTCATGGTCGAAGTAGGCGCCGCTGACGGTCTTCAGGTCGGTGTCGAAGGAGATATAGCCCCAGATGGGACCCCACAGGCCGGCTCCGTAGATGGGAACCACCGTGCGCCCGTTCTTGAATACGAAAACGGGGAGCTCGGGGTCGCCGGTCTTGTTGGCGCCGCCCTTGATGTTGTAGTTCTGACGCTTGAGCTGCTTGGGGCTGTAAACCTCAAGGTCGTTGCGGTCGATGGAGAGATCCTTGATGCGGTTGCCGTCCAGGTCGATGACAAAGGCCTCGGCGATTTCCTCGGCGTATTTGTCCAGCTTGGCGGCATTGCCCAGCTTGTCCAGTTCGGCCTTGGTGCCATACTGGGCGCTGGTGAGCATCTGGGAGATGGTCTCGGCCTTCTCGTTCGCATCCTGCTTGGCCTTGAGGCTCTGGGATACGAAAGCGAGCAGCGCGGCCACGATCACCACGATAACCGTGGTATAGATAACAGTGTACAGATTGTTATTGGTATTCATGGCTGCGGCAGTTTAGGCGTTGAGGGCTTTCTTGGCACGGCGGGAGGTATGGACCGAAACCACGCAGTGGTCAATGAGCGGTGCAAAGGTGTTCATCAGCAGGATGGCCAGCATCATGCCTTCCATATAACCGGGGTTCCACAGACGCACCACCACGGCCAGGGCACCCACCAGGAAACCGTAAATCCATTTGCCGGTTTCGGTTTGGGCGGCCGTCACGGGGTCGGTGGCCATGAAGACGGAGCCGAAGAGGAAGCCGCCCATCACCAGCTGGTAGTAGCAGGGGAGAGCGGTGGCACCTCCGAGCTGACCCAGCCAGCCTACGAGCAGGCCGCCGGCCAGGGAGGAGACCATGATCTTCCAGGAGGCGACGCCGGTCCAGATCAGGATGAAGGCACCGATGAGGATGGCGATCACGCTGGTTTCACCGGTACTTCCGGGAATGAAACCATAGACCATATCCATAAAGGAGTACTGTCCCACGGCACCGGTGGCGGCGTCAAAGGCACCGTCATGGGCGATGGCCAGCGGGGTGGCGGAAGACACGGCATCCACACCCTTGAGCTCGGCGACCCAGGTCTTGGACACCCATACGCTGGAGCCGGACATGGAGGACGGGTAGGAGAAGAACAGGAAGGCGCGGGCCACCAGGGCGGGGTTCCAGATGTTCATGCCGGTACCGCCGAAGACCTCCTTCACGAAGATGACGGAGAAGGCGACGGCGATGGCGAGCATCCACAGCGGAACGTCCACGGGCACGATGAGGGGAATCAGGAAACCGGTTACCAGGTAACCTTCATTCACTTCCTCGCCGCGGATCTGGGCCGATCCGAATTCGATGGCAAGGCCAACTGCATAAGAAACCACGAACAGCGGGAGCATCCGGAGCAGTCCGTACCAGAACATGCGCCAGAAGCCCCAGTCGAGGCCATAAAGGGTAGCGGTCTGCAGACCCACGTTGTACATGCCGAACAGGGCGGCGGGTACCAGGGCGATGACCACCATGATCATGACACGCTTCAGGTCGATACCGTCACGTACGTGAGCGCCCTTGGCCGTTACCGTGCCGGGGACACGCAGGAAGGTGTCGAAAGCGTCGATGGAAGAGTGAAGCCAATACAGCTTGCCGTCTTTCTCAAAGAGGCCGGGTTTTTTCTCGTCTGCCATAGCTTATGCCATTTCTTTGATCATAAGGTCGATACCCTTCTGGATAATGGCCTGGATCTCGTTCTTGGAGGGATCTACATAGTCGCACAGGGCCAGGTCTTCCGGCAGCACCTCATAGATGCCGAATTTTTCCATCTTCTCGATTTCTCCGGCCAGGCAGGCCTTGATCAGGTAGATGGGGAAGATGTCCATAGGCGTCACGTCTTCGAAACACTTGGTTTCCACGAAGGCGCGGGGACCGCCGTGCAGGTTGGTGTCCATGTCGTACTTCTTCTTGGGGGTGAGCCAGGAGAAATAGCACCAGGAACTGCTGTGCACCTTGGGGCGGAAGGGCTTGGCCCAGCCGAACCATTCGCGCTCGTTACCTTCCCTGAGGAGGGTGAGCTGGTTCTGGAAGAAGCCCAGGTAACCGTCGGCGCCCAGATTTTCGCCGGTCAGAACATCGCCGCCGACAACGCGGACGCCTTCACCCACAGCGGCGATCTCCTTCACGGGCGTGCCGGGGAGGGCCACAACGTAAGCGGGTTTGGAGGCGGCGGGGCCGGTGACGGCCACTTTGCGGCTGAGCTCCAGTTTGCCGGTGTTCACCACATGGCCGATGGCGGCCAGAAGCAGCAGGGACACGGTCCAGACGGTTTCCCCTTTGCGGATGGGATCGATGTGGCTGATCTGCACACCGACGTTACCGGCCGGATGGGGACCGCTGACAACGTGAAGCGTTGCGTTCTGCACGCGGGCGAATGCGGAGTTCTCCTTGCGGAGGGAGAGGTGCACGGGGGCGATCTTGGCCAGGGCGTTCACGCCGGCCTGGATGTCGGCCAGGGCGTCTGCCAGGACAAATTCACTGTCCGCTGCCAGCGGAGCCGTGCTGAAGGAGGAGACGAAAATTGCCTTGGGCGTGACGTCCGGAGCGGCCATGGTGCCGTAGGGACGCTGGATGAGCGCACCCCAGAGACCGGACTTGAGCAGCAGGTCTTTGGTTTCCTGGGCCGAAGCCGGAGCCTTGGCACCGAAGTCCACGAACTCCTGCTTGGCATCGGCCTTCACCAGGACTGCCAGCAATTTTCTCTTTTCGCCCCGGACGACCTGCTGCACCGTACCGCTGACGGGCGAAGTGAACAGGATCTCGGGACGCATCTTGTCGGCCATCACGGGCGAGCCTGCCTTTACCGCATCCCCTTCCTTCACCAGGAGTCTGGGAACCAGACCCATGAAGTCGGTAGGTTTCACGGCAACGATGTCAGGACTCACGGTTTTGATGACTTCCAGGGCGGCGGCACCCTTCACGGGAATGTCGAGGCCCTTTTTCAAAGCGAGATTGTTTGACATTATTGATACAGTTTGTGTATTTCCATAAATACTTGGCGAAGTTACGAAAATTTTACTAATTTCGCCCTATAAAAACAGGTCTATATGAGTGAGATTTTGAGGGATCTGAATCCTGAGCAGAAGAAGGCCGTAGAATGTATCGAGGGGCCGATGTTGATTGTCGCCGGGGCGGGGTCGGGCAAAACCCGGGTGTTGACCTCCCGGATTGCCTATTTGATTGAGCAGGGAGTGCCCCCCGACCGCATCCTGGCCCTTACCTTTACCAAGAAGGCGGCCGGGGAGATGAAAGACCGCATCGCCCTGATGGTAGGGGAGCGGCAGGCCCGCCGCCTGTGGATGGGGACCTTCCATTCGGTGTTCATCCGTTTCCTCCGGGAATTTTCGGACCGTATCGGTTTCCCCTCGACCTTCACCATTTACGATACTTCGGATTCGGTAAGCGCCGTCAAGACCTGCATCAAGCAGTTGCAGCTGGACGATAAGGTCTATAAGCCCAAGGAGGTGCTGTCGCGCATTTCCAAAGCCAAGAACGACCTGGTGACTCCCACTCCGTATTCGCAGGGCGTGGGCGGTTACCTGGAGGATGACAAGCTGCACAAGCGGCCGGAGATTTTCCGGGTCTATGCCGCCTATTGCCAGCTGTGCCGCCAGTCGGGCGTGATGGACTTCGACGACATTCTCCTGTATATGAACGTCCTGTTCAAACGGTCGCCGGAAGCCCTGGAGGCCATTGCCGGGCGTTTCAGCCACATCCTGGTGGACGAGTACCAGGATACCAACATGGCCCAGTACTACATCCTCCGGAAGTTGGCCGCCGGTCATCAGAACCTCTGCGTGGTGGGGGACGATTCCCAGTCCATCTACGGTTTCCGCGGCGCCCAGATCCAGAACATCCTGAATTTCCGGAAGGACTTCCCGGGCGCCCGCACCTTCCGGCTGGAGAGGAACTACCGCAGCACCCAGACCATCGTGAACGCAGCCAATTCCCTGATCGCCCACAACGAGGGCCGCATTCCCAAGAACTGCGTGTCCATGGGCGAGGAAGGGGAGAAGATCCATATGATGCGCTGCACCAGCGGGGATGTGGAGGCCGAACGGATCGCCACCTCCATCCTGGACCGCCTGCGTTCGGATGAGAGCGAGTACGAGGATTTCGCCATCCTGTTCCGTACCAATTCCCAGTCCCGCGCCTTCGAAACCCAGCTGCGCAAATGGAACATTCCTTACCGGGTTTATGGGACGCAGTTCTACGACCGCATGGAAGTAAAGGATGTAATCTCCTACTTAAAGTCGGTCGTGAATCCTTCTGACAATGAGTCGATTAAAAGAATAGTGAATAAGCCGACGAGGGGGATTGGGGACACCTCTGTCGCCGCCTGGGAACTGGCTGCCCGAGCGCTCGGAAAACCCCTGTATGAGGCTGCCTTTGCAGAAGGTCTGGAGCAGTATGGGCTGAAGCCCGCAGCCATCCAGAAAATCCGTGCGTTCTGCACCATGCTGCAGCAGTACGTCCAGCTGGTCCCCACGGCGCCGGCGCTGGATATTGCCAACGGCATTCTGCAGGACTCAGGCCTGTATCTGTTCTTCAAGGCCGATCAGTCCATCGAAGGGCAGTCCCGCCTGAAGAATGTGGAAGAGGTGCTGAACGATATCGCAACCAAACAGGAAGATCTGCGCCAAGCGGGCGGTGAACAGGAGGAGGGCGAGCAGCCTGTGCTGCTGTTGCCGGATTATCTGGAAGAGATCGCCCTGCTGTCGGCTGTGGACAATACGGAGGATCCGGAGACGGTGAACAATAAGGTGTCCCTGATGACCATCCATACGGCCAAGGGCCTGGAGTTCCGGCACGTGTTCATCAGCGGAATGGAGGAGAATATCTTCCCGGCGGGGGGCTGGTTGCTCACGCCGTCCGACCTGGAGGAAGAGCGGCGGCTCTTTTATGTGGCGATGACCCGTGCCAAGAAAACCCTGGCCCTGTCCTTCGCCGACCAGCGTTTCCGCAATGGCAAGACGGAATTCAATTCTCCCAGCCGCTTCCTCCGGGAACTGGCCCCGCAGTACCTGGACCGGCCCCTGTTGAAAGAAGATCTTCGGGCTGCATCCTTAGATGATCTCCATGGTGACTCGGAGTCCCGTGGCTTCCGTTGGGGCGGCGGCGAAGGCCGCAGATGGCCTTCCAAACAGGCCTCGACCGCTCCCAGGCCGGCGCCAAGCGCCAGCCGTCCCATTCCTGCTTCGCCCGCGTCGCTTCCGAAGCCCCCGGAGATTCCGGGCTTCGTGCCGGATCCCATGACCTCCTTCCATGTGGGGGACCGGATGGAGCACAATCGCTTTGGGGCAGGAAAAGTCCTTGAAATAACGGGCCAGGTGCCGGATTTGAAGGCCCGAATCCTCTTTGATCAGTACGGTGAAAAACTGTTATTGCTAAAATTTGCCAAAATTCGACACAAATAGCTTGGAAATATCTCTTTTTATCTCTATTTTTGTCTCGAAGTTTTTCATAGTTTAAGTTTAGGTTAAGTAACCGGCTCTCCGCAGAGAATGCGAGGAGCCGGTGAATTTTTAGGAGGGTGGTGGAATGAAAAGTCCTATCCGCAATAGAAATACTGCTCTACGAGGCGTCTCATTAGTTTCGTATCGCCCCTTGCCTCGCGCTGGAGGCTGGCGTCGTTATGGGCGCGAAGGGCCTTCAGGATACCGTCGATCATGCGGGGGCGGAAGACATCGGCTTCTTCATAAACGGCCCGGTCCCGGGCCAGGCAGTCGGCCGATTCGGTGCAACAGGTAGGCAGCTGTTTCAGTGTGGCCAGCCGGGCAGCGTTCTCGCTCCGGTGTATGTCCATATCCACGTATTTTTCAGCGGCAATCTTCAGGGCCTCTTCACGCGGCATCTCCAAGCCCTTGCGGGCCGCCACGCACAGACCGGCCATCAGCTGGTAAATATCGGCCGAACAATCCGGGCTGCGCATTTCGAAGGTCTGTTTGGCCGTGGTATCCCGGTCGGCCTGATGCTCCAGAGGGTTGGCTTCCGAGCACATGTCGCGGCCGGCGCTCCAGCCCAGGGGGACGCGCACCAGGGCGCTGCGGTTGCAGTCGCCCCAGCAGACATTGGTGGGAGCCTCCTGGTGCGGCACCAGACGGAAATACGATGTGGGATTCTTGTTGCCGAAGGCCGTGATGGACGGGGCCAGGGTCATCAGACCGGCGATGGCGGCGCGGGCCTCTTCCGACAGTTTTCCGTCCTTGCCCAGGGTGACGTTGCGGCCATCCTTCATCAGGCGCATGTGGATGTGCATGCCGCTGCCGGCTTTTCCGGTAGTAATCTTCGGGGCAAAGCTGACGTCCAGCCCGTACTTATAGGCCAGGTTCCGGATCACCCATTTGGCCAGCAGAAGCTGGTCGGCGGCCGTTTCCACCGGGCAGGGGAGGAACTCGATCTCGTTCTGTTCGTACACCTTGCCGTCCAGGGTGAAGTTGCCCACTTCGCTGTGGCCGTATTTGATCTGGCCGCCGGTGCGGGCCACGTGGTCCATGCAGGCGCGGCGGAAATCGTTCAGTTTGGCGAACGGTTCGCTTTCGTGATAACCTTTCTGGTCCGTAGCGGGGAACAGCGGGTCTTCGTCGCAGATGACATAGTATTCCAGCTCGCCCATGGCTTCGAACTGCATGCCCGTGGAGGCTTCAAAGGCTTGTTCGGCCCGCATCAGGGTCGCGTGAGGGGCGCAGTCGAAGGGAAGGCCATTCTTATCGTAGAATCCGCACAGCAGGCAGAGGGTGGGAATTTCATTGAAAGGATCCACAAACGCGGTGCGGTATCGGGGGATTACATAGAGGTCGCTGTTGCCGGCCTCGATGAACGAAGGGAACAGGCTGGAGCCATCCACGCGTTCGCCTTCGGTGAGGATGGTTTCGGCGTAGGCCAGGCTGTTGACGGTGAAATTCAGGGTTTTGATGCGTCCGTCTTCGGCGGGGTACATGAAGTCGATCATCCGGATCCCCTTTTCGCAGATGAAGTTCAGCAAATCGTCGCGGGTAAATGCCGCGGGGGCTTTTTTCAGAAATGCGACGACTTCGTTCGGGTTAAGTGCTATCGTTTTATCCATTATTCGGTTGAAATATCGTACAAAGATAATCATTTTGGCGAAAATGCGAACCCCAAACTTTTGCTATCTTTGTACGAGTGAGAGTCGTACATTTCAATTATGAAACAATACCCTATCTACGAAGGCTACATGCCGTTTCTGGGCTACCAGACCTATTACCGCATCGTTGGCGAGCCTTCCAGTAAACCCGCATTGCTGCTGCTGCACGGCGGCCCGGGCAGTACGCACAACTATTTCGAGGTGCTGGACTGCATCGCCGAAACGGGCCGTCAGGTGATTTCCTACGACCAGATCGGCTGCGGAAACTCGTACCTGGACGGTCACCCCGAGCTCTGGACCCAGGAGACCTGGATCAATGAGCTTATCGCCCTGCGCGAATACCTGAACCTCGAGCAGGTCCATCTGCTCGGTCAGTCGTGGGGCGCCATGCAAGCCATCGCCTATATCATCGATTTCCAGCCCGAAGGTGTCAAGTCGGTAATCCTTTCCTCGGGCCACGCCTCGAGTTCGCTCTGGGCCAGCGAGCAGCACCGCCTCATCACATACATGTCTGCGGAAGACCAGGATGCCATTCGTCGCGCCGAGGCTACGGGCAAGTGGGATGCTCCCGACTATCTCCTGGCAAACGAGCATTATTATGAGCGCTATGTGATCAGTGTCGATGAGAACTCGCCCGAATGCCTGCGCCGTCCCAAACGCGCCGGCAACGAGGCCTATCTCTATGGCTGGGGCCCCAATGAATACCAGCCATTAGGAAACCTGGCCAATTTCGAATACACCGACCGGCTCAATCAGATCAAGCAACCCTGTCTGATTTGCAGCGGAACCCGCGACATCTGCACACCTGTGGTGGCGGCTTCTCTCTACGAAAACATTCCGGGCAGCCGCTGGGAGGTCTTCAAGGGAGCCCGTCACACCTGCTTTGTCGAACAGACTGAAAAATACTGCGATATCCTGGAGAAGTGGTTGGAAGATCCTGTGTAGTAGCGGAGGCTGGACTCGAACCAACGACCTCCGGGTTATGAGCCCGACGAGCTACCGACTGCTCTACTCCGCGGTTTGGGAATGCAAAGGTAAGGAGTTTTTTTGAAAACTCCAAATTTTTATGCTAATTCGATGCCGGCGGCGGCACATTGGCGGCGCATGGACTCCGGCCAGATGGCCGACTGGATCTCTCCGATATGGGCTTTCCGGAGCAGGAACATGCACAGGCGGGACTGGCCGATACCGCCTCCGATGGTCTGGGGCAGTTTGCCTTCCAGCAGCAGCCGGTGGAAATAGAGGTCCTCTTTCCAGAGCTGTCCGCGCGCCTCCAGCTGACGGTGAAGCGTGGCGGCATCGACACGGATCCCCATGGATGATATTTCAAAGGCGCTTTCCAGAATGGGATTCCACAGGAGGATGTCACCGTTGAGGGACCAGTCGTCGTAGTCGGCGGCGCGGCCGTCGTGCGGCTCCCCGTTGGAAAGGGGGCCGCCGATGCCCATGACGAAAACGGCTCCGTACTCGCGTGCGATAGCGTTCTCGCGCTCCTTGGGCGTAAGCGTAGGGTAGCGCTGCAGCAGTTCCTCGGCCGTAATGAAGAAAATCTCTTCCGGCAGGATGGGGACAATCTGGGGGAACTCCACATACAGCTTGTTCTCCGTTACCTTTACGGCTTCGTAAATGCGGCGCACCGTTTTCCTCAGATACGCCTGGTTCCGCTCTTCCGGCAGCATCACCTTCTCCCAGTCCCACTGGTCCACATAGATGGAGTGGATGTTGTCCAGGTCTTCGTCGGGTCTGAGGGCGTTCATGTCCGTGTAGATGCCCCGGCCGGGAGTGGTATGGAGTTCGGCCAGTTTCAGCCGTTTCCACTTGGCCAGCGAATGAACGACTTCGGCCTGGGCCTCGTCCATGCTCTTGACGGGGAAGCGCACGGGACGCTCCACACCGTTGAGGTCGTCGTTGAGGCCCTGGCCGGAGAGCACCATCATGGGAGCCGTTACGCGAAGCAGTGCCAGCTGGGCGCTCAAGTTCACCTGGAACATGTCCTTGACGGCCTTGATGGCCATCTCGGTCTGTTCCACACCGCCCAGGATGTTATGGTAGTTCTTGGGTATGAAGAGCATTATTGCAGGAATTCCAGTACAGCGGCTGTATCATCGGCCGGGAAAGCCTTCTGTTCTCCGGTGACTAAGTTCTTGATATTCACCGTATTGGCGGCCATTTCGTTGCTGCCGTTGATGGAGATGAAGGGGATGGACTTCTTGTCCGTGTAGTCGAACTGCTTTTTCAGCTTGGTGGGTTCGGGGTACACTTCCACGGCCACGCCGGCCTCGCGGAGGCTGCGGGCGATGGGGAGGACATAGCGGAGTTCATCGGCCCCCATCACGGCAAAGAGCAGCCGGGTCGAGGATTCCAGCGAAGCAGGGAAGAGGTCCAGGCCGGTGAGGACGTCGTAGATACGGTCCGCGCCGAAGGAAATGCCCACGCCGGAGAGGTCCGGCAGGCCGAAGATGCCGGTGAGGTTGTCGTAGCGCCCGCCGCCACAGATGCTGCCGATTTCCCAATCCAGCGCCTTCACTTCGAAGATGGCGCCGGTGTAATAGTTGAGGCCGCGGGCCAGGGAAAGATCCAGCTGCACTGGGGCGCTGACGCCGGCGGCGTCAATGAGGCCGAAGAGTTCTTCCACTTCGTCCAGGCCCTTGAGACCAGTCTCCGAGACGATGCCGGAAGCGCTGCCGCCCTGGAAGAGGGCGCGCATGGCCGAGAGTTTTTCGGCAAAAGCGCCTTCCAGCGACAGGATCTGCCGGATGACGGCAATGCCCTGGGCGGAGATTCCCTTCGCCGCCATCTCTTCCTCCACCTTCTCCAGGCCGATCTTGTCCAGTTTGTCGATGGCGACGGTAATATCGACCACCTTGTCCGGGGCGCCGGCAATCTCGGCAAAGCCCGTGAGCACCTTGCGGTTGTTGATGTGGATCTCCACGCGCACGTTCAGCTTCCCGAAGACGGCATCCACCATCTGTACCAACTCCAGCTCATTCACCTGGCTGCGGGAACCGATGACGTCCACGTCGCACTGGTAAAACTCGCGGTAGCGGCCCTTCTGGGGACGGTCGGCCCGCCAGACAGGCTGAATCTGGAAGCGTTTGAAGGGGAAGGAGATCTCGGACTGGTGCTGCACCACGTAACGGGCAAAGGGCACCGTCAGGTCGTAGCGAAGGCCCTTTTCGCAAACCTGCGAAGTCAGGGGCTTGTCGAAATCCACATCGGCGAACGCATCGCCGGAGTTCAGGATGCGGAACAGCAGCTTGTCGCCTTCCTCCCCATACTTGCCCAGTAGCGTGGACAGATTCTCCATCGCCGGCGTCTCAATCTGCTGATAACCGTAGGTGCGGAAAACGCCACGGATGGTGTCGAAGATGTAATTGCGCCGGGCCATTTCCTTCTGGCCGAAGTCGCGCGTCCCCTTGGGTATGGAAGGTTTTTGTGCTGCCATTTTTCCGAAATTTTGGCAAAGTTAAGAAAAATTGTCTTATCTTTGTATTCCCAACACGCGAGATTAGCTCAGTTGGTAGAGCGTTGGCTTCCCAAGCCGAAGGTCGCGAGTTCGAGCCTCGTATCTCGCTCCAAAAAAAGGTCTGTCCCATTTCGGACGGACCTTTACTTTTTTCTCCCTTCCAGCCCTTTGCGCCAGAAGCGTGCGGTGATGTCTTCGGGGCGGCCTGCCCGGATCCGGTACAGGCGCTGGTTGGTGGAGGGGTTGTTCAGCGGGCCGAATTCCGGGATGTAGGGGCCTAATTTGATATAGTCGAAATGGTCCCAGAAAATGTCTTCGACCACCTCACGGCCGCTGTAAACGGCTACTTCCAGGCCCAGGGAACGCACGTGGTCGGCCAAGTCCAGCAGGGCCTCGGGGTCACGGCCTTCCCCCAGAAAGAGGAAACAGTTCACCCCGAAATTGGGCGCAGGAAAGGGGAGTGGCATCCGACGCAAGTTCCCCGGCAGTTGGAAATCTCCACTGCCAGGGAAACACGGTCCGGAATCTCTTCCAGCACCACGGATGTCATGTCTGGTACATACTTTATCATGACGACGCCAAATCGAAGGAAAGGAGCGAAGCGACACAGGGGGCTGGGGGATTGGTCCCCCAGTATTAGACGAAGTCTATTAATCTACATTGACGAAAATCATTTTTCGTCAATGTAGAAACGGTGCTGGGCTTCTTCCTGGCGCATCTCGCTGAAGGAAGAAACGCGTTTGAGGTAGCCGATCACACGGGTGAGGTAGTCCAGATTCTGGCTGCCGCACTTGGGACATACGGTGAGCGTATCCTTGGAGATGTAACCGCAGTCGTTGCACACGGTGTTCCGGCAGTTGAAGGTGAAGTAGTTGGTGCCGTAGTGGGCGGCTGCATTCAGCAGCTGGCGGTACTGCTCCTGGGTCAGGTGCTCCGCGATGTTCATGTGCAGGGCGCTGCCGCCGTCCAGGTACTTCACATAGTCTTCGCCGTGCAGTTTGAACTTGTCGATCATGGACAGGCTCTCATCCTCCGGATTGTAGAAGTAGGAGCTGTACATGTTGTGTTTTCCGCTCACGAAATAGCCGTCCTTCTTGTCCCACTTGTAGTTCTTGCCGGAGAGGTTTTCGCCGGGCACGAACTCCGTGTTGAACATCGTTTCCTTGGTGCGGGACTTGCGGTTGGCCACGTTGATGGTCTCCAGCAGGGTGTTCACGAACTCCTTGTATCCGTCGTTGGGGCTGATGGTCAGGCCCAGGAACTCGGCGGCGTCGGTGAGGCCGTTCACGCCCACGGTCAGGTACTGCTTCTTCATGTCGATGAAGCCGGCGCGGTACACATCCAGCATATCGGCCTTCAGGAAGTCCTTGATGATTTCGTTGAAAGCGGTCTGGTACTTGTGCACGCGGACCGTCTGTTCGGTCACGGCATCGGCGATGTAACGGTACAGCGTGGCTTTGTCGTAGGCCTTGGGGTTCAGGGCCACGCCAGGGGTCATGTCGGCGCGTTTTTCCTGCTTGAAGTACTTGCGGGCGGCATCCTGGATCAGGCGGTTCAGGTTGATGGTCATCACGCTCTTGGAGCCGGTGGCCACGGAAGCGGTACCCATCGAATACTGGTGCGTGGTGTGGTTGTGCTCCTCGTCGTCCAGGTCCTTGAGGGAGTTGCGAAGGCGGCAGCAACTTGACAGGCTGTCGGGGCTGTTGGAGATGTAGCAGAAGAAGCTGTGACCCTTGGCCCACATCTCGGCCGTGAAGTCGGCGTACTCCTTGTCGGCGTAATCGTCCCCGCCGTCGGTCAGCAGGGCCATCGTCTCCACGGGGAAGGTGAGGATGTAGTGGCTGCGTTCCTCGTTGAACCACTGCATGAAATGCTTCTGGAGCCAGGAGAGGGTCTCCCAGATGGGAGCGGTGCCGTCGGGGAAGTGGAAATCACCGAAGACGCCTTCGAAGTAGGGCTTGTCGAAGTAGCCGATGTTCCAGAACACGGTCTGGTAGCCGCGGTTGCCGGCGGGCATGTTCATGGAGTGCACCACCTGCTGGAAGCAATTGTCGATAACCTTGACCAGGGTGCGCTGCTTGGTGTTGTTTTCCACCACCTCATCCAGGCGGTCCAGGTAGTTGTTCCCGTAGTCCTTGCGGATGAAGTAGTCCAGATACATCAGAAATTCAGGGGTGGCCACGGCGCCCATGAACTGGGACGAAATGGAATACACCAGGTTGATGAATTCGCCGCAGAAGCTCTTGAGGTCCGTGGGGGCGATGGATACGCCGCCCAGCTCCTTGAGGCCGCTCTCCAGGAAGGGGTACATGGTGATGGCTACGCAGTAGGGATAGCCGGGGGTGCCGCTCTCGTCGTGCTTGTACAGGACGTGGGACTCCAGGTCCGTGATGTACTGGTCCGCCAGCTGACGGCCGTACAGGGCCTTGATCTTGTCCTGCATGATGTAGCGGTTCTGCTTGATGTTGTTCTCCTTGTACAGCTCGTTACCCAGCGTGACGATGTTCTTGTGGGTAATGTTGGCATTGGAGTCGAACTTGGAGCCCGTAGCCGCGTTGGAGGCCTTGATGTAGTCCTTGATGAAGTCCCGCTTCTTCCGAAGGTCCGTGCCCCGGTCGAAGGTCTCGATGTACTCCAGGGCTACCTTCTTGTTGATGGACATCAGGGATTCCACCACCTGGCGGCGGATCTCCTGGCTGGACATGCGGTCATAGATAAACAGGTTGTCCACCACGGACACCACCACGTCTTCCGGGACGGGCTGGCCGGTGTGCACATACGCGAGACGGATGCCGTTCATCAATTTCTCGCGGTCGAATTCTTCAAATGCGCCATTGGTTTTTCTTACTTCCATAACGTATTGTGTTTCAATTATTTGCGTAAATGCCATTAACCCCAATCTGTGGTTTGAGGCCAAGAAAGACGGACTGCCGCAGGGCAATCCGCGCTTTTCTGATACAAATTTAGAGTGTTCCCGCCGGATTCGTTGCATCGCTTTGTAAAAAGTTATCAACATTGTTTTTAACAAACGGACGGGGTGGACAAAAAAAAGAGAGACGGAACCATGTCCGTCTCCCTGGAAGAACTCGCTTCCTTTGTGACCCGTTCGGGGCTCGAACCCGAGACCCCAACATTAAAAGTGTTGTGCTCTACCAACTGAGCTAACGAGTCTTCCAAACCCTCAATGAGGTTTCCCGTAACGGGATTGCAAAGGTAGTAACTTTTTTTGAATCCGCAAGGAATTTTCTAAAAATTTTCGTCCAGTTGCGGAAATGCCGTACGCACGGCTTTCGCCTTGTTTTCGGGCCCGGAAACCAGGAAGGAACCGTCCGCCGTAAGGGCCAGGACGCGGTGCGCGACGCGGGTGGCATCGTGAATGTCGTGCGAGGAGAAGAGGATGGTGATGCCCGTTTCCGTCACTACGGAAGCCAGCGTCCGGAGCACCATCAGGCGGTTCTCCACATCCAGATAGGCCGTGGGTTCGTCCAGCAGCAGAACTTCGGCCTTTCGGGTAAGGCCTACCGCGATGCAGGCCTTCTGAAATTCGCCGTCGCTCAGCGTGGCGATATCCTGCCCCCGGCGCTCTCCAAGCCCCAGCAGGTCCAGGACCGACTGCATCCGCGCCTCCACTTCGTCCCGAAGCTTCCCGGCCCAGTTGCTCTCCCGGTAACAGCCCGTCCGGATGAATTCCTCTACCGTAAAACCCTTCCGTTTCGGAATGCCCGTCGGGATCAGGACGCCCTGGGCCGACAGGGCTTTGAGCAGCGTCGTCTTGCCGCTGCCGTTGGGGCCGACCAGGAGAAGGAGTTCGCCGGGCGCGGCGGTAAAGCTCACGTCCGGGCACAGGATGCGCGTGCCGTGGGAGAGTTGTAGGTGACGAACTTCCATCATAGCCGCGTCCTCCATAACAAAATGACAATCAGCGGAATGCCGATAAGCGCCAGGGTGCTTCCCACGGGGAGGGGAATGGGCCCCAGCTGTGAGAGGATATCGGCCACAAGGGACAGGCAGGCGCCCATCGCAAGGGACCAGGGCAGTACCCGCTGATGAACGGAAGTCCCCAGCAGGCGGCGCACCAGGTGCGGGGCCGCGATGCCCACAAAGCCGATGGGTCCGCAGCAGGCGGTCACCGTCCCCGTCAGCAGGGCACAGGATGCCATCACCCGCAGGCGCAGGGAACGGACCCGGGCGCCGGAGAAGGTCGCGTAGTCATCGCCAAAGAGCATCAGGTTCAGGCCTTTGGCATCGGCCAGTGCCATGGCAAGGCCGAGCAGCAGGGCCAGGGCCATCAGGAGCAGGCCCGAAAAGCGGACGCCGGAAAAACTGCCGGCCATCCAGCTGTAGAACAGTTTCAGGCTCTCCTCACCGGCCGAATATTGCAGGATGGAACTGATGGCGCTAAGGACGAAGCCCAGCAGCACCCCCGCCAGCAGCAGTGTCCCGGTACTCTGTACCCGGGCCGATACCGCCACAATCAAAAGCCCCACTGCCAGGGCTCCGACGAAGGCGGCTGCCGCCATGGAGAGGCCCGCCCAGGCCGTTGTGCCGGTAACCGAGAGCGCCGCAATCGCAGCGCCCAGGCCGGCACCGCCGGAAACACCCATAATGTGCGGATCGGCCAGAGGATTGCGGAAAATGCCCTGCATCTGAGCCCCGGCAAGGGCCAGTGAGGCACCGGCGACGGCGGCCGTCAGCATCCGGGGCAGGCGCAGCTTCCAGAAAACGGCTTCGGCCGGCCAGGAAAAACCATTTCCCGCCAGAAGATCCAGTCCGGCCAACAGCAACAGTACGGCAATCAGCAGGACTGCGGGGAAAGATGGACGGCGGGCGCTCATAGCTTCCGGGAAGGGATAAGCGCCATCAGATAGCCAACGCCTCCGACCCCCAGCACGGTCCAGAACAAATCACTGGCTTTCAGCGCAACGGGATAGGCCGAAACCATGAAATTCCCCGGCATCGCGATGAGTCCGTAACGCTGTTGGAGCAGGACGAATCCTACGCCAATCACGAGGCCGATTCCCATGCCCACCAGCGAAACCAGCCAGCCCTCCAGCAGGAAGATCCGACGGAGCAGCGGCTCGGGTGCGCCCATGCTGCGGAGCGTCTCCATATCGCCCTCCTTCTCGATGATGAGCATGCGGAGGGAACTTAAAATATTAAATGCGATAATTAGCGTTACAAATATGAGAATCAGGTAGATAGCCGGGCGCCGTCCAGATTTCCACCGAGGATACGGCCTCCGGCTCTTCCAACAGTTCCCGCATCAGGCCGATGGGCACCAGCATCAGCTTGGCATCCAGTTCCGCGTTCACCGAGAATACGCCGGACACCAGCGCTTTGACGCTCCGGAGCGAAGCCGCCGGATTGGCCATCGACAAGGGAGTGGTCCGGGAAGGGAAGTAGATTTCGACGGGCTCCACGAAGCGGGGATTCAGGCCCATACTGGCCGCCAGGGCCGATCCCGCCACGGCCAGGGGGCGCTGTCCCCGATAGAACAGCCAAAGGCCATCCACCAGATGCCCTTGCAGACCGGAAGTCTCCTCGAAGGCTTCATCGACCCCTTTCACCCGGGCCAGGCTTTGCTTCCCGCCATAGGACAGGAACGCCTGTTCTTCCAGGGAACAGGACAGGGCCAGGACATCGTCGGAATCCAGAGCGGGCCGGAAAGACGCGCTGTCCGGGACGAAGACCTTTCCCGTCGCGGGACGGACCACCAGGTCGGGGTACACGTCGCCCAGGGATTCGCTTACCAGATTGTTAAAGCCGTTAAAGACCGACAGAATGATCACGAGCGCCGCCGTACCGATGGCCATACCTGCCATCCCGATGCCCGAAATCATGTTGATCACATGGTATGACTTTCGGGCAAAGAGGTAACGAAAGGCTATTTTCAGCGGCAGCGACATGAAAGCGGGCGCAGCTTATTTTTTCAGCAACGCTTCGATGTGCTCGGCGTAGTCCAGGGAGGTGTCCAGCAGGAAAACCAACTCCGGGACAATGCGGAACTGCTTGGCTACCACGTGACCCAGTTCTCCGCGCAGGGCTTTGGTGTTTTCCTGCAACAGGGCCATGACGGACTCCTGCTTGTCAGAAGGGAAAATGCTGACGAACACCTTGGCGACGGACAAATCCGGGCTCACCCGTACCTCGCTTACCGTAACCAGGGCGCCGTCAAAGGCGGCCATTCCCTTGGAGCGGATGATCTCGGCCAGGTCCTTCTGGATTTCGCGGGCAACCTTCAGCTGCCTTGTGCTTGCGGGTTTCTCCATCTATTTGACGTTAATAATAAAGTAGTTCTTCTTGCCTTTCTGGGCCAGGATGTAGTGACCGTTCACGATATCGGCCTCGGTCACTTCGGCGGCGATGTCCGTCACTTTGTCCTTGTTGATGGCGATGCCGCCGCCCTGAACCATCTTGCGGGCCTCACCCTTGGAGGGCAGGATGGCGGTCTTCACGGCCACCAGGTCCAGGATGTTGCAGGGGAGTTCGGCCTTGGGCAGGTCGAAGGAAGGGACGTCGCCGAAAACGGCCAGGAAGGTGCGTTCGTCCAGCTTTTTCAGGGCCTCGGAGTTGCCTCCGAACAGCATCTGGGAAGCGGCGACGGCGTTGTCGTAGGCAGCCTGTCCGTGGCACATCAGCGTGACTTCGCGGGCCAGGACTTTCTGCAGTTCGCGGCGGCCGGGATCCTCGCGGTGCTTCTCGATGAGGGACTCGATGGTCTCGCGGTCCAGCATCGTGAAAATCTTGATGTAGCGCTCGGCGTCGTCATCGGCCACATTCAGCCAGAACTGGTAGAATTCGTAGGGCGACGTACGCTCGGCGTCCAGCCAGATGTTTCCCTTTTCGGTCTTGCCGAACTTGGTGCCGTCGGCTTTGCGGATCAGGGGGCAGGTGAGGGCATAGGCCGTGCCGCCGTCCATGCGGCGGATCAGTTCGGTGCCGGTGGTGATATTGCCCCACTGGTCACTGCCGCCCAGCTGCAGGACGCAACCGCGGTTCTTCCACAGCCAGTAGAAATCGTAGCCCTGCATCAGCTGGTAGCTGAATTCGGTAAAGGACATGCCTTCGGAGCTGTCCCGGGACAGGCGCTTCTTGACGCTGTCCTTGGCCATCATATAATTGACGGTAATATGCTTGCCGATGTCGCGGATGAAATTGATGAAGCTGTAGTCCTTCATCCAGTCGTAGTTGTTCACCAGTTCGGCCTTGTTGGGCGCATCGGAGTCGAAGTCCAGGAAACGGGCCAGCTGCGCTTTCAGACAGGCCACGTTGTGGGCAAGGGTCTCCTCGTCCAGGAGGTTGCGTTCGGCGCTTTTCATCGAAGGGTCGCCGATCATGCCGGTGGCCCCGCCCACCAGGGCGAAAGGCTTATGGCCGCAGTTCTGGAAATGCTTGAGAATCATCACGCTCACCAGATGGCCGATGTGCAGGGAGTCAGCCGTCGGGTCAATGCCGACATAGGCCGCCTGCGGGCCTTCCATCAATTTTTCTTCGGTTCCGGGCATGATGTCCTGGATCATTCCGCGCCACTTGAGTTCTTCGACGAAATTCTTCATACAATTCATTTTTAAATCGTACAAAGATACGAATTTTTGCGTATTTTTGCTTAGGTATTCTTTAACTTAGCAAACGGAGGAGATGAAAAAACTACTCTGTCTCTCAGCCTTCGTCATGCTGGCTGCTACCGCCTGTTCGAGGTTTACCGCACCCTTACGGACCCTGCCGAGCGCGAAGCCTTGTATCACCAAATCGACTCCGTCAGTTTCGAGGCCTCCCGGATTGCTATTCCCAACGAGTACGACAAACTGATGGCCATCATCGGCTCGGAGGGCTCCAATGCCTATACTTCCAATGACGTGACTTGCTACATAGAGGAAATCCCCTCCAACCAGATTGAGAACTGGGCCAGGATTCAGGCCGACCGCTTTATGAACTGCGTTTTCCGCGGTTTCCATACGGAACTGGAGGCCGTGTATGAGGAGAAAAACACCTCCATGGTGTCCGACGGAGATAAAGCCACCGACGCCCTTGATGAGATGCTCTTTGCGGGGCACCCGTACGGTACCCAGACCGTTATCGGCACCCAGGATCACCTTAAGAATCCGTCGTTAAGAGCCATCCGCTGCCAGACGGTTTCCCTGGAAGAAATTTTCGGGTATTAAATTGCCGAAAGATTTGGAAATGGCGCAGAAAATTTCTATATTTGCCGACCAAAATTGTTGACAATTTAATTTTTACGTAAAATGAAGAAAGGAATTCATCCCGAAACCTACCGTCTTGTAGCTTTCAAGGATATGTCCAATGACACCATCTTCGTCACCCGCAGCTGCGCTCCCTCCAAGGAGACCATCACTGTGGAAGGCGTCGAGTACCCGCTGGTGAAGCTGGAAATTTCCAACACTTCCCACCCGTTCTATACGGGCAAGGTGAAGCTGGTGGACACCGCCGGTCGTGTGGATATGTTCTATCAGAGATACAAGAGCCGCAAGAAATAATTTCTGCAGCCACAAGGTTCAAAAGCCGCCCCAGGACATTTCCTCGGGCGGCTTTTTGTAGATTTCTGGGCAACCGGTCGAAAGGGGAAAGGCAATGGGCGAAGCGGAAGTAGTGAGGCCCTCCTTCTCCGTTAGCGCCGGGGCACGCCGAACGGTGGAGCGGAGCCCATCCTTTCCCCTTTGCCGATGTGGAGTTGCCGGAAGCGGCACAAAAACGCCACTATTTGTGCGCCTTGGGCCGATTTTGGGCAGTAGCGCCACAAAAACGGCCTTTTTTGTGCGGCTCGGATGGATGGGGACTACAAAAAAAAGCATCAGATTAACTGATGCTTGGAGTACTGGGTAGGAGAATCGAACTCCTATTGCGAGATTGAGAATCTCGAGTACTAACCGTTATACGAACCCAGCGGTTGGGAGTGCAAAGGTACGAAAGTTTTTCGATTCTGCAAATTTTATTTCAAAAATACGAAGAAAACTGCCAGGACCATGCAGAAAAACGCCGCCAGGTGATTCCATTGGATGGGCTCGCCCTTGAACAGGAAGGTGACGATGATGGTGAAGATGGTCAGGGAGATAACCTCCTGGATCACTTTCAGTTCCATCAGGTTGAAGGGGCCGCCGTTTCCCTGGAAGCCGATCCGGTTGGCCGGGACGGTGAGGCAGTACTCGAAGAAGGCGATGCCCCAGGAGAAAAGGATGATGAGAATGAGCGGCCATCCCGTGGAAATCTTCATCTCCTGCAGTTTCAGGTGCCCGTACCAGGCGAATGTCATGAATACATTCGAGAACACGAGCATCAGTATGGTCCAAAATCCTTGCATAATTACTTGTAAATGGGGCGCAAAATTAATATATTTGTAGGAATCTATGGAATAATTTTTTAAAAAATTACCAATATGACGCTCATTAAATCCATTTCGGGTATCCGCGGCACCATTGGCGGCGCACCCGGCAACGCCCTCACCCCCATTGATGTTGTGAAGTTTACGGCCGCCTACGCTGCCACGCTCCCGCAGCGCAAGCCCACGCCCAATGGCACCCGCTATAAAGTGGTAGTTGGCAAGGATGCCCGTATGTCCGGCGATATGGTTGAGCAGCTGGTCGTTGGCACCCTCATCGGCTGCGGCATCGACGTCGTTAAATGCGGCTTCGCCTCCACGCCCACTACGGAAATGGCCGTTCTGTTCGCCAAGGCCGACGGCGGTATCATCCTCACCGCCAGCCACAACCCCCGGCAGTGGAACGCCCTGAAGCTCCTGAACGACAAGGGTGAATTCCTGACCGCCATCGAGGGACAGGCCGTCCTGGACCTGGCCGCCGCCGAAGATTTCAACTTCGCCGAAGTGGATCAGCTGGGCAATATTGAGGAGGAAGACTTCACCGACAAGCACCTGGATGCCGTCCTGGCCCTGTCGGCCGTGGACGTCGAGGCCATCAAGGCCGCCCATTTCACCGTGGTGGTGGATGCCATCAACTCCGTGGGCGGCATCATCATGCCCCGCCTCCTCAAACGCCTGGGCGTCAAATGCATCGAACTCAACTGCAACCCAACCGGGGACTTCGCCCATAACCCGGAACCCCTGCCCGCCAACCTGGTAGACCTGTGCGAGACCGTGGTCAGGGAAAAGGCCGACCTGGGCGTTTCCGTGGATCCCGACGTGGACCGTCTGGCCTTCATCCAGGAGGACGGACAGCCCTTCGTGGAAGAATACACGCTGGTGAGCGTGGCCGATTACCTCTGCGAACTGGCCCAGAAGGAAGGCAAACCCATCGCGACCGTTTCCAACCTCTCCAGCACGCGTGCGCTGCGCGACGTCACCGAAAAGCACGGCGGCAAGTACTATGCTTCGGCCGTGGGTGAGGTGAACGTGACCACCCTCATGCACAAGGTGGGCGCCCTCATCGGCGGCGAAGGCAATGGCGGCGTCATCTATCCCACCATCCATGCCGGCCGCGACGCCATGGTCGGCGTGGCCCTGTTCCTGAGCAACCTGGCCCACAAGAAGATGAAGGTGAGCGAACTCAAGAAGACCTATCCGCAGTACTTCATCGCCAAGAACAAGATCCAGCTCAGCGACACCGCCCTCATCGACAAGATTCTGTCCGAGCTCAAGAAGGTCTATGCCAAAGAAGACATCAACGACATCGACGGCGTCAAGATTATCTTTGAAGCCAAGAAGCAGTGGGTGCACCTGCGCAAGTCCAATACCGAGCCCATCATCCGCATATACTCTGAGGCGAACACCATGGCCGAAGCCGAAGCCCTTGGCAACGAGGTGATTGCGGTAGCCAATAAGATTATCGGATAGTGTTTTCCTTCCGGACTACGCCGCTGGAGGACCAGCTGGACAAGGCTTTGCTGTATGGCAAAGTGGGCTGCTTCTGTACCCAGAACTGCTGGGATACGGGAAAGGGCCGATGGATGTACGAGCTGTTCCACCAGCGGGGGAACCTGGTAACGGTGTTCAACCCGCGTGAGGCGGAACTGACCCCGGGCACCAACCACATCGTCTTTGAAGCCGACGCCCTGCGCCAGTTGGATGCCGTGGTGGTGGAAATCCAGGATGTAGGCGTCCGTTACTTCAACTACAGCAAGGACGTGATGCAGCTGATGGAAATGCTGAAGCTGCTGGACGATGAAGCCCCGTCCCTGTACGTGGTCGATCATATCAACCCCAGCGGCCGGGTGGTGGAAGGCACCATCCCGGCCGTGGCAGGGGAGATGTTCGTTCCCAAGGTGGCGCATCGGCACGGCCTGACGCTGGGCGAGCTGGTGAACCTGTACGCGGCCGAAATCGGCGCCCGTTTTCCCATCCACGTGATTTCGGCGATGGCGACGGATGCCAACCGGCAGCTGATGCCCTGGACCATCGCTCCGGCCAGTGATATCCCGGGCCTTTTCAGTTCCTATCTGTACAGCGGCGGCGGTCTTTGGAACAATACCACCATTACGCCGGGAATCGGAACGGCACGGCCCTACGAGTACATCGGGGCGCCTTTCGTGAAGCCGCTCAGACCCGAGGACCTGCCCCAGGCGCCGGGCGCCCTGCTCCGCCCCTGCTCCTTCACGCCTGCCGCCGGCCGCTATGCCGGGCAGCGCTGCTTCGGCTTCCAGATCATGCTCCTGCCCGGAGAGCCCTACCACAGCCTCCTGCATACCCTTCACCTGATGCGCTGGTTCCGCGAGCACTATTCGGCCTTCGAATTTGAGCCCGCCTTCTGGACCAAACTGGCCGATCCCGTGCTGGAGGCCTATCTAAATGAAGAAATCAGCTTCGACGTGGTACAGGAACACGTGAAGCTGGAAGAACAGAAATGGATTCGTAAGGCCAAACGCTATATCCTGTACGACGACCAGCCGTATCGCATGAAGTAGCTCCTCTCCCGTGGACGTAGCATATTGATTGACTGCGAATTAACGATTTACCCCTAGGCGTTTTTGCCTAGGGGTAAATCGTTAATTATGTGATAGTAAGAGACTTATTCCCACGCGGCTAACCGAGGAAGCTGAGGAGAATACCTGCCGCCACGGCAGAACCGATGACGCCGGCCACGTTGGGGCCCATGGCGTGCATCAGCAGGTGGTTGGTGGGGTCGATTTCGCGTCCCACGGTCTCGGACACACGGGCGCTGTCGGGCACGGCGGATACGCCGGCGTTGCCGATCAGCGGATTGATCTTCTTGGCCGGATTCTTAATGAATACGTTCATCAGTTTCACGAACAGCACACCGCAGGTGGTGGCAATCACGAAACTCAGAAGGCCCAGGCCGAAGATGAGCAGGGACTTGACGCTGATGAACTTGTCGGCCTGCGTGGAGGCACCCACCGTAAGGCCGATGAGCGTGGTGACCACGTCGATGAGCGGACCGCTGGCGGTATTGGCAAGACGCTTGGTGACCCCACTCTCTTTCAAGAGGTTACCGAAGAACAGCATGCCCAGCAGCGGAAGGCCGGACGGCACGATGAATGCGGTGATCAGGAAGCCCACGATGGGGAAGATGATCTTCTCTTTCTTGGAGACCACGCGCGGGGCGGGCATGCGGATCAGCCGTTCCTTCTTGTTGGTCAGGAGCAGCATGATGGGCTTTTGAATCACCGGTACCAGGGCCATATAGGAATAGGCCGATACCGCAATGGCGCCCATCAGGTCCGGCGCCAGTTTGGAACTGAGGAAGATGGCCGTAGGGCCGTCTGCACCGCCGATGATGCCGATGGCACCCGCCTCATTAGGGGCGAAGCCAAAAGTCAGGGCCAGCAAATACGCGCCGAAAATGCCCATCTGGGCGGCTGCGCCGATGAGGATGAGCCGCGGCTGCGAGATCAGGGCGCTGAAGTCCGTCATGGCGCCGATGCCCAGGAAAATGAGCGGCGGATACCAGCCCTGCTTCACGCCCTGGTACAGGATGTTGAGCACGGAGCCGTCCTCGTACACGCCGATATTCAGTCCCGGAAACATGGGGATATTGCCCACAATCATACCGAAGCCGATGGGCACCAGCAGCATCGGCTCCCATTCCTTGACGATGGCCAGGGTGATGAAAACGAGGCCGATGCCAATCATCACCAGGTTCTGCCAGGCGCAATTGGCAAAACCGGTGTACTCCCAGAACTGGGCCAGGGATTGGAAAATGTGCTCCATTAGGCGATGCTGGCGATGGGGGCGCCTTCCAGGACGCTGTCACCCTTGTTCACATGGATGGCTGTAATGGTACCGTCCTTGGGGGCGGAGATTTCGTTCTCCATCTTCATGGCTTCCAGCACGGCCACTTTCTGACCGGCCTTCACGGCCTGGCCTTCCTTCACGCTTACTTCCACGATTACGCCGGGAAGGGGAGAATTGATCTTCTCACCGGTGCCCGCAGCGGGCTTGGGAGCGGGCTGTGCTGCCGCGGCGGCCTGCTCGGGGGCCTTCTGGGCTGCAGGGGCAGCCACGACGGGTGCTGCAACCGGAGCATTCTCCAGTTCCACCTGATAATCGGCGCCATTCACATTCACGGTCAGCATCTTGCCTTCGGCCTCGCCAATGCTTACTGCATATTCCTTTCCATTGATTTTGAACTGATATTCTTTCATAATCGATTTATTTCGGTAAACGTCTAAATGTCAATGTTTTGTTATTCCATCCGGACTCTTTGCGGACGATAGTGACGATGCCGGGCTCCACGTCGTGGACGGCATCGGACAGGTACAGGTGAACGGCCGTGGCGATGGCGGCATACTCCTCGCCGCTGCATTCCATATCCAGCGCCAGGGCAATGGCGGCGGCGACTTCGGCCTCGTCCTGAGATCCACTCGGCCTGCGGCCTCGGGATGACCGGGAGGCTCGGGATGACAGGCCGGCCTTTTTCTTGGCCTGCCGGTCAAAGAGCAGCCAGAACAGGAACCACAGAATGGCCAGGGCGGCGAAGACCACACTCACGGACGTGATGGACAGAATCCAGCCGTGGGGGTCGCGTTCCTTCATCAGTTCGCCATTGGTGGCGCTGGCCTGTACGCCGTTCCGCATCTGGGGCGAAGGGATCTCGGGGTTATCCACCATCTCGAAATGCTGCTGCCGGATGTCCGTAGCCAGTTTGTAGGCCGCCAGACCGGCAGGAAGCGTGGCGGGGATGGCCAGGGAGTCGATGATGGTACGGCCGTCGTTGGAAACCAGATATACGGTCTTTCCGGGAGCCAGGGTGAAATCGGCATAGAAAGTGCCGTCGGCGCCGCGTCCGCTGCACCAGATCAGCACCACCTGACGCGGTCCCAGCTTGGTCCGGAGGTCACTCTTGGGGATCAGACTCTTGCGCAGATTCGTCCGGTCGTCCGTGAGGTAGCAGCCGCCGAAGTTCACGGTGCCTGTGGATTTGTTGTACAGCTCCACCCATCCGCTCAGGCGCCCGTAATTGTCCCGGATGCCGGTGCTGTCCGGTTCCGCAACGGCCTCGCTGATGATGAGGTCGCTGACGTTCTGGGCGCGCAGCATCAAGCCGGTGAGCAGGAGCAGTACGCAGGTAAGGATCCTTCTCATGGTTTACAGCGGCAGGTTATCGTGTTTCTTGGCCGGAACGCTGGCGCGTTTGCCCGACAGCTGTTCCAGGGCGCGGATTACGCGGAAACGGGTATTGCGGGGTTCGATCACGTCGTCGATATAGCCCTTCTGGGCAGCCTGGTAAGGATTGGAGAACAGGTCCTCGTACTCCTTTTTCTTGGCCTCGAAGACGGCGGCGGCGTTTTCCGGATCGGCCTTCAGCTCCTTGGCATACAGGACGTTCACGGCACCGTCGGCCCCCATTACGGCAATCTGGGCGCTGGGCCAGGCGTAGTTGATATCGCCCCGTAACTGCTTACAGCTCATGACGATATGGGCGCCGCCATAGCCCTTGCGCAGGGTGACGGTGACCTTGGGGACGGTGGCTTCGCCATAGGCGTACAAGAGCTTGGCGCCGTTGGTGATGATGGCGCCGTATTCCTGCTGCGTGCCGCAGAGGAAGCCGGGAACGTCCACCAGCGTGACCAGCGGAATGTTGAAGGCGTCGCAGAAACGCACGAAGCGGGCGGCTTTGCGGCTGGCGTTGATGTCCAGCACGCCGGCCAGCACCTTGGGCTGGTTGGCGACGATGCCCACGCTGCGGCCGTTCATGTGCGCGAAGCCCACGATGATGTTCTTGGCGAAGTCCTTGTGAATCTCGAAGAAGTGGCCGTCGTCCACGATACTCTGAATGACGGCATACATGTCATAGGCCTTGTTGGGATTATCCGGCACCACGGAGTTCAGGGCGTCGTCCACGCGGCCCACCGGGTCGGCCGTTTCCTTGAACGGGGCGGTTTCCAGATTGTTCTGGGGCAGGAAAGACAGCAGCTCCTTGATGGTGGCGATGGCCTGCTCCTCCGAGTCGGCGGCAAAATGGGTGACGCCGCTCTTGCTGGCGTGCACGGAAGCGCCGCCCAGCTGCTCCTGGTCCACGACCTCGCCGGTGACGCTCTTCACCACGGCCGGGCCGGTAAGGAACATATAGGAGCTGTTCTTCACCATCAGGGTGAAGTCCGTGAGGGCGGGGGAATACACGGCACCGCCGGCGCAGGGCCCCATAATCATGCTGATCTGCGGGATCACACCGGAAGAGAGGATGTTGCGCTCGAAGATTTCGCCGTAGCCGGCCAGGGCGTCGATGCCCTCCTGGATGCGTGCGCCGCCGGAATCGTTCAGGCCGATGCAGGGGGCGCCGTTGCGCAGGGCCATGTCCATGACCTTGCAGATCTTCTCGCTCATGGTCTTGGACAGGGAGCCGCCGCTCACGGTGAAATCCTGGGCGAAAACGTACACCAGGCGTCCGTCAATGGTTCCGCAACCGGTTACCACGCCGTCGCCGTCCGTGTGCTGGGCGTCCATGCCGAAATGGGTGCAGCGGTGCTGCACGAACATATCATATTCTTCAAAGCTTCCTTCGTCCAGAAGCAGGGCCAGGCGCTCCCGCGCCGTCATTTTTCCCTTGGCGTGCTGGGCTTCGATGCGTTTGGCTCCGCCGCCCAGGCGGGCGTTGGCCCGGCGTTCCACCAGTTTCTGGATCTGATCCGTCTGGATACTCATATTCTCAGTTAAATTTAAAATGCAAAGTTAGCGCAAATCCCGCTCTAAAGCAAACCAGGACTAGCGGAAAAAGCGGTCCACTTCCTTCACGGCTTCGGGCAGGGCGAATACCGCCACACGGTCGTAGGCCTCGATGTGGGAGTGGCCCACGGCGATGAAGCTGTCGCCCCCGCGGATCACACCGCCGATGATGGCGTTGCGCGGGAAATCCACGTCTTTCAGGATGCCCTTGGTAATGCGGGAACCCGGAGCGGCCGTATATTCCAGCACTTCGGCGTCGGTGCCGCTGACGTAGCGCACGGAACGGACCTTGTCCGACAGCGTGAACTTGAAGATGCGGCTGGCGGTAATCAGTTTCTTGTTCACAACCGTATCCACACCCATTTCTTCGGCCAGGCGGATGTATTCCAGGTTTTCGACCTGGGCAATCACGCGTTGGACGCCCATTTTCTTGGCCACCACGCAGGAGAGGATGTTCACTTCGTCGTTGCCGGTGAAGGTCAGGACCGCCTGGTAGTTGCGCAGATCCTGCTCCTGCAGGAAGTCGGTATTGCGGACGTCACCGCAGGCCACGCTGACCTCGTCGGGAAGGTCTTCGGACAGCTGCCGGCAGCGCTGCGGGTCGATATCGACAATCTTGACATCGTCCAGTTTCTGGCTGGCGAGGCGCTCGGCCACCATCTGTCCAATCTCGCTGCCGCCCAGGATCATGACGCGGCGGATGTCCACCTGGTCCTTGCCCAGGAATTTCATCAGGGCAGGGAGTCCGTCCCGGCGGGAAATGATGTACAGGTAGTCGTGGTACTTGAAGGTGGTGTCGAAGGTCGGGATGATGGTCCTGGCGTTTCGGGAAATGGCGACGATACGGAAGTCGGCATCGGCCTGCATCGCCTTCACCGTATGGGCGAATTCGGCCACGTTCATGTCCAGGAGCGGGGAGTCGTCGTCCAGCTTGAACACCGTGAGCTGCAGTTTGCCCCGGGCGAAATCCAGGGAATCGGTCGAGGCCGTATGGCGCAGCATGTCCACGATTTCGTCGCTGGCGCTCTTCTCGGGGAAGAACATCATGTCCAGGCCCATGTCCTTGAACAGCAGTTTGTTCTCGGGCGACAGATAGGCTTCGTCGTCGATGCGGGCAATCACGCGGCGGGTTCCCAGCTTCTTGGCCAGCAGGGCGCTGACGATGTTCACGCTCTGGTCCTTGCGGGGATTGACGGCGATGAAAAGGTCGGCTTCGGGGCAGCCTGCCTCCTTGAGTACGCTGATGGTGGAAGGAGAGCCCTGGACGGTGGTTACATCCGCCGTGGAAGCGAGCGCACGGATGCGTGCAGGATCCGGGTCAATGACCGTGATGTCGTTGGATTCCATGCTCAGCATCTTTGCCAGATGGGATCCGACCTGACCGGCACCTTCGATAACGATTCTCATAAATACCTCTATATTTTTGCAAATATACTATTTTTCTCCGAACAGACCGTGCGGGACGATCCAGCCGCCGTACAAACCCTTGGGTATCTGCGGATTCGGGGGAATGTCGCCCCTCCGGCGAAGCTCCCGGTATTCCCGGTGCGCCTGCATGACGGCATTGAAAAAGCGCCATTTCCGCGTGCCCGCATAGACCATGGCCGAGGCTCCGTCCAGGCACATCCGGACGAAGATGCGCCAGCGGGTCATCAGGCGGGCCATCTTTTCGCCCCTTCCTTCGGCGGCGAAGGTGGCCGGGAGGTTGTTTTCCAGCAGCAGCAGGTTGTTGCGGAAGTTCAGGCGCAGTTTGAAGGGCGATTCGTTGGGCAGGGTGCCGCCGCCGATGTGGAATACGAAAGAGGCGGGGACCATCGCCACGCTCCAGCCGCGCAGCTGCATCCGCCAGCAAAGGTCGATTTCCTCCATGTGGGCGAAAAAGCGCTCGTCCAGGCCGCCCAGTTCTTTCCACACGCTGGCGCGGACCAGCATGCAGGCGCCGCTGACCCACAGGATGTTTTCCGTAGGCTGATTGTACTGCCCCTGGTCCTTTTCGATCCGCTGCAGGATGCGGCCGCGGCAGAAGGGGTAGCCGTAGCGGTCCACCATACCCCCGGCTGCGCCGGCATATTCGAAGGTGTCGCGCTGGGCATAGGAGAGCAGCTTGGGGCCGCAGGCGCCGCAACGGGGATGCGCATCCATCCATTCCACCAGGGGCTGCAGCCAGCCGTGGGGGACTTCGACGTCGGAGTTGATCAGCAGGTAATACTGCGCATCCACTTGGGCCAAAGCCCTGTTGTAGCCGCCTGTAAAGCCGAAATTCTGTTCCAGCTGAATCAGGCGTACGCGCGGAAACTCCGTCTGCATCATCTCCGCCGAGCCGTCGGTGGAGGCATTGTCGGCCACAATCACCTGCGCCTTGACCCCTTCGCAGGAGCTGATGAGCCCCGGAAGGAATTTCCGCAGGTAATCCCTTGTGTTATAATTCAATATGACAACCGCTGTTTTCACGCGCTGAAATCTGCGTCTTCAAAGGCCAGGGTGGGAACCCGTTTGGACAGGCAGGGGCGGGCGTCATCCGCCGCAATCAGCAGTTTGCCCCACAGGTCCAGGAAATTCCCGGTGATGAGCATTTCCCGCACGGGGTGGACCAGCTCTCCGCCCTGGACCCGGAAGCCCTCGATACCATAGGAGAAGTTGCCCGTAGCGGCGTTGGAGTTGCCGCCGTTAAAGCCCGTGACCAGGATGCCGTCCTGCACCTGGGCCAGCACGTCGGCCTGGGTCCGGCAGGCCCCGGTGGGGAGGATGCACACCCGGGTGGCGTCTTCCACCGTAGGGGCCATCTGCATCTTCCGGGCAATGTACGTATTCATGAAATAGGTTTTGACCACGCCCTGGCCGATGATATCCATCTCCCGCGTGGCCACGCCTTCGCTGTCGAAAAGGCGGCAGCCGCTGTCCCCCCGGGTGAGGGGAAGGTCGCGGATGGTCAGGTGCTCCGGGAAGAGCTTCTTTCCCAGGGAGTCCGTCAGGAAGGAATTGTGCTGCTGCAGGGCATAGCCGCCCAGGGCATTCAGCAGGGGCGTCACCAGTTTGGCGGCGCATTCGCTGTCCACAATCAGCGTGTATTTCCCGCTGGGAACGCGTCGCGGGCCGATTTGTGCCACTGCACGCTGGTAGGCCTTTCGGGCGCAATCCTGCCATTGGAGGCTGTCCTTCCGGGGCGTGGCATCCCACCAGTAACTGGAGTAATGGTTGCCTTTCGCATCTTCCACCGTGGATTCGTAGCCAATTTCGAAGGAGGTTTCCGTATGCCGCGCCTCCAGTCCCTGGCTGTCCAGGGTCAGGCTGTCGAAGACGCTGTCGGAGTATTCGCCTTCTTCGGCAATCAGCCGCGGGGAAGCACCGGCTTTGAAATAGCACGAAGCCAGCGCCTGCTCCCGGCGCTGCCCGGCGGTAAGGGTTTCGATGGCAGCATCATACAGGCCCAG
>CACYHZ010000012.1 GCA_902774345.1 uncultured Bacteroidia bacterium | reverse complement strand
TAACCCAAACCAAACGCATATTATGGCAGAAAAAGCATTCAGGGTCGAAAGCGACCTCCTGGGCGAGCTGAACGTTCCCGCCGAAGCCTACTACGGCGTCCAAACCCAGCGTGCCCTCAACAACTACAAGATATCCAATACCCGGATGTGCGACTATCCGGAGTACATCATTGCCATCGCTTATGTAAAAATGGCCGCCGCAGCCGCCAATACGGAACTGGGCGTGCTGGACAAGACCATCGGCGATGCCATCGTGGCCGCCTGCAAGGAGATTGTGGACGGCAAGTTCTGGGACCAGTTCCCGGTGGATATGATGCAGGGCGGCGCCGGCACTTCGGTGAACATGAACGCCAACGAAGTCATCGCCAACCGCGCCCTGGAACTGATGGGCCACAAGAAAGGCGAATACCAGTACTGCTCCCCCAACGACCACGTGAACTGCGCCCAGAGCACCAACGACGCCTATCCCAGCGCCTTCCGCTACACCTTCGTGCGGATGAACAAGCACCTGGAAAAGGCACTGGCCGATCTGATTGCCAGCTTCCGCACCAAGGGTGAGGAATTCAAGGACATCATCAAAATGGGCCGCACGCAGCTGCAGGATGCCGTTCCCATGACCTCCGGACAGGAGTTCAACGCCTTCGCCAACAACCTGGAAGAGGAACTGGCCAACCTGGAACGCAACGCCGTGCTGCTGAAGGAAATCAACATGGGCGGAACGGCCATCGGCACGGGCCTGAACGCGGTTCCCGGCTTTGCCGAACTGTGCACCAAGCGGATGAGCGAATTCACCGGCGACAGCTTTGCCAAGGCCCCCGACCTGGTGGAAGCAACGCCCGATACCGGCGCCTATGTGAGCTATTCCGCCGCCCTGAAACGCCTGGCCGTGAAACTGTCCAAGACCTGCAACGACCTGCGCCTGATGGCCTCCGGTCCCCGTTGCGGCCTGCACGAAATCAACCTGCCCCCGATGGCGCCCGGCTCGTCCATCATGCCCGGCAAGGTGAACCCCGTCATTCCCGAGGTCACCAACCAGGTATGCTTCAAGGTCATCGGCAACGACACGGCCGTGTGCTTTGCCGCCGAGGCCGGCCAGCTGCAGCTGAACGTGATGGAACCCGTGATTGCCGAATGCATCCTGGAAAGCCAGACCTGGCTGATCAATGCCATGAACACCCTCCGCACCAAGTGCGTGGACGGCATCACCGTGAACGCCGAACACTGCTACGAGATGGTGAAAAACTCCATCGGCATTGTGACCGCCCTGAACCCCTACATCGGCTACAAAGCCTCCACCAAAGTGGCCAAGGAAGCCCTCGCGAGCGGCCGCAGTGTCTATGACCTGGTGCTGGAGTACGGCCTCATGACCAAGGAGAAACTGGACGAAGCCCTGGATCCCAAGGCCATGACCGCCAGTCACGAATTCCTGAAATAACATGGCCATCAAAATCCTTCTTCAGGAAACTGAAACCGAACTTTTCTGCAGTTCCAAGTGGTGGGGTGATCCCGACCTTCCGGCCGATATGGAATACCCCACCGCCCCTGCGGAAGACGAGGAAGGCAGCTTCGACTATCCCCTCACCTTCATCTGCCAGATAGACTGCGAGGATATCGCGCCCCTGGATCCGGAGGGACGGCTCCCCCATCAGGGAATGCTGTACATCTTTGCCGGATTGGACGAATACCTGGGCTACGACAGCCCCTGGCACAACGGGCCGGGCCTGTGGGAACGCAAGCAGGTGGTGGTCAAATACACGAAAGCCATCAATTTCGAGACCTTCCGCAGCGCCATGCTGGTGGACGACGATGACGAGCCCCTCACGCAAAAAGCCCTGAAAATGACCTTCGAGGCCTGCCCGGACGATGCACATTGCACCCGCCTTTTGGGCAAGCCCCATACAAACAATGATCCGGCAGATGCCGTCAACTTCCTCCAACTGGTCTCCGGAACCGCAGGGCTGGATTTCGGCCCGGACGGTGCGTTGAACCTGCTTTACAGGGAGGCGGACTTATCTGCCGGAAAATGGAAACTGCTAAAGGCGTACAGTACGCCGTAGGTCCCTACTGCTGAGCTGCGGCGGCCTGAGCCTGCAGCTCGGCCTGGAGAGCCTCCAGGGTACGGCCGTCGGCGATACCCAGGGCCTTGCGGGCATCCGTGGTGATGTCCACCACCTTGGACTCGTCGAAATAGAGGGCCTGGGTGGCGTCGAACAGGATGGTAATCCCCTTGTTCTTGGCGATTTCATTCACAGCCTTGGTGGCTTTCTCGTTGATGGGAGCCATCAGCTGAGCCTGCTGCTGCTGGAGTTCCTGGCTGATGTTGTTCTGGAATTCCTGGATGCGGTTCTGGATGTCATAGAGCTCACGTTCCTTGGATTCACGGATGGCAGCGGTCCAGGTGGCCTGCTTCTGCTGATACTGGCTCATCTTGCCCTGATATTCCTCTACCATGGCGGAGTAGGTTTCCTCGGCTTCTTTCTGGGAAGCGGCGATGACCTCACGGGCTGCGTCCATTTCGGGCATCAGCATCACCAGTTCCTGGAAATTCACACGACCGATCTGCTGAGCGGAAGCGGTAAGGGTTGCAAGAGCTGCAAGGGCGATAACAAAAAGCTTTTTCATATTCGTTGATTTTTATTTGTTTCAGTTAAACTCTTAGAATTGCTGTCCCAGGACGAAGTGGAACTGACTGCCGCCGTTGGTGGCATCGTCGAAGCCGTAGCCCCAGTCCACACCCAGCAGACCGATCATCGGCAGGAACACACGCACACCCACACCGGCGCTGCGCTTGATCTGGAACGGATTGAATTCGCGGATATCGGACCAGCAGTTACCGCCCTCCAGGAAGGCCAGGGCATAAATGGTGGACTGCGGCTGCATGATCACGGGATAACGGAGTTCGATGGTGAACTTGTCATACACGTTACCCGCATAACTTTCCATACTCTGGCTGTACGGAGTCATCTTCCGGGGCGTCAGGGAATAGTCCTCGTAACCGCGCAGGGAGATGATTTCCGCGCCATAGGTGACATAACCGGACATACCGTCGCCACCCACCTGGAAGTTCTCGAACGGGGAATAGCCCCAGTTGCGGTTGAAGTAGCCCAGGAAGCCGAACTGGGCACGGGTCATCAGCACCAGGTCGCCCACCAGCTTGGTATAGACGGCGCCGCTGACTTTCCACTTGTGGTACTCGATCCACTTGTAGCGTTCGGCTGACGTCCAGGTATCGTAATCCACCTGCTGCCAGCTGTCCACAGGCTCTTTCACGCGCTGTCCGTTTTCGTCGAAGACCCAGTTGAACTTGCGGAACAACGAATAGGGCGGCGTAATCTGCAGGGAGGCCGAGAATTCGGAACCCTGACGGGGATACAGCTGCTGGTCGGTGGAATTACGCGTCAGGGACAGCGTGTAGCTGAGATTGTGCGAAATACCGTCGTTGAAGGCGAAGTAACTGTTGGTCCAGTTGGTGAGCTTGTAAGTCTGCCAGCTCAGGTTGTTATACAGGACGAAGTAGTTGTCGGGCCATTTCAGACGGGAACCCAGGCCGGCATTGAAGCCGAACACTTCGAACATCTTGTCGGTGGACAGGATGCCGATGGCCAGGTACGAGTCCGTCATCTTGGAATAGTAACCGGAGATGCTCAGGGACGTGGGCTTCTTGCCGAAGAGCCAGGGCTCCGAGAAGCTGGCGCTCAGGGACGTATAGTACTTACCGTTGGTCTGGAAACGGAAGGCCAGGTTCTGGGCATCACCCAGCGGGACAGGCCGCCAGGAACCCTTTTCGAACATCCGGCGCGTGCTGAAGTTGTTGAAGCTGACGCCCGCGGTGAGCACGAAGGTATTGCCGCCCCAACCGCCGGAGAGTTCCAGCTGGGAAGAAGGCTTTTCGGTCACGTTGTAAATGATGTCCACCGTGTTGTTCAGCTGGTTGGGGATGATGGAATAACCGCCGGGGCCCATGATGGATTCGGGGTCGAACTGGCCCATGGAGGCGATTTCACGGATGGAACGTTCGAAGTCCGTCTGGCTGAACAGATAGCCGGGACGGGTCATCAGCTGCCGGCGCACCACGCGTTCGTTGGTGATGTCGTTACCGTTGATGACGATTTCATTCAGGAGGGCGGGCTTTCCTTCGGAGATGCGCATTTCCACATCCACGGAGTCGTTCTGGATATTCACCTCCACGGGCGTGACGCTGAAGAACAGATAACCGTTGTCGCGGTACAGCTTGGAGACGTCATACTCATTCTCCTTGCCGCCGCCGTGCAGGCGCTTCTGCATGGTCACGAGGTCATACACGTCGCCCTTCTGGATCTGGAGAATCTCGTTCAGGATCTCGGAAGGATAGACGGAGTTGCCCGTCCAGGTGATGTTGCGGAAATAGTATTTGCGCCCCTGCTCGAAATCCATGTCGATGGCCAGGTGCTTGTCGTCCATGAAATAGACGGAGTCCCGGATCAGGCGGGCGTCGCGGTAACCGGCCTCGTTGAAGGCATCCAGGACGGTCTTGCGGTCATTCTCGTATTCCTTCTCCTTGAACTTCTTGGACTTGAAGAAATTATACCACTTGTTGGCGTGGGTTTCCTTCATGTTCTTGGCCAGTTTGCGCTCCTTCACGTCGGTATTGCCGCTGAAGTTGATGTTCTTGATGCGCACCTTGTTGCCCTTGTTCACGTCGAAGTTCACCCGGATGGCGCTGCGGATCATCGAATCCCGCTGTACATCCACGTTAACTTCCACTTTCAGGTAGCCTTTTTCCTTGTAGTAGCGCTTGATGATGTCGGTGGACGTCTTCTTGACATATTCCGAATATTCGCGGCCGGCGCGCAGGTTCAGGCGCTCCTGCAGGTCCTTCTTCTCACTGGTACGGACGCCGGTGAAGGTCCATTTGGACACACGGGGCCGCTCGCGGATGCAGATCTTGAACCACGCCGTATCGGCCGATGTGCTCAGGGAATCCACCACCAGGGACACATCCTCGAAGTAGCGCTGGGCCACCAGGCGCTTCACCACGCCGGTAGCATCTTCGCCGGGCACCGTCATGCTGGTACCGGGCACGATACCACTCAGTTGCAGGATCTGATGGCTGTTGATGTACTGGTTGCCTTCTACACTGACACCCCCCACTACGTAGGTTTTGGGGTGGTTGTAGTCCACCTCTACCCCGCTGCGGGTATCCTGCGCCCTCAGGAGCGTTCCCCCGAGAAGCAGCAGCGCGGCCAGGAATATCTTTCTAAAAGTCATTCGCAATGAGTAGTTATCTTGCAAAGATAAGCATTTTATTTCACTTTACCATAACGGCGGTCCCGGCTGGCATAGGCCGCCAGGGCCTCGCGGAACTGTTCTTCCCGGAAATCCGGCCACATCACATCCGTAAAATAGAACTCCGTGTAGGCGCTTTGCCACAGGAGGTAATTGGAGATGCGAAGCTCCCCGGAGGTACGGATCAAAAGGTCCGGATCCGGGATGCCGGCGGTAACCAGATAGCGGTCGAAATCCGTGATTTCCAGGTCTTGGAATTCCTGGTCCGAGAGCTCCCGGGCGGCCTTTTTCATGGCCTGCAGGATATCCCACTTGCCGCTGTAGCTCAGGAAGACGATGAGGGTGGTTCCGTCGTTTCCCGCCGTCATTTTTTCCAGTCCGTCGATGGCCGCGTTCAGCGCCAGTCCCAAGCGTTCCCGGTTACCCAGCACGCGGAAGCGGATGTGGTTTTTCATCAGCTTCTCCGCCTGGCACTCCACCTGCCGCATCATCAGGCTCATCAGCGTGGACACCTCGTCCTTGGGACGGTTCCAATTCTCTTCCGAGAAGGCGTAGAGGGAGAGGTATTTCACCCCTTCGCGGGCGGCCGTTTCCAGGCAGGCCGTCACGCTCTGCACCCCTTCACGGTGACCGTCCACACGCTCCAGGCCCCGGGATTGCGCCCAGCGGCCATTCCCGTCCATAATGATACTGACGTGCGTAGGAATCCTTTGCTCCATATTAGTTATTGTTTCGCATATCCTCGCCCCAGAACAGCCGTGAGGTCAGGGCCTTCACGAAGCCGGACTCGGCGAGCCGGATGCGTTTGAGCGAAAACTGTGCCATCTCAATATGAACCGTCCAACCGGGCTGGATTTCCACGCTGCGGTTGTCGTTGGACATGATGGCCACGCCGTCGCGGGACTCGAAGGAAATGTCTATTTTGGAGGTCTCAGGGACCACGATGGGACGCACGTTCAGGTTGTGCGGGGAAATCGGGGCAATCACCAGCACCTTGCTGTCGGGCATACAGATAGGGCCTCCCACACTCAGGGAATAGGCGGTGGAACCGGAAGAGGTGGCCACCAGCAGGCCGTCGGCCCAATAAGTGGGCAGCGGATCCCCGTCAATGCTGACGTTAATCCCGAGCACGGACGAACCACTGCGGTGCAGCGCCACTTCGTTCACCGAATAAGGCAGCATGCCGATGCTCTTGCGCGCTTCCGGGCCCTTGAGGGTGGCGTTGAGCACCGTCCGGTACTCGATACGGAAGTCCCCTTCCATCAGGGCCTTGCTCACGGCCTCCGGCCGGTTCTCGCAGAGGAAACCGATGCGGCCGAAGTTCACGCCCAGGATGGGCAGGCCGATGTCGGCCACCACGTGGGCCGCGGAAAGGAAGGTGCCGTCCCCGCCCATCGACAGGACCAGGTCCGTCTCCGGCTGCACGTCGGACTTGGTACGGATTTCGTACACCTCGTACGTGGCCGATCTCAGGTCCGACAGAAGGCTTTCCATCCGCCGGTCGCTGCGCAGGTCGTCATTGAGAATAAAATATCCTATTTTCATGGACTATCTGTTAAAATCAAACGCCAAAATTAACACATTTCTTACAATTTTCCTTATTTTTGTACACTTAATATAAATGAAGCAGCCATGACACGACTCAGTGTAAACATCAATAAAATAGCTACCCTTCGCAATGCGCGGGGCGGAAATGTCCCCGACGTATGCAAGGCCGCCCTGAATTGCGAACGCTTTGGCGCCCAGGGTATCACCGTGCATCCCCGGCCCGACGAACGGCACATCCGCTACAGCGACGTCCGGCAGATCCGGCCGCTCGTGCGAACGGAGTTCAACATCGAGGGGAACCCCACCGTCCAGAGTTTCGTGGACCTGGTACTGGAAGTGGTGCCGGACCAGGTGACGCTGGTGCCGGACGGGCACAATGCCCTCACCTCCAACGCAGGTTGGAACACGCTGGAAAACAAGGATTTACTCTCCGATCTTTGCCGCACTTTCCATAGCAAGGGCATCCGCACGTCCATCTTCATCGACCCGGATCCGCGGATGGCCCGGGGCGCCGCCGCCTGCGGGGCCGACCGCGTGGAACTGTACACGGCCGACTATGCCGAAGCCTACGGCCAGGGGCCGGAAAAGGCCATCGCCCGCTATCTGGAAACCGCCCGCGAAGCCCGCGACTGCGGCCTGGGCCTGAACGCAGGACACGACCTGTCGCTGGAAAATCTGTCCTGGTTTATCCAAACCATTCCCTGGACCGACGAAGTTTCCATCGGCCACGCCCTCATCTCCGATGCCCTTTATATGGGGCTGGAGCAAACTATTCAGGCCTATCTTTCGCAAATCCGCAAAAAATAACTAAATTTGCAGGCTTAATGATTATTAATTAACGTACAAATAATGAAAAAGACCCTTCTTATTTTCGGCGCAGCAGCCATCATGGCCATCGCCGCCTCCTGCAATCAGAATCAGACCGTCGCTCCCGTTGCCACCGTGGCACAGGACAGCACCGCCGTCGCCGGCAGCATCGTGTTCTTCAATATGGACAAAGTTATGCAGGGCTATGATATGGCCAACGACCTCAACTCCGTATTCGAGACCAAGACCTCCGGCATCCAGGCCGAGATTGAACGTCGCGGCAAAAAGCTGGAGAAAGACGCCTCCGATTTCCAGACCAAGGTGGACAAGGGGCTCCTGACCACTTCCGTGGCCCAGGCCCAGTACCAGAAACTGCAGGAACAGCAGCAGAGCTATCAGCAGTACGTGCTGTCCAAGCAGCAGGAAATGGCCGAAGAGCAGCAGGTGATGATGAACCAGATCGCCAACGCCATCGCCGAATACGTAGTGGAATTCAACGCCACCAAGGGCTACGCCATGATCCTGACCACCGCCGGTGACATCCTGTCCACCCCCGTGGTTACCGCCGATCCCCGTCTGGACATCACCGACGAGATCCTCGCCGGCCTGAACGCCGCTTACATCAAGATCAAGGAATCCACCAAATAGATCCCTTCCGCCTCGGTGAAGATTGCACTCTTATCCAGTTTCTACCCCTTGCGGGGAGGCATTTCCCAGTTCAACGCCAGCATGCTGGAAGGACTGGGAAAATGTCATGATACCCGCGCCTGGTCGTTCTCCCGCCAGTATCCGGACTTCCTGTTTCCGGGCAAGACACAGTACGTGACGCCCGAGGACGAAGCTACACCGGTGCAGGCCCAGGCCATGCTGGATACGATCAATCCCCTCACCTGGGCCCGGACCGACCGTTCCATCCGGGCATGGGGCGCCGACCTGCTGGTGATGAAATACTGGATGAGCTGGTTCGCCCCTTCGCTGGGCTATGTAGCCCGTCACTGCGGCTGCAAGAGCGTGGTGGTACTGGACAACGTGATCCCGCACGAGGCCCACTGGTTCGACAAGCCCCTCACCCGCTGGTTCCTGAACGGCTGCACCGGCTTCATTTCCATGTCGGAAAGCGTGCAGGAGGATCTGCTGAGCCTTCGGCCCGACGCCCCGCACATCCTGCAGCCCCATCCGCTGTACGCCCATTTCGGCGAAAAGCTTCCCCGGGCCCAGGCGGCCGCCCGTCTGGGCATCGACCCCGGCCGGAAGACGCTGCTGTTTTTCGGCCTGATCCGGGAATACAAAGGCCTGGACATCCTGCTGGAAGCCTTCCGGGACCTGCCGGAGGACTATCAGCTGGTGGTGGCCGGCGAACCCTACGGATCCTTCGACAAGTACCAGCGCATCATCGACTCCCTCCCCGGGAAGGAGCGCGTGCATGTTTTCCCCGATTACATCCGCGACTCCCAGGTCAAGCAATTCTTTTCGGCGGCCGACTTGGCCGTCCTCCCCTACCGGAGTGCCACCCAGAGCGGGATCAGCTCCATCGCCTACCACTTTGACGTACCCATGGTGGTCACGGACGTAGGCGGGCTGAAAGGCACCATCGGCGACCGTGGCACGGGAATTGTGTCACCTGCACCCAGTGCAGAGGCCATCCGGAAGGATATCCTCCGCTTCTTCGCGGACCCGGCCCTGAAAGCCGGCTGCCTGGAAGCCATCGGCAAGGAAAAACAGCGTTTGGGCTGGGACCGCTTCTGCCAGGGGCTCGTGGACTTTGCCGCCACTTTAAATTAGAAACGCATGAAACGTCTTTTCACCCTCATCGCATTGCTCGTCGTCGCTGCCTGCGGCGTCGCCCTTGCCCAGGATTATGTCCCGACGCCCGTCACCGTCTCCAAGGAGAAGGTGAAGCTGAACGGAAAGGTGTATCTGTCGCACGTGGTGCTGGAAAAGCAGACGCTGTACGGCATTGCACGGGCCTATGGCGTCACCGAGGAAGACCTGTACGAAGCCAATCCGAAGCTTCGTGAGACCGGCCTGCAGAAAAACGCCATCCTGCTGGTTCCCTTCAGCGAGAATATCGCCGCCGTGGAAAACAGCGCCGCCCCGCAGTCGCCCGCTTACCTGGAGCACACCGTGCGCTGGTACGAGGACATTGACGACATCGCCAAGCGCTACAATGTGACGGTGAAGGAGATCATGGACCTGAACAACCTCAAAAACAGGAAGTTATCCTCCCGTCAGGTGCTCAAGATCCCGGTGAAAAACGCTGTCCCCGCCCCCGAGGTGGTTCCGGACGAGGTTCCCTCCGAGAATCCGGAAGTAGCGGATACCCAGCTCCAGATTCCCGATCCGGACAGCGTGGAGGAAGTACCGGATTCCACCTTCCTGCGCCTTCGCAGCCGCGACGTGGTGAACTTCTCCCTGATCCTGCCCCTGCACGCCACCGGCCAGGTGAGCGAGGTGAATATGGACTTCTACTCCGGCGTGCTCCTGGCCCTGAAGGACCTGGAGGCCGAAGACATCAAAGTGCAGATGCACGTGTACGACCTGTCGGCCGGTTTGCCGCCCACGGAAGCCCTGAACCGCAGCGACTTCGTGCTGGGACCCGTGGCTTCCCGTGACCTGGAAGCCATCCTGCAACGCGTCGAGGGCCACGTGCCCGTGATTTCGCCGCTGGACCAGAAGGCCGCCAGCCTGAGCAATTACTACCAGAACTTCATCCAGGCCCCCACGGGCGCCGATGCCCAGTACGAGGATCTGGGCCGTTGGGTGAAGGACGACCTGCAGGACGATGACAAGGTGATCCTGATCACGGAAAAAGGCGCTGGCAACGTGACCGCATCCGTGGCCATTCGCAGCGCCATGGCCCGTCAGGAACTGGAATACGAAATCCTGAACTACGCCATCGTGGAAGGCCGCGGCATCCCCGCCACCCTGACCGAGCTGATGGAGAAGGACGGTACCAACCGCGTGGTGGTGGCCTCCGAGAGCGAAGCCTTCATCGGCGACGTGGTCCGGAACCTGAGCATCATGCTGGGCAAGGGCTATGACGTGGTGATGTACGCTCCGTCCAAGGTCCGCACTTTCGACACCATCGAAGGCAGCGTCTATCACAACGCCTCCCTGCATATCTGCAGCTCCTATTACGTGGATTACACCAACCCCGACGTGGACCGCTTCGTGCGCACCTACCGCTCCCTGTTCAACACCGAACCTTCGCAGTTCGCCTTCCAGGGCTACGACACCACCCGTTACTTCGTGGTGCGCTGCTCGCGCTACGACTACGGCTGGATCAAGCGCCTGGGCTGGGAACGCGGCACGGGCCTGCACACGGACTTCCTCTTCGGCACGGATGCGCAGGGCAATTATCAGAACACAGCCGTCCGCCGGATTGTGTTCCAGAAGGACTATACCACTACTTTAGAGCGATAGAAAACGCATATGGAACGAACCAAATGCCTGATTCTGGGCGGAGGCCCCGCCGGATTCACCGCCGCCATCTACGCGGCGCGTGCCAACCTTTCCCCCATCGTGTATGAAGGAATCCAGCCCGGAGGCCAGCTCACCACCACCACCATCGTGGAAAACTTCCCCGGTTTCCCGGATGGCGTTGACGCCAACACCCTGATGGACAACATGCGGGAACAGGCCCGTCATTTCGGGGCCGATGTCCGCAGCGGAACGGCCACGGCCGTGGAACTGGGCCAGCGCCCGTTCCGGGTCACCATCGACGCCCGGACGGAGCTGGAGGCCGAAACGCTCATCATCGCCACCGGCGCCCAGGCCCGTTACCTGGGACTGCCCTCTGAAGAGAAATTCAGGGGCGCCGGGGTATCGGCCTGCGCCACCTGCGACGGCTTCTTCTACCGGAAGCGGACCGTGGCGGTCGTGGGGGGCGGCGACACCGCCTGCGAAGAGGCCCTGTACCTGGCCAGCCTGGCCAAGAAGGTCTATATGATCGTGCGCCGGGACGTTTTCCGCGCCTCCAAGATCATGGGCGACAAGGTCCTGGCCACTCCCAATATCGAAGTACTCTGGAACTGCAATACGCAGGAGGTGCTGGGCGATGCCATGGGTGTTACCGGCGCCCGTCTGCTCCGCAAGGACGGGACCGTCTTTGACATCGCCATCGACGGCTTCTTCCTGGGCATCGGACATACGCCGGCATCGGCCCTGTTCGCCCCCTGGCTGCAGCTGGACGAGAACGGTTACATCGTCACCAACGGAAAGACGTCTGCGACGTCGGTACCGGGCGTTTTCGCCGCCGGCGACGTACAGGATCCCCGCTACCGCCAGGCCGTCACCGCCGCCGCTTCCGGCTGCATGGCCGCCCGGGACGCCGAAAAGTTCCTCCTGGAGCAAGTAAACAGCTAAGCTATGAACAAACTCAGAATCGCAAGCGCCCTGATCGTGCTGCTCGCCTGCGCTCTGTCGTGCAAGAGCCAGTACGAAATGCTGCTCTCCTCCAATGACGTAGAGGCCAAATACGCGGCTGCCATGGACTACTTCAACAACAAGAAGTACCAGAAGGCGGCCCAGCTCTTCGAGTCCATGGCCGTCCTTACCAGCGGCACCGCCCGGGACGACACGGTCCAGTACTACTGGGGCCTGTCCAATTACCGTTTCAAGGACTTCTACACGGCCGAATCCAACTTCGCCCGTTTTGTGGAGAATTTCCCCCGCAGCCCCTTTGCGGCCGATGCCGCCTTCTACCGGCTGGACTGCATGTACCGGGCCACCTATCGCTGGGAACTGGACCAGTTGCCCACCCGCAGCTGCATGGCCTCCATATCTGAATACATGCGCGAGAATCCGGACGATACGCCCCACATCCAGGCCTGTGAGGAGATGCTCAAGGACCTGCAGCGCCGCCTGGACCGCAAGGATTTCGAAGCCGGCCGCCAGTACTACACGATGGAGGACTACCCCGCCGCCCGCGTGAAGCTGCGCAATGTGCTGAAAAACAACGCCGAGAACATGTACCGCGAGGACGTGCTCTACTACACGGCGATGGCCTCCTATCATTACGCGCGCCTGAGCGTGGTGGACAAGCAGAAGGAGCGTTACCTGGTCTTCGTGGACGACTACCTGAACTTCACAGGCGAGTATCCGGATTCCCACTACCGCAACGAGCTGGACGGAATCTATCGCCGTGTCCAGAAGATTCTGGGCCGCGGCGGCGAGGTGAATGAAAAATAATTGAAACTTCCCCGTTACAGCGGATGTAAGTAATATAGAAGCAAGAAAAATTTAGAATGGAAAACAAGAAGAAAATCCCTGTAAACACGGTCACGCGCGACATCAAGAACCTGGCAGCGCCCACCGGTAACATTTACGAATCCGTGGTGATTCTGTACAAGCGCGCCAACCAGATTGCCATGGCCGAGAAGAAGGAACTGATGAAGAAGCTGGAAGAGTTCCGCAACGACCGCGACACCATGGAAGAAGTGTTCGAGAACAAAGAGCAGATCGAAATCTCCAAATACTACGAGCGCCAGCCCAAACCGGACCTGGTGGCCATTTCCGAATTCGAAAACGGAGATCTGTATTACCGTAAGGCTCAGAGCGAAAACCCCATCGACATCAAAGGCGAATAGGCTATGCTTCACAGCCTTTCCGTCTCCAATTACATTTTGATAGGCTCTCTGGAAACCTCGTTTCCGGAGGGTCTCGTCATTATATCCGGGGAGACGGGAGCCGGTAAGTCCATCCTGCTGGGGGCCCTGTCACTGGTGCTGGGTGCCAAGGCCGACGCTTCGATGGTGGGCCCCGAGGGGGACCATTGCGTGGTGGAGGCCGTTTTCAGCGTGGACGATCCGGTACGGGCTGTCCTGCAGGCGGCAGACCTTCCCTGCGAGGACGACCGCCTGGTGCTGCGGCGTACCGTCGCTGCCAGCGGACGTTCGCGGAGCTTTGCCAACGACGAACCGGTAAGCGTGGGCGTGCTGCAGGAATTGTCGGCCCTGCTGGTCGATATCCATTCCCAGCACCAGACGCTGCGCTTGGCGGACGAACGTTTCCGCCTGGAGGCGCTGGACCTGGTGGCCGGGACCGTGGAACTGCGGGGCCGCTGCGCCGAGGCCTGGAGTGCGCTGAGCGAAAGCCGCCGGACGCTGCAGTCCCTGTTGGAGCAGCGCGACCGCGCCCTGCAGGAGCAGGAGTACAACCAGGCCCGCTGGGAGCGCCTGGATCAGGCCCGCCTGGTGGCCGGTGAATGGGAAAGCCTGGAAGCACGCCAGCAGCAACTGGCGCACGCCGAGGAGCTGAAAGAACTGCTGTGCGGGGCGCAGGAGCTGCTCTCCCCTTCCGGAGACGGCGTTTCCCCTTCCCAGCAGCTGCGGGAAAGCGCCCGCCAGCTGGAAAAGGCGGCACGCTATATTCCGGCGCTCTCGCCGCTGGTGGAACGCCTGACATCGGCCCGCCTGGAAGTGGAGGATATTGCGGCCGAGGTGGAAGACGCGAACGAGCGGACTGAGATGAATCCGGAGGAGCTTTCCCGCGTGGAAGAACGGATTTCGCTGCTGCACGGCCTGATGCAAAAGCACGGCGTAGGGACGGTGGAAGAGCTGATGGCCGAACGCGACCGCCTGGAAAACCTGGTGCAGGATGCCGCCGGCATGGACGGCCGGATAACCGAGGCCCGTGCCCGCCTGGCCGCTGCCGAAAAGGCCCACAGCGAACTTTGCAAGCAGCTGCATGCTAAGCGGAGCGCCGCGGCCGGAGTGCTTTCCCAGGCCATTGAAAACCAATTGCATGCGCTGGATCTGGACCATGCGGTCTTTCGCGTAAGTGTGGAAGATGCCGCCCCCGGAGCCAGCGGCGCTGACAGCATCCGCTTCCTCTTTTCCGCGGCGGGTACCCAGCCTTCGCCCGTGGAGAAAGCGGCGTCGGGCGGCGAACTGTCCCGCATTATGCTCAGCCTGAAGGCCGTGATGGCCCGGCACAAGGCGATGCCCACCCTGGTGTTCGACGAAATCGACACAGGCGTATCGGGATCGACCGCCGACAAAATGGGCTCCCTGGTGTGCGAAATGGGGGCCGACATGCAGGTCTTTGCCATTACCCACCTGCCGCAGGTGGCGGCCAAGGGCCATGCCCACTACCTGGTTTCCAAGGTGAACGACCGCACATCGGTCCGATGCCTGGACACCGAAGGCCGCGTGCAGGAGCTGGCCCGGATGCTTTCCGGTTCCACCATCACCCCGGCAGCCGTGGCCAATGCCCGCGCCCTACTAAACGCCTGATTCCCATGGCTATCCGTAAAAACCAGCCCATCCCTACCCTGGACGATTTCCGCAACCAGCTGCGGCGCCGCGGCCTGAAGGCCACCCGGCAGCGGCTGGCCGTGCACGAGGCCATGATGGAACTGGAGCACGCATCGGCCGATATGGTGCAGGCCAAGCTGGCCGAAAAGAAACTGAAAGTGACAGCCTCGTCCGTGTACAATATCCTGGACCAGTTGGCCCAGGAGCGGATTTACACGCGGCGCCTGTCGTCCGATAATAAGTTATATTTTGATGTGGTGAACCTTCGGCACGTTCACCTGTACGACCGGGAGAACCACTGTTTCCTGAATGTGGAAGCGCCCGAACTGGCCGCCCTGGTGGCAGGCCAGCTGAAACGCCGCCGTTTTAAGGGATTTTCGGTCGAAGACATTGATATCCAACTGATTGCCCGTCCCACCAAAAGAGTCAAAAAATGATGAAACGCTTTGCTGTCCTGCTGTTCTGTTGCTTGCTGGCCACCTGGTCCTGCAAGTTGGAAAATACCTTCTATATGGAGAATGTCGATGCCCTGGTGAACGTGGTCGACGGCCAGTTGGTGAGCGACGAGGGTGTCAGCTTCAACGTAACGGAAAATGCCTCCGGACGGCACGGCTTTCTGGTACCGGACGCGCGCTATTACATGACCTTCGACATCCTGAACAGCAATCTGGATATCCGGATCAAGCAGCTGCTGGATGTGTACGTGAGCCCGGCTACGCCCCTTACCGAGGAAGCTCCCGGTCACGACCCGGTGGAGCTGCTGCAAGGCGGCTTCTCCGGCGGTTATCTGAACCTGGAGCTGGGCATCTACAAAGCCAAAGGCGGCAACCACGCACATCCCATCGTGTTCCAATACACCCTGGACGAAGTCAAGAAGCTGAACTTGCGCCTCTTCCATGACGGGGGTGACGAAAACCCCGCTTCCCTCCCCTCGGGCGCCCTGGAAACCGAAGTCCGCTACTACAGCATTCCCCTGACCGGCTTCAACTTCGACTCCCTCACCCTCACCTTCGACGTTGTGACAACCGACGACGCGGGCGCCACCGTGGTTGAGCCCTATACTGCGTATTTGCGGTAAAGGATTCCTCGAGTTGCAAAAGGTTGGTTTTGCAAAAGGTCCGTTTTTATGTGGAGGACCATTTGCATGAAAAGCAGCTCTGAGGACACCCTACGGCACTTTGTGTGCAAATGGTTGGCGGGATAAAATCTAACCTTTTGCACGGTTCCTTTCTCGCAACTAACTATTCGGCGAAGAGAAAGGGCTGGGCGCCGCTTCGCCGGGGGCGAGTTGTCTCGTGGTGGCAAGTAATTCACATACAACAGTTTAAGCACTTACCCCTGGGCGTTTTTGACTAGGGGTAAGTGCTTTTTCAATTGATAATCAAGTGGTTGTTCCCACGGGGCGTTGTCCAGTTTATTCTTTTACCACATTCTGCTTCATTCTTTTTCGACAAATTGATTGCAAAATGATTGTAAAATGAATCAAAATGTTTGTATTTGCTTTGAGAAAAAGAAAGAGCCATGACACAGACAGCTATGACAATCCGTATGGATAAAGATCTGAAAGTGCAATTTGATGCACTATGTAATGAGTTTGGGATGAGCACCAATACCGCCTTTAACATCTTTGCTCGCGCCGTCGTACGGAAGCGGAGTATCCCCTTTGACATTGAAGCTCCAGTAATGGAGGACAAAGTGAGCAAAAGAAAAGCCGCATTTGAAGAGATTCGGGCAATGGTGGAAAGAGGTGAAATTCCCAGTATGTCTTTAGACCAGATTAATGAAGAGATCCGACTGGCGCGGGAGGGGAAATAATCACGACCATAAAACGTGTACCAATTTGGTACTTCAATTAATTTTTCATAGCTTTGCAAAGAGAAAAAGAAAAGCTATGGTTGTTGTAAGCAGTAGAGAATTCAGGGCCAACCAGCGGAAATACTTTGATCTGGCCCGTGTAAACGATGTCGTGATAACTTCAAGGTCTCACGGCAGCTATCGCCTTGTACCAATCATGGACGAGGATACGCTCATTGACCGAGCAACTCTTGATGCAAAAATCCGTCAGGGCATTGCCGATTATGAGGCTGGCAAGGTGCACAGAATGAACGAAGGAGAGAACAACGAGGAGTTCCTTGCTCGGCTAATTGAATCGGAGTAGTATGTATACAATTGTTTTTTCTGAGGACGCAAGGAAGGATTTGAAGGAGCTACAGAAGAAAGCCCCTTTGTCGTTATCCAAGTTGGCACGTCTCCTTGATGAACTCAAGGAGCATCCCAGAACCGGAACCGGCCAAGTAGAGCCCCTAAAAGGGTATGACGGCTCCGTCTATTCCAGACGCATCACAAAAGAGCACCGGCTTGTATACAAAATCTACGATGACGTAGTGGAAGTCCTGGTTCTCTCTGCCTTCGGACATTACGAATAATTACATCGCTCACTTCGGTGGACGTATTTTTTTGCCATGCAACGTACGCTGTCACACTAACTATAAAAAAGTAGCGAAGATTACTCCCCGCTACAAGATGCAGCTACTAGGATGCGTTCTTAAGCGGTTCCGCGAAGCGGGATGACGGCGTCCGTTCAACGACCGTTAGACGCGCCGAAGGCGTGGCTATGAGGGAGGCGTTAGCCGTCAAGCGACCGGGCTAGCCCCTTTTTTGCCTTCTGAGCGATGGCGCGCTCTCTCACGGCACACTCAAATCGGTCACTTTTGGCCATTATTGACCGTTTTCACTCGCGCGTGAAAGTCAAATCGGTCAAATAGTACGTTATTTGACCGATTTCAGTTGTTAAAGGGGGTCACCTACCTATACAAAAACAAAAGAGAGCCGAAAAGCTCTCTTGTTTTGGGGTGGATGATGGGGCTCGAACCCACGACACTCGGAACCACAATCCGATGCTCTACCAGCTGAACTACATCCACCATGTATGGGACTGCAAATGTAAGGATATTTTTCGGCATTGCAAAATTTTTATCGGCAGTCGCGGAATTTCGGGGCAAAAAGTGTAAATTTGTGGAAACACTAAAGATTTCATTGCTATGAGACTGGACGGAAGACGTGAAAGTTCCCATGTAGAAGACCGCAGAGGCCTGAGCGGCGGCGGAAAAGCCGGCCTGGGCATTGGCGGCATTGCCATTGTAGCCATCCTGACCCTGCTGATGGGCGGGGATCTGGGCGACGTACTGCAAACCGTCGGCGGCCTGTCGGGCGCCGGCACCGAGCAGTCCTATGAACCCACGGCCGAAAACGAAGCCCTGGCCAAATTCTCCCGCCAGATCCTGGCTTCCACCGAAGACGTATGGTCGCAATACTTCCAGAAGAACGGCCTGGGCGCATACAAGAACCCTACCCTGGTGATGTACACCGGCAGCACCTCCACCGCTTGCGGACAGGGCCAGGCAGCCATGGGCCCCTTCTACTGCAGCGCCGATGAAAAGCTGTACATCGACCTGTCCTTCTTCTCCAGCATGAAACAGCAGCTGGGGGCCGACGGGGACTTCGCCTACGCCTACGTGATCGCCCATGAAGTCGGGCACCACGTCCAGCACGTGCTGGGCACCCTGGACCAGGCCCACAGCAAGATGGCCCGGATGTCCAAGGCCGATGCCAACCGGATGAGCGTCCGTATTGAACTGCAGGCCGATTTCTACGCCGGCGTATGGGCCCATTACGAGAACCAGATGTTCGACTCCATCGAAGACGGAGACCTGGAGGAAGCCATCCGCTGCGCATCGGTGATCGGCGACGATTACCTGCAGAAGAAAGCCCAGGGTTATGCCGTGGAGGAGTCCTTCACGCACGGAACAGCCGCACAGCGCATGCGCTGGCTCAAGAAGGGCATGTCCACCGGAGACATCCGCCAGGGCAATACCTTCGAGCTGAGCGACAATCAGCTGTAGCCCTCCCCTACATACAATGCACAATGGCCGGTAGCTCCCTCTACCGGCCATTACTTTTTTGCAAAATTTCGGAATATTCGACCTTTTGACATATTCACAGCCCGAATCGAAGCCTTTTTATGGCAAAATCGGCAAAGGATTTGCAGACACTGTTGCCGATTTGACAATATGACAAAGTGACAATATGAAAAACTTCATGCTAACATCGCTGCTTGCCCTGACATGCCTGGGCGCAGCCGCACAGGAGTACATGCCGCAGGCCCTGACACTGGAAGACTGCCGCCAGATGGCCATCCGGCAGAGCAAGGAACTGGACCAGGCCCGCATCCAGACGGAAATGGCCGGCTACGACCGCAAGATTGCCCGCGCCAACTACTTCCCCAAAGTGAGCGCCACCGGTGCCTATATCTATAATAACCGGGACGTATCCCTGATCAGTGACGATCAGTCACAGCGCCTGCAGAACATGGGTACCACGCTGGAAAACTCCATCTGGGACGCCCTGAACAACCGCTGGGACGCCGCCGTCTCCAACGAATACATCAAGTCCCTGGGACATCAGGTCCTGGCATCGGCCCGGGCCAACGGAGGCTTTGACATCGCCACGCCCGTGAACGCCATCGGCCAGGAGATCGACGCCTCCCTGCACCCCGACACCCACCAGATCTGGGCCGGAACCGTGACCGTGGAGCAGCCGGTGTTCGTAGGCGGTAAGATCATCTACAGCAACCAGATGGCCGCCCTGGCCCAGCAGCTGTCCCAGTCCAAGTACGACATGAAGGAGGCCGAAATCCTCCTGGACGTGGACCAGGCCTACTGGCAGATCATCTCCATCAGCAACAAGCAGAAACTGGCCGAAAGCTACGCCGACCTGCTGCATCACATGGAAAAGGACGTGGAGAGCGCCATCGCCGCCGGTGTATCCACCGAATCGGACGCCCTTCAGGTGCGTGTAAAAGCCAACGAAGCCGACATGATGCTCACCAAGGCCACCAACGGCCTGGCCCTTTCCAAGATGCTGCTGTGCCACCGGATCGGCCTGCCCCTGGACACGGAGATTATCCTGGCCGATGAAAACCTGGAGGTGATCCCGGAGCCCGAAGAGCCCGTACAGAAGAGCCTGGAGGACATTTACGCCGACCGGCCCGAGACCCGCAGCCTGGACCTGGCCACCAAAATCTTCGACAAGAAAGCCAAGGTGGTCCGCGCCGACCTGATGCCCACCGTGGCCCTGGTAGGTGCCTATACCGTCACCAACCCCAACCTGTACAACGGTTTCCAGAACAGCTGGAACGGCGGCGGTTTCCACGCCGGCGTCATGGTGAAAGTGCCCATCTTCCATGCCGGTGAAGGCCTGTACAAATACCGCAAGGCCCAGGCCGAAGCCCGCCTGTACGGTGATCAGCTGGACGACGCACGCGAACTCATCGACCTGCAGGTCACCCAGCAGCGCAAGCTCTTCGGCGAAGCGCAGCAGAAACTGGTGATGGCCCAGTCCAACCTGGCCGCCGCCGAGGAGAACCTCCGTAAAGCCACCATCGGCCACGAAGCCGGCGTGACGCCCACCAATACGGTGCTGGCCGCCCACACCGCCTGGCTCAGCGCCCACAGCGAATACATCGACGCCGGCATCGACCTGCAGATGACCGCCGCCAGCCTCCGGAAAGCCGAAGGCGATTACCACGAATAATCAAGCATACAATACTATGGAAAGCAAGAAAAATTACAACCTGCTCATGGGCATCGGCGGTCTGCTGGCCCTGGTGCTAGTCATCGCCATCATCGGCTATATCGTATCCCGTCCCCGGAGCATCGTGATCCAGGGCGAGGCCGAAGCCACCGAATACCGCGTTTCCGGCAAGGTGCCGGGCCGTATCGAGGAATTCCGGGCCGAAGAAGGCCAGCGCGTACACAAAGGCGACACGCTGGTAATCATCGACTCCCCCGAAATCCGCTCCAAGATTGCCGAAGCCAACGCCGCCAAGGCGGCCGCCACCGCCCAGAAGGACAAAGCCATGCACGGCGCCCGGGCCGAACAGATTACCGGCGCCTACGAGCTGTGGCAGAAGGCCATCGTGGGCGAAGACGTGATGCGCAAATCCTTCGAACGCATCCAGGCCCTGCACGAGCAGCAGGTGGTATCGGACCAGAAATATGACGAAGTGGAGGCCCAGTACAAGGCCGCCGTCGCCACCACCAAGGCTGCCAAGAGCCAGTACGACATGGCCGTGAAAGGCGCCCGCCAGGAAGACAAGGACGCAGCCATCGCCCTGGTGGAAAGGGCCAATGCCGCCGTTCAGCTGGTGAATTCCTATCTGGACGAGATTCACCTGACCTCCCCCGCCGACGGCATCATCGCCGCCCGCTATCCCAAAGTGGGCGAACTGGTGGGCCAGGGCTCTCCCATCATGACCATCCAGGACCTGGGCGACATGTGGTTCACCTTCAACATCCGCGAAGACCGTCTGCACAAGATGCAGCAGGGCGACAAGATCACCCTCACCTGCCCCGCCCTGGACAATGCCCAGATCAGCGCCACCGTCTATTACATCGCCGTGCGTGAGTCCTACGCCACTTGGCGCGCCACCAAGGAAATCGGCGAATTCGACACCCGCACCTTCGAAGTACGCGCCCGGCCCGACGCCCCGGTGGACGGCCTTCGTCCCGGCATGAGCGTGATCATGATTTCCCGTGAGAAATGAGCTGGAAAACGCAAATAGCGCAGGTGATCCGCCGGGAACTGAGCATCATGCGAGGCCGTCCCCTGTATCTGCTGGGCTCGGTGGGCGTCATGGTGGCCGCAACGCTGTTCTTCACCACCTTCATGGCCGAAGGACTGCCGCAGGAGCTGCGGATCGGCGTGGTGGACCTGGACAACTCCTCCACCTCCCGCAACTTCCGGCAGCAGCTGGACGCCACGCAGCTGGGACAGGTGGTGGAGTTTGCCTCCATCCCGGCCGCCCGGCGGGAGCTGGAGACCGGCCGCATCTACGGCTATGTCATTATCCCCGAGCACTTTGACCAGGACATGCAAAGCTTCCGCACCCCCAAGATGCAGGTGTACGTGAACACCATGTACCCCGTCATCGGCGGTGCCCTGGCCTACAAGGACATCCTGTACATGATCAACCTCACCAACGGCGCCGTGGAGCGGCAGGTGCTGCGGATGAAGGGTATGAGCGACCACGAGATCATGGCCAGCATCCAGCCCGTGGTGATTGACGCGCATACCATCGGAAACGCCCCCACCAACTACGGCTACTATCTGGTGAATATGGTGCTGATGGGCATCCTGGCCATGTGTATCGCCCTGGTGACGGCCTACGCCGTGGGTTCTGAGCTCAAATACGGCACCTCCACGCAGCTGCTGGATGTCGCTGGCGATTCCATCGGCACGGCCCTTCTGGGCAAGATGATTCCCTATACCGTGCTGTTCACGGTGCTGGGCGTGGTGCTGCAGCTGCTGCTCTTCGGTCCGCTGCATTATCCGCTGAAAGGCTCCATCTGGGCCCTGGCGGGGGT